>NZ_JBFAIS010000016.1:0-187657 GCF_040654795.1 Streptomyces sp. NPDC050617 | reverse complement strand
GCCGTATCCGGGCGCGGTTACCGCCCCCGACAGTTTTCCGGAACGGGTGGGGGCGGGGGGGTAAGAGTAACGAAACGCGATGGCCTGCGGGGGGGGGGCGGGGGGGGGGGCGGGGGACTCGTGGGGCCGGTCCGCGCCGGCCCCACGAGCCCGCCCCCGCCCCCCGCTCACTTCTCCGTCAGATGCTCCCCGAAAAACGCCTCGATCCGCTGCCAGGCGTCGGCCGCCGACTCCGGCTCCGGGCCGAAGCCGGTGATGCGCCGCATGACCGGGGCCAGCGCGCGCGGTACGTTCTCGGCGTCGCTCAGGAAGCTGTGCCCCGCCTTGGGGTAGAGCTTCACGTCGTGCGCGACGCCGGCGCGCTGGAGCGCCGACTCCAGCTTGGCCGCGTTGGCCCGGAACGGCTTGTCGCGCCCGCCGTAGCTCGCGACGACCGGGCACGCGCCCTCCATGGCCTTGTCCAACTCCTTCGGCAGCTGGCCGTAGTTGGCGGCCGCCGCGTCGAACCGGCCCTGCCCGGCGAGTACCAGCGCGAAGCCGCCGCCCATGCAGAACCCGATGACGCCGACCTTGCCCGTGCACGAGGGCTCGGCGAGCAGCCACTGCCGCGACGCCTCGATGTCCGCGAACGCGGGGCCGTGGCCCTGTGCCAGCTGCCGCATCGTCGGCACCATGCAGCGGATCGCCTTGCGGCCCGTATAGAGATCGGGCATCAGCGCCAGGTAACCCGCCGCCGCCATCCGCTCGTTGAGCCGCAGGTTCACCGCGTCCGCGCCCATCGCCTCGAAGATCACCACGACGCCGGGCCAGGGGCCGGCCCCCTCGGGGCGGGCGAGGTGTCCCAACAGGCGCGGCGTGCCGGAGTGTTGGGAGCTGAGCGTGGAGAGGTCCACGTTTTCATTCATGGGCGCGACCGTACGCGAGGCGCGGGTGTGATCGGCAGAGCGGCGCCGCTTCCCGGCCTCGGGGCTCAGTCCGCCGGGGACGACGGGGACGACGGGGACGACGGGGGAGGCGACGCGGTCGGCGCGGCGGGTTCCCGTTTCTCGTCGCCGTGCCCCGGCCACCACGCCGCGTGCCCGATCAGCGCCGTCAGGCTCGGCGTGAAGACCATGGCCATGACGAACGCCGACACCACGATGCCGAAGGACAGCGCGAACCCCATCTGGGAGAGCGTGGAGTTGCCCGCGAGCATCAGCGTCGCGAAGGTGCCCGCGAGGATCACGCCCGCCGCGGCGATCGTCGGCCCGGAGTGGCGGATGGCGGTGCCCGCCGCGTCGCGCGGGTCGCGGCCCTCGCGGGCCTCCTCGCGCAGCCGGGAGACCATCAGGATGTTGTAGTCGGTGCCGAGCGCGACGACGAAGAGGTACATGATCACCGGCAGCATGAACATCAGCCCTGGTTGGCTGCCGATCTGCTGGAAGAGGATCGAGGTCGCGCCGAGCGTCGCGCCGAAGCCGAGGGCGACGGACAGCATCAGATACCAGGGCGCGACGAGGCTGCGTAGCAGCAGCCCCAGGATCACCATGATGCACAGCGCGGCGACCGGGAAGACCACCGAATAGTCGCGGTCCACGGCCTTGTTGATGTCGACGTAGACGGCGGTGATGCCGCCGACGAGCGCCTTCGTGCCCCGCGGGGCGCCGTCGTGCGCGGCCGGCCGCAGCCGGTCCTTGACCGTCGACAGGGCCTCGTCGGAGGCGGGCGGGTCGGACAGGACGACGGAGTACGAGGCCGTGGAGCGGTCCGGGCTGAGCTTCGGCGCGGAGACCGAGCCGACGCCCTCGACCTTGCCCAGGTCCGTACGGAACGAGGCGGCCCGCGCCGCGCTCAGCGGGCGGTCGTCGTCCGAGGAGAGATAGACGGAGGTCGGGTCGACCGTGCCGGCCGGGAAGCCCTTCTGCATGTCCCGCATCGCCACCATCGACTCCTTGGTCTTGGGCAGCGAGGACCCGGCGAGGTCGAAGTTGGCCCGGTAGCCGAGCGCGCCGACCGCCAGACCGCCCATGACCAGGGCGGATATCAGCGCCCACACGGCGGGGCGGCGGGCGATCGACGTGCCGAGCCGGGTGAAGACGGCGCCCTTCGGCTCGTGCCGCCACGCCTTCGACGGCCAGAACACGCGGGTGCCCAGCAGGGACACTACGGCCGGTACGAGCGTGAGCCCGGCCAGCAGCGTCACGAACACCGCGATGGCGAGCGCGGGGCCCATCGACTTGAGCATGCCGAGGGTGGACAGCGCGAGCGCGGCGAAGGCGACGATCACCGCGCCGGCCGCCGAGGCGATGGCCTCGCCGACCCGCTCCACGGCGTGCACCATGCCGCTCTTGGAGTCCTCGCCGGCGCGCAGCGCCTCCCGGTACCGGAACAGCAGGAAGAGGATGTAGTCGGTGCCGACGCCGAAGAGGACGACGGTCAGCAGCTCCTGGATGGAGCTGTCCGCCTTCATGTCGAACGCCTCGTTGGCGGAGGCGATCAGTCCGGTGGCCATCGGCGAGATGAGGCCGATGAGGACGACGGGCAGCAGCGCGATGATCGGGCTGCGGAAGATGACCAGCAGCAGCAAGACGATGATCACCACCGTGCCCGCGGCCACCAGCATCCCGGCGCGCTCGGAGGATTCGCTCTCGTCCAGCGCCTGCGCGGCGGAGCCGGTGACGCCCGCCTTGAGGCCCGTACCGCGCAGGTCCGGCTTCAGATCCTCGCGCAGCTTCTTGACGGCGTCCTGCGGGCTCTTGTCGGCGGGGTCGGTCACCTTGGGCATCGCGACCGCGGCGGTCTGCACACGCTTGTTGGGGGAGGTCGAGCCGGGGGCGACGGCGTCGATGCCCTTGATCTTCTCCTTGTTCAGCGCGGTGGCGATCTTCGCCACGGACGCGCTGTCCCGCGCGGTCAGCCGGGCGCCGTCGGAGCGCTGGAAGACGATGATCGCGCCGATGTTCCGCTGCTGCGGGAAGTCCTTCTCCTGGACGTCCGACGCCCTGATCGCCTCGTAGTCGCCGGGCAGAAAGCTCGCCTCGTCGCTGCTGGAGGTGAGCTTGGGGGCGAGGGATATGACCGCCGCGGCGGCGATGACCCAGGCGAGGATCACCCACCACGGTCGGCGGACCACGAAGCGGCCCAGACTTGCGAACATGGCACAGCCTCCCGCTCGCCCCGACTCGGATCGTCGCGTCCCACCATCATGGGGTGGGGTGGGTGGCTCCGCGACTCGAATCCTGAAGCCGGGGCGGGCGGGGCGGGAGGGTCGGGCGGCCGGTGCTCAGCCGGTGCTCGGTCGGGGCCCGGCCGGTGCTCAGCCGGTGACGGTGATCTGCGACGCGGGGTCGGTCGTGTCCGTGACGTTGTAGGTGGCGTTGAACGTCGAGGTCGTGGAGCTGGTCGGGCAGCCGAAGCCGCCGACGACGTGGACCGGTACGGACGCGTTCGAGAACCCGAGCTTCGACGGCGCGCCGTTGGCCCAGGTGCCGGCGATGTTCGCCGCGGCGCTCGGCGCGGCGGTCACGGTGCAGGAGGCCAGCCCGTTGGTCTGGAGGACGAAGCCGCCGGTGGGGATCGTCAGGCTCGCGGTGGTCGGGGAGCCGTTCTGCATGGCGACGCCCCAGTTGCCGCTGGTGGTGACGGAGGCGGTCACTCCGGGGAGGCTGGCGGTGCAGGAGCTGAAGCTGGGGGCGTTGATGGGGTTCGAGACCGGGCCCGAGGGGTTGGTGTTGCCGGGGGCCGCCGGAACCTTGTTGTTGTCGCCGGAGCCGGCCGCGGAACTGGAGACCGTACAGGTCACCGTCACGGCGCCGGCCTTGAAGGTGGCCTTGCCGGTCAGGTTGGCGGAGAAGTGATGACCGGCCGGGGTGACGGTGGTCGACGCCGGAGCGATGCCGGGGGCGGAGGCGGGCGCCGATACGGGGGCCGCGGCGCCTGCGGTGCCGCCGAGGGTGAACGCGGCGGCGCAGGCGAGCCCGGCGGCCGGGGCCAGCAGGGCGCGGGCGCGTAAGGGCTGGGGTCTCATCGGATCTCCTTGCGGGATGAGGGATGAGGGATGAGGAACGAGGGATGAGGGTCAGTGCTTGCGGAGACGGGCGGGACCGGTGTCGGTGGCGGGCGGTACGTCCATGGGCCGGGTGTCGCCGGGCGGCGCCGTTCCCGGGGGCGAGGCGTCCCGCGGGCCGTCCGGTGGTGTGCCCGGCGCCGCGTCCGTACTCGGGAGCGGCTGCCAGGCGAAGATCAGGCCGCCGCCGACGATGCCCATGAGCGTCCCGATGAGGAAGCCGCCGAGGTTGGACATGACCAGCGCGGCGGCGGCGACCATGACCGTGACGATCCCGGCCAGCGACCGGTACTGCGGGGCGAACCAGGCGGCGAGCCCCATCAGGATCATGACCGCGCCCATGAGGACGGACGGGATGCCGGCGATGCCCTGATGGAGCATGACCTTCAGCGGCGCGAGCGGGATGGCGCAGATCTCGGCGCCCGCGACGACGGCGGCCAGCCCGCCCCAGAAGGGACGGCCCCGGCGCCACTGCCGCCACCGGCCCCGGATCAGAAGCATTCCTTCTTGCCCTTGGACACGTTCATGCTCAGGCCGGTGAGCTTGAACGTCGCGGCGTTGGTGGCCCACGCCGTCTGGTGCAGGTCGGTGATGTTGACGTCGTCGGCCTGCTGGGCGAACAGGTCCTGGAGGCCCTGCGCGTTGTCCGGGCCCTTGTCGAGCGTCGAGGCGTCGCGGCCGATCTCGATGTTGTGGAACGCGGCGTTGCCCGAGAGCTGGGTCGCGTCGACGAACAGGTTCTCGGCCTGGACGGGCTTGCCGCCGCCGCCGGCGGAGAGCTTCAGGGAGATGTCCCCGATGACGGGCAGGTGGGTGACGACCGACTGGCAGAGATTGTGCAGCTCGGCCTTCTTGATGGCGGTCACGGCCACCGGCAGCAGATCGCCGCGGGCGTTGGTGTCGATGCTGCCGTACTGGGCGAAGCCGTCGCCCTTGAGGCTGGAGGCCGAGACCTTGAACTGCTGTCCCGACACGGCGAACGACGCCGCCAGTGCCCCATTGGCGAGGGCGATGGCGAGCGCCGCCGTCACCGCGAGTCCGGGCACGGACAGCACGGCGAACCTCCGCCACCTGACCCGGCCCGTCACCTGTCTGCCGTGTGCGTCTTTCATGTCGTATTGCCCCTTCGATGAACGTCGCGTAGCGCTGTCGGATCACGTGGGGGGAGCGGCGGCACGACCATGCGGTTGAGCTGCCGAACAACGTGTAGGGGTCATGCCAACCGTGCGGTATACCCGAGAGTAAGTCCGCCAATGACCACTGGCAAGGTTCGGGAACGTGCCGAATTGAGCCGAGGGGGGAGGGGAGTTGGGGCGCCGTCCCGCCCCCTCGCCCGCCGCGCCCGGAACCCCTGCGCGTAGGCCGCTCCCTACGCGTAGGCCACCCCCATCTCCTTGATTCCGTTCAGCCACGCCGACCTCAGCCGCCTCGGCGCTCCCGTCAGGCGGATGTCGGGGAGGGTGTCGGCGATGGCGTTGAAGATGAGGTTGATTTCGAGGACGGCCAGGGACTTGCCCAGGCAGAAGTGCGGGCCGCCGCCGCCGAAGCCGAGGTGGGGGTTGGGGTCGCGGGCGATGTCGAAGAGCTCCGGGTGGACGAAGACCTCGGGGTCGTTGTTGGCGGAGGCGTAGAAGATGCCCACGCGCTGGCCCTTCTTGATCCGGGCCCCGCCCAGCTCCGTGTCGTGGGTGGCCGTGCGCTGGAAGGAGACGACCGGGGTCGCCCACCGCACGATCTCCTCGGCCGCCGTCGCCGGGCGCTCCCGCTTGTACAGCTCCCACTGGTCGGGGTGGGTGAGGAACGCGTGCATGCCGTGCGAAATGGCGTTGCGCGTCGTCTCGTTGCCCGCCACGGCCAGCAGCAGCACGAAGAAGCCGAACTCGTCCGAGCCGAGGTTGCCCTCGTCCTCGGCCGCCACGAGCCGGCTGACGATGTCCTCGGCCGGACACTCCTTGCGCGCGGCGGAGAGGTTCATCGCGTACGAGATGAGCTCCATGGCCGCGTTGGCGCCGACCTCTTCCGTGATGGCCAGCTCCGGGTCGTCGTACGCGATCATCTTGTTCGACCAGTCGAAGATCCTGGCCCGTTCCTCCTGCGGCACGCCGATCAGCTCGGCGATGGCCTGGAGCGGCAGTTCGCAGGCGATGTCGGTGACGAAGTCGCCGCGCCCGCTCTCCTTCGCCTCGGTCACGATCGCGGCGGCCCGGTCGCGCAGGGCGTCTTCGAGCGCCCGGATGGCGCGCGGCGTGAAGCCGCGCTGCACGATCTGGCGGACCCGGGTGTGTTCGGGCGGGTCCATGTTGAGCATGATGAGTTTCTGGACGTCGATCTGTTCGCGCTGGATGTGCTCGTTGAAGCGGATGATCGAGGTGTTGAGGCCGGCCGAGTAGGTCTCCGGCTTGGTGGAGACCTCCTTGACGTCGGCGTGGCGGGTGACGACCCAGTACCCCTCGTCGTCGAAGCCCGCGATGCCGCGCGGCTGGGCGTTCCACCAGACCGGGGAGGTCTCCCGCAGCCGCGCGAACTCCGGGAGCGGCACCCGCTGGTGGTACAGGTCGGGGTCGGTGAAGTCGAAGCCTTCGGGGAGTCCGTGGGGGAGTCCGTCGGGCAGTCCTTCGGGGTGTACGGGGCAGGACATCGGCCACTCCAGGTCTGACGGCCCATCAGAAGTTGGCCTGAAGGTAGTAACGAGTTCTATAGGTCGCAAGGGTCGCGGCGTCATCTGTTGCGTACCCGGAGCGGACGCGGTGCGTGCACGACCCTTGCGTACCGGGCCCGGCAGTCGTGAGACTGCGTGCAGAACTAGAACGGGTACTAGTTCTGCCGTGGGCGCCGGGACGCCCTGCGGACGCGAGGAGAGGACGAGTCATGGCCGCGGAACCCGTCATCGTCGAAGCCGTACGCACCCCCATCGGCAAGCGCGGGGGCGCGCTCGCCAACCTCCACCCCGCCTATCTGCTGGGCGAGACGTACCGCGAACTCCTGGCCCGTACGGGCATCCAGCCGGACTGCGTCGAGCAGATCGTCGGCGGCACGGTCACGCACGCCGGCGAGCAGTCGATGAACCCGGCGCGCAACGCCTGGCTCGCCATGGGACTGCCGTACGAGACCGCCGCCACCACCGTGGACTGCCAGTGCGGCTCGTCCCAGCAGGCCAACCACATGGTCGCCAACATGATCGCGGGCGGTGTCATCGACATCGGCATCGGCTGCGGCGTCGAGGCCATGTCGCGGGTGCCGCTGGGCAGCGGCTCCAAGCACGGGCCGGGCAAGCCCTGGCCGGACGAGTGGAACGTGGACCTCCCCAACCAGTTCCAGGCCGCCGAGCGGATCGCCCAGCGGCGCGGGCTGACCCGCGAGGACGTCGACGGGCTCGGCCTCGCCTCGCAGCGGCGCGCCGCCGCGGCCTGGGCCGAGGAGCGGTTCAAGCGCGAGACCTTCGCGGTCCAGGTGCCCACCACCGAGGAGGAGCAGACGGCCGGGCAGGGCATGTGGCGGCTGGTCGACCGCGACGAGGGGCTGCGCGATACGAGCATGGAGGCGCTCGGCGGCCTCAAGCCCGTCATGCCGACCGCCGTGCACACGGCCGGCAACTCCTCGCAGATCTCGGACGGCGCGTGCGCCGTGATGTGGGCGTCCAAGCGGATGGCGCGGGCGCTGCGGCTGCGGCCCCGCGCCCGTATCGTCGCGCAGGCGCTCGTCGGCTCCGACCCGCACTTCCACCTCGACGGGCCCATCGACGCGACGCGCGCGGTGCTCGGCAAGGCCGGGATGGCGCTCAAGGACATCGACCTCGTGGAGATCAACGAGGCGTTCGCGTCAGTGGTGTTGTCCTGGGGGCGCGTCTTCGAGCAGGACATGGCCAAGGTGAACGTGAACGGCGGCGCGATCGCGCTGGGCCACCCGGTCGGCGCGACCGGGGCCCGGCTGATCACCACCGCGCTGCATGAACTGGAGCGCAGGGACAAGGAGTTCGCGCTGATCACGATGTGCGCGGGCGGCGCGCTGGCCACGGGGACGATCATCCAGCGGCTGTGACGCCGGCGTCCTCCGCACGGCCGAGAGGGCCGACGTCAGCGACGTCGGCCCTCTCGGGGGCGGTGCCGGATCATCCGGACCGTATGGCTCAGTACCAGTTGTGGGACTGCCAGAAGGACCAGGCGGCGCACGGGCTGCCGTACGTGGAGTTCATGTACTCCAGGCCCCACTTGATCTGGGTCTCCGGGTTGGTCTTGTAGTCGGCGCCGGCCGAGGCCATCTTCGAGGCGGGCAGGGCCTGCACGAGGCCGTAGGCGCCGCTGGCGTTGGCCGCGGTGGGGTTCCAGCCGCTCTCGTGCTCGACGATGTTGCTGAAGCACTGGTACTGCGCGGCGTCCGGGATCAGCTTGTGCGCGGCGGCCTGGGGGCTGCTCGTGGCGGCGGCCTTGGGGGCGGCGGGCGCCGCGGCGTGTGCCGGGACGGAGGCGAAGACGACGCCGGCGGCGCCGAGCGCCACGGTGGCGGCAGCGGCGGCGGTCTTGGTGCGGGGGGCGATGCGGCTGATGGTGCGGGACGTCACGGGGAGATGCCTTCCGTCGGGGGCAGGTGGGAAGTGCGATGTGCGGTGCCGGACCGTCCTGCGTTCCGGCGACTCCACCGACAGTGCCTCCGAAGAGATATGTCCGCAATGCCCCCTCTTACTAGTTGACCTCGCATGCCGGGCGGAAGGTCCCGGGGTGGTCGGGGACCCGTATCTCCGCAGGTGAGGGCCGATTTTTCGAAGATCGCGACGCCGGGCGCGACAGTACGAGGCACGGTCGTAGGTGACGAAGGTCCCTGTGCGTGGCCTCACATTCCGGCGGCTGCGCGGCACAGGTGCGTAATACTCGTCGCATGTCTTCAGTTATTACCGGCAGGGGTGCGGGACGGGCGGCGGCCGGGGCCGTCGTGCGCCGCGCCACCGCCGAGGACGCGAAGCGGCTCACCGGGCTCGTACGGAACTCCCGCGCGTACCAGGGCCAGTACGCGGCCATGGTCGCCGGATACACGGTGGGGCCCGACTACATCGAGTCCCATCGCGTCTTCCTGGCCGCCGACGATCCGGGCCACGGGGGCACGGGCGCCGTGCTCGGCTTCTACGCGCTGATCGTCGAGCCGCCGGAACTGGACCTGATGTTCGTCTCCGACGCGGCCCAGGGGCGCGGCATCGGCCGGCTCCTCGTCGGGCACATGACCGCCGAGGCGCGCGCCGCCGGGCTGGACGGCGTCCGCGTCGTCTCGCACCCGCCCGCCGAGGGCTTCTACCGGAGCGTGGGCGCGCGGCGGGTCGGCATGATCCCCGCCAACCCGCCCGCCGTGCTCTGGGACCGGCCGGAGCTGGTCTTTCCCATCGGCTGACCCCTCGGTCCGGTCGGCTCGCCGGCGGCCTGCCCCGCGCGGCAGCCGGCCGTCGCTGTGTGTGACAGGTACTGGCCAAGGCTGGTGGGCCGCCGCTAGGCCCGGCTAGCTTCCCCGCATGGGGACCACGAAGACGCAGTTCAACGTCCGGCTGTCGCCGGAGGCCGCCGAGGCGGCCCGGCACGCGGCGACGGACCAGCGCATCAGTCTCAACGAGTACATCGAGCGGCTGATCAACGCCGACACCGACACCAAGCGCGCCGCGTCGCGCCGGGCCGCCGGGCGCTTCATCGCGGAGTGGGGGGAGTTCATCGAGGCCGAGGCGGCACGGGCGGACGGCGAGGCGCGGCGTGCTGTCTCCGGGTGACCGGCCGGCCCGGGGAGACGGCCGTACGAACGGGGACACGGGCGCGCCCGCCCGCGCCCAAGGCGGCGGCAGGGCCACCGCCGGGCCCGACGTCGATCTGGCCTGGGTGCTGGAGACCGCCGAGGACGCCGGCGCGTACGGGTACGGGCGGGCGCCCGCCGACTTCGGCGTGGGCATCGCCGCCGTCGAGCGGCACCGGGCCGGGCTGCTGGGCCGCCCCGTGTACGACAGCGCCTTCGAGCGCGCCGCCGCGCTCGCGCACGCGCTCAGCCTGGACTGGCTGGAGCGTGCCAACACGACGGTCGCCGCCGCTTGCGCCGTGCGGTACCTCAGCGAGTCGGGGCCCGTACGGGTCCCCGGCCGGGCCGCCGTCGCCGAGCTGGCGCGGGAGCTGCGCAATCCGGCGCGCACGGTGCGGACCATCGCGGCCGTGCTGCGGCATTGGAGCTGACGCTCCGAGGCGGGGGCGAGGGCGCGCAACGCCGTCGGCTGCGGGTGCGTCGTGGCTGGTCGCGCAGTTCCCCGCGCCCCTATGGGGCCGGTGTGGTCGGTCAGTGCGGGGCGGTGAACTCCGCCGGTGCGTCGAAGGCCGCCCTTCGCGTCGCCCTGCGCAGCGCCTTCAGCACCGTCGGGCCCAGCGCGAGCGTCAGGGTGATCGTGACGATCGCGCGGGGCAGGTCCCAGCCCAGGGACGTGGCGAGGCAGTACGCGATGAAGCGGGCCAGGTTGTCGGGGAGCGGGTCGCCCGGCACGAAGGAGACGCCCGAGGTGAGCCCGCCGATGTAGGGCCAGCCCTGAAGGTTCATGACCGTGCCGTAGAGGAGCGAGGCGACGGCCCCGTACGCCGCGAGCATCGCCGTCTCGCGGCGCCCGCGCAGCCGGTCCGGGCCCGGCAGCAGCCCCGCGCCCATCGACACCCACCCCATCGACAGCATCTGGAACGGCATCCACGGCCCCACGCCGCCCGTCAGCAGCGCCGACGCGAACATCGACACCGCGCCCAGCACGAAGCCGAAGCCGGGGCCGAGCACCCGGCCGGACAGCACCATCAGGAAGAACATCGGCTCGATGCCGGCCGTGCCCGCGCCCAGCGGGCGCAGCGCCGCGCCCGCCGCCGCCAGGACGCCGAGCATCGCGATGGCCTTGGCGTCCAGTCCGGTGTCGGCGATCGTCGCCACGACGACCGCCAGCAGCAGCGGGAGCAGCGCGGCGAACAGCCACGGCGCGTCCCTGGAGTGCGCGAGGCCGGAGGCGGAGTCGGCGAGCAGCGGCCAGCCGAAGGCGGCCACGCCGATCGCGGAGATCAGGACGAGGGCCGCCACGGAGCGGGGGCCGAGCCGGATCGCCCTCGCCTGCCGGTCGGCCGCCTCGGTCGCCCCGAAGGCCCGGAACGCGTTCACGCGGTCGGCTCCAGTACGGCGCGCACCTGCGGGACCGTCAGCCACGGCAGCGGCGCGAGGACCTTCGAGACCTGCGGGGCGAAGGCGGGGGACGAGACGACGACCTCGGCCGTCGGCCCGTCCGCGACGATCTCCCCGTCGGCGAGGATCACCACCCGGTGGGCCAGCTCGGCGGCCAGCTCCACGTCATGGGTGGCCAGCACGATCGCGTGGCCGTCCGCCGCCAGGGCCCGCAGGATCTCCACGAGGCGGGCCTTGGCCGCGTAGTCGAGGCCGCGCGTCGGCTCGTCCAGGAGGATCAGCGGCGGCCGGGCCGTCAGCACGATCGCCAGCGCGAGCGCGAGCCGCTGGCCCTCGGACAGGTCGCGCGGGTGCGTGGAGTCCGGTACGTCCGGGAGCAGCTCGCCGACCAGCGCCCGGCAGGCGCCGGGGGCCGCGCCCGCGTCGTGGTCGGCGGCCTCGCACTCGGCGCGCACGGTGTCCGCGTACAGCAGGTCGCGGGGCTCCTGCGGTACGAGCCCGACGCGGCGCAGCAGCTCCCGCGGGCCGGTGCGGTGCGGTACGTGCCCGCCGACGCGCGCGGCGCCGCCCGCCGGTTCGTGCATGCCGACGAGGGTGCGCAGCAGCGTGGACTTGCCCGCGCCGTTGCGGCCCATCAGCGCGACGGCCTCGCCCGCCCGTACGGTCAGTTCGACGCCGCTGAGCGCTTCGACGCGGCCGCGGCGCACCGAGAGCCCGGCGACGGCGGCGGGCGGCGCGTCGGCCGTCTTCTCCTCGACCGCCTTGCGGAACAGGCGCGGGCGGCGCGCCGCCCCATCGTCACTGGCCCGGCGGCCCGCGGCGCCGGCCGGGGGCGCGGGCGGGGTGAGGCCGGACAGCCGCTCGCGCAGCGGCCCGGCCTTGCGGCGGGCGTCCCGTACGGACAGCGGCAGCGGCGACCAGTCCGCGAGGCGGCCGAGGTCGACCACGGGCGGGCGGACCGGCGAGCGCGCCATGACCGCGGCCGGGTCGCCGACGACGGGCGGTGCGCCGGGGGAGGGGAGCAGGATCACCTGGTCCGCGTACTGCACGACCCGCTCCAGCCGGTGCTCGGCCAGCAGGATCGTGGTGCCGAGGTCGTGGACGAGCCGCTGGAGGACCGCGAGGACCTCCTCGGCGGCGGCCGGGTCGAGCGCGGACGTCGGCTCGTCGAGCACGAGCACCTTGGGGTGGGTGGTGAGCACCGAGCCGATGGCGACGCGCTGCTGCTGGCCGCCGGAGAGGGTGGTGATGGGCCGGTCGCGCAGCTCGGCGAGGCCGAGCAGGTCGAGGGTCTCCTCGACGCGGCGGCGCATCACGTCGGGGGCCAGGCCCAGCGACTCCATGCCGTAGGCCAGCTCGTCCTCGACGGTGTCGGTGACGAAGTGGGAGAGCGGGTCCTGGCCGACGGTGCCGACGGCGTCGGCGAGCTCGCGCGGCTTGTGGGTGCGGGTGTCGCGGCCCGCGACGGTGACGCGGCCGTGCAGGGTGCCGCCGGTGAAGTGCGGTACGAGGCCGCTCACCGCGCCCAGCATGGTCGATTTGCCGACTCCGGACGGCCCGACCAGCAGCGCCAGCTCCCCCTCGGGCACGGCCAGGTCCACGCCCTGGATCGCGGGCGCGGTCGCGTTGTCGTACGTGACCGACACCTGCTCGAAGCGGATCGCTGCGCTCACTGTCCGGCCTCCTTCGGGTACGGGCCGGGCTCGCCGCCCGGGGGGTGCGGAGCGGACGGTGCGCCGCGCCGGCCGGGCGGTCGCGTACCGCGGACCGGCGCCGGAGCGGCGACGGCGGGCAGCAGCCCCAGCAGCACAGAGGCCGCGGGCCACAGCGGCAGGCCGGGCGCGGTCAGCGGCACGGCCGGGGGGTGCAGCGGCTGCGCGGCGTACGAACCGGCCCAGATCATCAGGCCCGCCACGGCGATGCCCGAACCCGACACCAGCCAGGCCCGCGCGCCCCACCGGTCGGGGCGGTAGCGGCTGCGCACCGAGCGCCGCCCGCCCAGCCACAGGCCGCCCATCGCGGCGACGAGCCCGGCCAGCAGCACCGGCAGCCCGTATCCGGCGCCCTCCTCGGCGAGCAGCCCGTACGTACCGGCGCACACGCCGAGCAGCCCGCCCAGCGTCAGGCAGGTGGTGGTGTGCCGCACGGCGGGCGGGACCTGGGCGGTACGGCCGTAGCCGCGCGCGTCCATCGCCGCCGCCAGGGCCACCGAGCGCTCCAGCGCGCCCTCCAGCACCGGCAGCCCGACCTGGAGCAGCGCCTTCGCGCCGCGGTCGGGGCGGCCGCGCAGCCGGCGGGCGGCGCGCAGTCGCGCCACGTCGGCGACGAGGTTCGGCGCGAACGTCATGGCGACGACGATCGCGACGCCCGCCTCGTACAGCGCGCCCGGCAGGGACTTCAGCAGCCGCGCCGGGTTCGCCAGCGCGTTCGCCGCGCCGACGCAGATCAGGAGGGTCGCGAGCTTGAGCCCGTCGTACAGCGCGAACACCAGCCCCTCCGCCGTCACCCGGCCGCCGATCCGCACCCCGCGCGCCCAGTCGGGCAGCGGCACCTCGGGCAGGGTGACGATCGTGTGCGTACCGGGGATCGGGGACCCCAGCACGACGGCGAACACCAGCCGGATGCCCAGCACCAGCAGCCCCAGCTTGAGGAACGCCCCGTACGACCGCGCCCACGGCGCGTCCGTGCGCCGCGCCGCCACCACATACCCCGCGACGCCGACCAGCAGGCACAGCAGCAGCGGATTGGTCGTACGGGAGGCGGCCGTGGCGAGCCCGAGCGCCCACAGCCACCAGGCGCCGGGGTGCAGGGCGCCGCTCCGGGAGGCCAGCGGGGCACGGGCGCGGCCCATGGCCTCGGTCGCCGCACGGCCGCGCGGCGACCGCACCTCGTGCTCGTCCGCCCGCGTCCTGCGCTCCGGCCGTTTCATCCGCTTCATCCGCGGCGGCGGCGCGCCTGCCACCAGGCGGCGGCCCCGAGGGCGACGACGGCGGCGGCGCCGCCGATCAGCCCGGCGGACGGGCCGCCTCCGCCGTCGTCCTTCTTCGCGGCGCCGGTCGTCTCGGCCGGCGCCGGGGTCTTCTTCCCGCCGTCGGCCACCTGCTCGCCGCACCCCGACTTCGGGTAGCCGTCGATGGCGCACAGCAGCGCCGCCGAGTTGTAGCGCAGCGGCTTCGCGACCGCCGCCAGCGCCTCGCTTGCGCTGGCGTCCCTGCCGACGCGCGCGCAGGCTGTACGGGCCTGGGGCGGCGTCCCGCCGTCGGGCGCGTCGGCGGCGGTGCCGAAGTCCACGACGAGGGCGACGCGCTTGCTGCCGCCCTTGGCGGGGGTGTCCGCGCAGATCGCGCCGAAGTCCGCCGCCCGGCGCGGCTTCGCGGCCTGCGAGGAGTCCTGGCTGACGGCGAACCGGAAGCCGAGCGTGTCGCCGTCGTCGGGCCGCGCCACCGAGGGGCCCTGCGTGGCGTACGTCCACCCCTGGCCGGAGCTCTCCCAGAACGACCAGTAGCGGTAGCCGTCCGCGTGCGCGGGCGCGGCGCCCAGGACGGCGAGCGCCCCGGCGAGCAGCGCCGTGCCCGACGCCCGGCGCAGGCGGCCCGTCACAGCTTCGGGTTCTTCTTGCGGCCGCTGAGCAGGAAGCCGACGCCGATGCCCGCCACCAGGCAGACGCCCACGAACCACCAGAGGCCGAACCCGCCCTCGTCCTTCTTCTCGTCCTTCGCGTCCTTCTTCGACGCGTCCGCCGCCGCCTCCGGCTTCGGGCCGGTCGCGTTCAGCTGCTGTACGAGGTCGCCGCCGACGGTGCGCGGGTCCGTACCGGACGCCTTGGCCGCCAGGATCAGCTTCGCGAGCTTGCCGGGGTCGCCCTTGGCCCAGGCGGCGGCGCCGTTCTTGTCGTCGCGCAGCCACCCCATGGCCTTGCCGGCGGCGTCGGTGTGGCCGCCCGCCGCGAGCGCGGCGACCGCGTCGGCGGTGGCCCCGAAGTCGGGCTTGTCGGACTTGGGGTCCATGGCGGAGGTCAGGTGCTGACCGCTGCCGCTGAGCTTCGCCGCCAGATACGCGGACCCGGCGTCGGCCGCGGCGGCGGCGTTCTCCGCCTTGGCCTTGTCCTTGTCGCCGTCGCCCTTCGCGCAGTCGAGCGGCTTCGGGGCCTTGTCCCCGCCGCTCGGGTGCTCGACCAGATACCCCTTGCCCGTCGCGGCCAGCGTCGCCGCCGCGCTCGCGAGGTCGTTGGCGAGCAGCTGCCCCTTCTGCGGCAGATAGGCGAAGGCCCCGCGCTCGCCCTCCTTGGCGTCGCAGCCGAGCTGGAAGGAGAGCAGCGCGTCGTACGGGGTCTTGCCGCCCTTGGCCGTGGCCTTCGCCGGGTCCTGGCCGGCCGCCGCGTACGCGCCGACGGCCGTCGCGGTGGAGTTGGCGTTGCTGGGGTTGCCGGGCTGCGCGCCCCAGCCGCCGTCCTCGTTCTGCGTGGACTTGAGCCAGTCGAGCCCCTTCTTCACCTGGGCGCCGCGCCCGCCGACCGTGGCGAGCCCCTGCACGGCGGCGGCCGTGGCGTCGGTGAACTCGCCCTTCTTCGCGTCGCAGGGCGTGCCGGTGTCGGCGCGGTACCCGGCGAAGCCGCCGTCCGCGCACTGCTGCCCGGCCAGCCAGTCCACGGCCGACTTGGCGGGCGTGACGCCCACCGAATCCTGCGCGAGGAAGGCCAGGGACTGCCGGAACACGCCGTCGAACTGCGGGTTCGTCGTCCCGTACAGCCCCGGCGCCGCCGGGGGCGGCGAATCGGCGGAGGCGGCGGGGGCCGCGGCCGCGCTCAGCAGGGCGGCGGCGGCCAGAGCCGCGGCGCCGCGGCGCGCGTGGACGGCGGGGGAGGGGGCCATGGGGTCGGTGCCTCTCGGTGAAGGTCGCAACGGTGGGTGCTGCACAGCGGTGGGTGGTACACAGCCGTGCACGGCCGCCCACCCGCGCGCTGTCGTCGGACCGCGCGGTGGCACCGGGCTCAGCTCCGTATACCTCGACGGTGCCGGTCGCCGGGCGCCGCCGCCAGGCGGACGCGTCCGGCTCCGGGAGCCTGTTCGCCCCATCGCGGGTGCTCCGGCTCGTACGGCCGTACGCGCGGGGCTACGGCCGCACTCACGGTTGCGGGTCAGCGCCGGAGTCGCACCGGCTTTCCCCGTGGCGAGGCGGGATGAAGTTGTGCAGAACACTCTAACGGGCGGGTCCCGCCCGTTCCGCTGACGGGCGGGCCGGGGCCTCCTGGCGTACGTGCCTCATACCGCCCGGTACGTGACGGGCCCGCTCCCCGGCACCGCCTCCGCGTGGCCGAGCTTCACGAGCCGCCGCAGGTGGGCCTCCGCCTCGGAGACGGCGATGTTGCGGGAGGTGTAGGGGATGTCGGCCCAGGGGCGGTTCCACTCCATGGCCGCGGCGAGCTGCCAGGGCGTCCTGGGGGCGGCGAGCAGTTCGCGCAGGCCGGCGAGGCGGGAGCGGTGGTGGTCGAGGAGTTCGCGCACGCGGCCGGGGGCGTCGGCGAAGGGGTGCTGATGGGCGGGGAGCACCTCGGCGGGGGCGAGGGCGGCGACGCGTTCGAGGGAGGCGAGGTAGTCGCCGAGCGGGTCGATGGAGGTGGCCTCCTCGGCTTCCGGGTCCTCGTACAGGCCGATGTGCGGCGTGATGCCCGGCAGCAGGTGGTCGCCGGAGAAGAGCCGGCCGTGGCCGGGCCGCCCGGCGGGGTGGGCCTCTTCGAGGTGGAGGCAGACGTGGCCGGGCGTGTGGCCGGGGGTCCAGACGGCGCGGAGCCGGCGGCCGGGGAGGTCGAGGAGTTCGCCCGGCTCGATGGCCCGGTCGGGCAGCGCGGCCCGCTGCCCGGGGAGGGGGCGGGCGCGCCCTTCGGCGAGCGCGGCCGTCAGCGGGGCGAGGTGGTCGTCGGGCGCGCCCGCGGCGGCGAGCTTGTCGACGAGGTAGCCGAGCCAGCGCGCGGGCTCCGCCTCGCGCGTGCGCCGCACCACGTCCGCGTCGGCGGCGTGCATGGCGATCCACGCCCCCGACTCCTCGCGGACCCGCCCGGAGAGGCCGTGGTGGTCGGGGTGGTGGTGGGTGATGAGCACGCCGCGCAGTTCGGAGGCGGCCGTGCCGCACTCCGCGAGCCCGGTGGCGAGCGCGTCCCAGGAGTCGGGGTCGTCCCATCCGGTGTCGATGAGGACGGGGCCGTCGTCGGTGTCGAGGAGGTATATGAGGGTGTGCCCGAGGGGGTTGTCCGGTATGGGGACGGGGATGGACCAGACCCCGCCGCCGTGGTCCGTGACGCGTGCCATGCCGGGTCCCCTCTCACCGTGGTCCGCCGCGTCCCGCGTCGGATCCATTGCCCACTATAACTAGAACTGGTATCAGTTCTGATGCAGCGTCAGAACGGTTGCCGGCACCGGCGGCCGTACGGGCAGGGGCCAAGCCAACCCGCGGGAGGCTCACACATGAGCGACCTCATCGAGCACGGACAGCTCTTCATCGGCGGCGAGTTGACCGATCCGGCAGGCCGGGACGTCATCGAGGTCGTCTCGCCGCACACGGAGCAGGTCATCGGCAGGGTGCCGCACGCCACGCGCGCGGACGTCGACAAGGCGGTCGCCGCCGCCCGCGCCTCCTTCGACTCCGGGGTCTGGGCGAACCGCACCCTGGACGAGCGCATCGAGGTCGTCACCCGCATCAAGGACGCCGTCGCCGCGCGCCACGAGGAGATCGCCCGGCTCATCTCGGCCCAGAACGGCTCCCCGTCCTCCTGGAGCGTCCTCGCGCAGGCGCTCGGCGCGATGATGGTCTGGGACTGCGCGATCACCGTCGCGCGCGACTTCCCGTACGAGGAGCGGCGGGCCGGAGTGCTCGGGCCGCTGCTGGTGCGGCGCGAGCCGGTCGGCGTGGTGGCGGCCGTGGTGCCGTGGAACGTGCCGCAGTTCGTGGCCGCCGCGAAGCTCGCGCCCGCGCTGCTCGCCGGCTGCTCGGTGGTGCTCAAGCCGTCGCCGGAGACGCCGCTGGACGCGTACGTGCTGGCCGAGATCGCCGCCGAGGCGGGGCTGCCGCGCGGGGTGCTGTCGGTCCTGCCTGCCGGCCGGGAGGTCAGCGAGTACCTGGTCGGCCACCCCGGCGTCGACAAGGTCTCCTTCACCGGGTCCGTCGAGGCCGGGCGGCGCGTCATGGAGGTGGCCGCCCGCAACCTGACCCGCGTCACCCTCGAACTCGGCGGCAAGTCGGCCGCCGTCATCCTGCCCGACGCCGATCTGGACGCGGCCGTCGCCGGGATCGTGCCGAGCGCCTGGATGAACAACGGGCAGGCGTGCGTGGCCCAGACCCGCGTGCTCGCGCCCCGCGCCCGCTACGACGAGATCGCGGAGCGGCTCGCCGCCGCCGCGGGCGCGCTCGTGGTGGGCGACCCGATGGACGCCGCCACCGAGGTCGGCCCGCTCGTCGCGCGCCGGCAGCGGCAGCGGTCGCTGGACTACATCGCCATCGGGCAGCAGGAGGGCGCCAAGCTCCTCACCGGGGGCGGGCGGCCGGCAGACCAGGAGACGGGCTGGTACGTGGAGCCGACGCTCTTCGGCGACGTCGCCAACTCCATGCGGATCGCCCGCGAGGAGATCTTCGGGCCGGTCGTCTGCCTGCTGCCGTACGAGGGGGAGGAGGAGGCGGTGCGGATCGCCAACGACTCCGACTACGGGCTGTCCGGCAGCGTCTGGACCGCCGACGTCGAGCGCGGCATCGACGTCGCGCGCCGGGTGCGCACCGGCACGTACTGCGTGAACACCTTCAGCCTCGACATGCTCGGCCCGTTCGGCGGCTACAAGAACTCCGGCCTGGGCCGGGAGTTCGGGCCCGAGGGGTTCTCGGAGTACCTGGAGCACAAGATGATCCACCTGCCCGCGGGCTACGGGGACAGCTGATGAGCGACCGCTGGCACGTCGAGGTCGACCGGGGCGTGTGCATCGGCTCCGGCATGTGCGCGGGCGCCGCGCCCGAGGCGTTCCGGCTCGACGCGGCGCGCCAGTCGCACCCGGTGGACGCCGAACGGGACGCCTCGGAATCCGTGCTCGCCGCGGCCGAGAGCTGTCCCGTCGAGGCCATCGCCATCACGGATCTCGCCAGCGGGGAGGCGGTATTCCCGCCCGAGGAATAGCGCCCGTCCGCGCCTGTCCGTACTCACCGGCCCGTGCTTGCCCGTACGTGCCGACTCGTGCTTTCCCGCACCTACTAGCGCGTACTAGCGGTTACTTGTGAGTTCCGCACGGCCGCTTCATGACAACCGTGACTGTCAGTTCCCCCGACGGCGTGGAAATCTCGATGCAACGTCGTCGAGGGGGGTCCGGTGGACAAGCGGTACGAGGTCTTCTGCCTTGCCGACAAGTACTTCTACGAGACCCCGGACCGACTCTCCGCCGCGGCCCCCGGAACCGGTGGATCCGGCCCGCTCTACGAGGCCGCCCAACGCGTGGTCCCCGAAGGGTGGCGGTCCTTCCTCTCCGGGGACTGGCTCCACGTCAGCCCCGTGACCCCGGAGGGGAAATCCCTTCCCGGAAGGCCGTCGCAGGGCTGGAAGGTCCATGTCTCCGCGTGTCTGGAAAACGCCGAGAAGACCGCCGCGAAGGTATGGGACTACTGCGTGCCCCGCGCCATTCCCTTCAAGTTCGTACCCGGCCCACGCCCGCTCCATTTGCGGAACTCCAAGTACGCGCCGCGCGGCTCCAGCGGGAAATTCGTCACCATCTACCCGGCCGACGACCGGCAATTCCACGTCATTCTTGAGGAATTGGGCGCGCTGCTGGCCGGCGAAACCGGCCCGTACATCCTCTCCGACCTGCGCTGGAACGACGGCCCGCTGTACGTCAGATACGGCGGTTTCGCGCCCCGCTACTGTCTCGACGCCACCGGCTCTCTCGTCTCGGCCATCGAGAACGCGGACGGACAGCTCGTCCCGGACCGCCGGGACCCGGCCTTCCACGTGCCGGACTGGGTGACACTCCCCGCCTTCCTCGAACCGCAGCTCGCCGCCCGCAACGCCACGACCACCACCGACCTGCCGTACCGCATCGAGAAGGCGCTGCACTTCTCCAACGGCGGCGGCGTCTACGCCGGGGTGGACACCCGCACCGGCGCGAAGGTCGTCCTCAAGGAGGCCCGGCCGCACGCCGGGCTCGCCGCCGACCGGGCCGACGCCGTCACCCGCCTGGAACGCGAGAAGGCCGCCCTGGAACGGCTGACCGGCCTCGGCGTGGCCCCCGAGGTGCGGGACTGGTTCACCCTCGGCGACCACCGCTTCCTGGTCATGGACCACCTCGAAGGCACCACCCTCAACTCGTTCTACGCGCGCCGCCACCCCCTGATCGGCGCCGCCCCGGACCCCGAGGCCGTCGCCGGCTACACGCGGTGGGCGCTGCGCGTCCACGGCGCGGTACGGGCGGCCGTCGCCGCCGTGCACAGCCGTGACGTGGTCTTCAACGACCTGCACATGTTCAACATCATGGTCGCGCCCGACGAGGAGTCCGTGATGCTCCTCGACTTCGAGACGGCCGCGCACGTGGACGAGAACCACCGGCAGGCCGTCGCCCACCCCGGCTTCATCGCCCCCGCCGACCGCCGCGGCTTCGACGTCGACCGCTACGCCCTCGCGTGTCTGGGCCTCGCGCTGTTCCTGCCGATGACCACGCTGCTGGTGATGGACCGGGACAAGGCGGCGCACCTCGCCGACGTCGCCGCCGCCGAATTCCCCGACGTACCGCGGGAGTTCTGGGACGAGGCGGTACGGGAGATCGGGCGGGTCGCGGGCGAGGAAACGGCCGCCGAGCCGGTGACGGCCGACCGGACCGCCACGGCTGCCACGCCCGCCGTCCCTTCCGCGGCCTCCGCCGAGCGCTACCTGCCCGTCGCGCCCGCGGACTGGCCGCTCAGCCGCGACTCCATGGTCCGCGCCATCCTCGCCTCGGCCACCCCCGAACGCGAGGACCGGCTCTTTCCCGGCGACATCTCCCAGTTCGAGACCGGCGGCGGACTCGGCCTCGCGCACGGCGCGGCCGGAGTGCTGTACGCCCTCGGCGAGGTGGGCGCGGCCCGCTACGCCGAGGGCGAGGAGTGGCTGCTGCGCCAGGCCGCCGACCCGCCGCGCGGCGCGCCCCTCGGCCTCTACGACGGCCTGCTCGGCGCCGGCTACGTACTCGACCGCCTCGGCCACCCCGAGCACGCCCTGGACCTGGTCGAACGGGTGCTCACCGAGAAGTGGCAGCGGCTGTCCCCCGACCTGAACAGCGGGCTCGCCGGCCTCGGCCTCACGCTCGACCACCTGGCGGCGACCACCGGCGAGAACGCCCTGCGCACCCGTGCCCTGGAGATCGCCGAACTGGCCGCCGCGCGACTGGCCCGGATCCGGGACGCCGGGCAGCGCACCCGCGCCGGACTGCTGCACGGCGCGAGCGGACCGGCCCTGCTCTTCCTGCGGCTGTACGAGCGCACGGGCGACACCGCCCTCCTGGACCACGCGGCCGACGCCCTGCGGCAGGACCTCGCGGCGTGCGTGCGCAACGACCGCGGCACCCTGGTCGTCGATGAGGGCTGGCGCACCCTGCCCTATCTGGGCGAGGGCAGCATCGGCATCGGAGCGGTCCTCGACGACTTCGCGGCGCACCGGGCCGTGGAGGAGTTCGAGACCGCGAGGTCCGCCATCCTGCCCGCCGCGAAGTCGCGCTTCTACGCGCAGCCCGGCCTCTTCCGGGGCCGCGGCGGCTCGGTCCTCCACCTCAGCCGCACCACCGCGCGCGGCGTCGCCCCAGGCGACCTCGCATCCCAACTCGCCGCCCTCGCCTGGTACGCGGTCCCCTACCAGGGGCATCTCGCCTTCCCCGGCGACCAGATGATGCGCCTGTCGATGGACCTCGCCACCGGCACCGCGGGCTGCCTGCTCGCGGTGGGCGCGGCGCTGCACACCGAGCCCGTAGGGCTCCCCTTCCTCCCGCCGCGGCGGGACCAAGAGCCGGCCCCGGAGACGGGGCCGTGGCAAGAAGTTCAGTCCCCACTGTGAAAGGAACCACCATGGCCCTTCTCGACCTGCAGACGATGGACACCGAGTTCGGCGGTCACGGCGGCGGCGGTGGCAGCGAAGCCAGCCTGCTGCTCTGCTGGAGCGAAGCGAGCATCGTTCTCTGTCTCTGAGTATCCGAGTCTCTGACAACGAGTCTCCGAAACCTCTGATGACACGTCACCTGTGACGCTGCATCGGTCATAGAGCGGCCCCGGGCAGCACCACGGCCCGGGGCCGCGCTCCGAAGGGAGGACCGCTCCGAGCATGCCGATGCCCATCGGGGACGACGACCGGCCGACGCCCACGGGCGGCGACGAGCCGAAGCCCGCCGCCGATCAGCCCGCACGCACGGCGACGAACCGGGCCGCCGACCGGCTGCTGCTGGAAGCGGTCCGGCACAGCCCCGGCCGAACCGCCGCGATCGGCCTGCTCACCACTGCCGCCGCCGGCTCCTCCCTCGCGCTGCCCCTCGTCCTCGGCCGCGCCCTCGACGCCGTCCTGGCCGGCGGCCACGGACCCCGGACCACCCACTGGATCGTCGCGTGCGCGGCGCTCATCGGCCTGTCCGTACTGCTCGACGCCGTCGAAGAACTGCTCACCGGCACCGCCAACGCCCGCGGCACGGCCTGGGCCCGCGGCCGTCTGCTGCGGCACGTCCTGCACACGGGGCCGCGCGCGGCCGACCGGTTCGGCCCCGGCGACCTGGTCTCGCGGCTGGTCGGCAACGCCGCCTACGCGGGCACCGCCCCCGCCAACATCGCCGCCGCCCTCGCCGCCGTCGTCCCGCCCGTCGGCGGCATCGTGGCGCTCGTCCTCATCGACGTCTGGGCCGCCGCGGCCTTCCTCCTCGGGATGCCGCTGCTCGCGGCGCTGCTGCGGGTCTTCATCCGCGACACCACCGACAGCATCGCGCAGTACCAGCGCGGCCAGGGCGAGATCGCCGGCCGGCTGATGGAGGCCATCGGCGGCGCCGCCACGATCGCCGCCGCGCGGACCGCCGGGCGGGAGCGCGCCCGCATCCTCGAACCGCTGCCGGAGCTGGGGCGCCAGGGCCACCGGATGTGGCGGGTCCAGGGCCGGTCCAGCGCGCGGGCCGTCATGGTCGTCCCCCTCCTCCAGATCGCCGTCCTCGCCGTCGCCGGACTGCGGCTGGCGGCAGGGCAGTTGAGCGTCGGGGAGTTGCTGGCGGTCTCCCGGTACGCCGTCCTCGCCTCGGGCATCGGCGTGATCGTCGGCCGCCTCAACGCCCTGGTCCACGCCCGTACCGCCGCCCGCCGCCTCGCCGAAGTCCTCACCGAACCCGCGACGGAGTACGGGCGGCGACGCCTCCCGCCCGGCCCCGGCACCCTGGAACTGGCCGGCGTGACGGCGCTCCGCGGCGGCCGCGAGGTGCTGCGCGACGTGGACCTCGTGGTACCGGGCGGCACGTCGATGGCCCTGGTCGGACGCTCCGGCACGGGAAAGTCCGTACTCGCCGCCGTGGCCGGCCGGCTCACGGAGGCGGACGCCGGCACGGTCACCCTCGACGGCGAACCGCTCACCGGCCTCGACCGCGACGCGCTGCGCGGCGCCGTCGGCTACGCCTTCGAACGCCCCGCGCCGCTCGGCGGCACCATCGGCGGCACGATCGGCTTCGGCGCCCGCGACCCCGGCGCGGAGCGGGTGCGCGAGGCGGCGCGGGCGGCCTGCGCCGACGACTTCGTACGACTGCTCCCGGACGGCTACGACACACGACTGACGGACGCCCCGCTCTCAGGCGGCGAGGCCCAACGCCTGGGCCTGGCACGGGCGTTCACGCATCAGGGGCGTCTGCTGGTCCTGGACGACGCGACGTCCAGCCTCGACACCGTCACCGAACTGCGCGTCGCCGATGCCCTCCTGGGCTCGATCGGCCCGCGGACCCGCCTGATCGTCGCGCACCGCGCCACGACGGCGGCTCGCGCGGACCGGGTGGCGTGGCTGGAGGACGGGCGCGTACGGGCGGTGGGGCGCCACGAGGAACTGTGGCGGCTGGAGGGGTACCGGGCGGTGTTCGACGCCGGCCGGCCCGACCGCGCGGACGACGGCGAGCGGGACCGGGTGCCGCATGAGTGAAGCCAGGGGCGGGCGGGCGGCGAGCCCCGGCACGTACGGGCAGGGGCTGCGGTTCCTGCGCCGCCGCGCCCGGGTGGTGGCGCGGCTGGCGGCGTGGTCGGCGCTGGAGACCGGCCAGACGTTCGTGATGGGGTTCGCGCTGGCCCGCGCGCTGGACGAGGGCTTCCTGGCCGGCCGCTCCGGCGTCGGGCTGGGCTGGCTGGGGCTGGCGGCGCTCGCCGTGACCGTCGGCGCGTACGGCACGGGCCGGGTGTACCGGGCCGTCGCCGCGCTGGTGGAGCCGTTGCGCGACGCGCTCGTACGCCGCGTGGTGACGCGGGCGCTCGACGACGCCGACAGCGCGGCGGTCTCCCGCCTCACCCACCAGGTCGAGATCGCCCGCGACACCTTCGCGGGCCTGGTCATGGTGGCCCGCTCCTTCGTCTTCACCGCCGCCGGCGCGCTGATCGGCCTCTCCTCCCTCGCCCCCGTACTGCTCCTGATCGTCGTGCCCCCGCTCGTCCTCGGCCTCGCCCTCTTCGCGGCCACCCTCCGCCCGATGGCCCGCCGCCAGGAGACGTTCCTCGCGGCGGACGAGGCCATCGCCGAGGAGTTCGGGACCGTGGCCGACGGCCTCCGCGACATCACCGCCGCCGGAGCGGAGTCCCTCGTGGCGGCGGAGGCGGACATCCGCATCGAGGCCGAGTTCCGCGCCGCCCGCACGCTGGCCCGCTGGGGGGTGCTGCGGGTCCTGGCCGTGGCCCTGGCCGGCCGCTTCCCCATCGTCCTGCTCATCGTCACCGCGCCCTGGCTGCTCGACCGCGGCGTCACGCCGGGCGCGCTCGTCGGCGCGCTCTCGTACCTCACGACGTCGCTGCTCCCGGCGTTGCAGAACCTGATGCACGGGCTGGGGACGAGCGGGTCGCGGCTGGTGGTGGTGGTGCGGCGGCTGACGGCTGGGGGGCCGGTGAGGCTCAGCGGCGGCCGGGGGAGGGCCGACGGCGGCGAGGCGTCGCGGCGGTGGGAAGGGCCGGCCGTCGAACTGCGCGCGGTGACCTTCGCGTACGGGGAGCACGCGCGGCCGGTGGTCCGGGACCTGGACCTGACCGTGCCCGCCGGCGGGCATCTGGCGGTCGTCGGCCCCAGCGGCATCGGCAAGTCGACCCTGGCGGGGCTGATCGCCGGGCTGCTGGAGCCGCGCGCCGGGGAGGTGCGGGTCGGGGGCGAGCCGGTACGGGCCGGCGGCGACCCGGGGCGGCGGGTGCTGATCCCGCAGGAGGCGTACGTCTTCACGGGCACGCTCCGGGCCAACTTGAGCTATCTGCGCGCCGATCCGGTGCCGGACACGGAGCTGGCGGCGGCCGTGGACGCGGTCGGCCTGGGCGAACTCGCCGACCGGATCGGGGGGTTGGCGGCCGTCGTCGACCCGGCGGGGCTCTCCGCCGGGCAGCGCCAGCTGATCGCGTTGGCGCGGGCGTATCTGAGCCCCGCTCCGGTCGCGGTGCTGGACGAGGCGACGTGCCACCTCGACCCGGCGGCGGAGGCCCGCGCCGAACGGGCCTTCGCCCGCCGCCCCGGCGGCACGCTGATCGTGATCGCCCACCGCGTCAGCTCCGCCCACCGCGCGGACCGCATCCTGATCATGGACGGCCCCCAGACCCTCTGCGGCACCCACGAGGAGCTGCTGAGCCGCTCGGACCTCTACCGGGCGCTGACGGGCAACTGGTCCACGGGAGGGAACGGCGCCGCCTCCGCCCCGGAGCGCCCGCGGCCGGGCGCCGCCCACGCGCCGCCGCCCCCGGCTGTCACCACCTCGGCCCCCGCGCCGCCGCGGCGGTAGCCGGTTTCGAGGGGCTCATCTCAGCTGCGAGGGGATTCATCTCGGCTTCGAGGGGGTTCGTCCGAGCTTCGAGGGGATTCATCTCGGCCGATCTCCCAGGGGCCCGGCCGGCCCGTTCCTCGGGGGCTCCGTCACAGCCATCCCGCCCCCCGCGAGATGCGTATCGCGTCGACCCGGTTGCGGGCCCCGGTCTTGCGGGTGATGGCGGCCATGTAGTTGCGCACGGTCCCCTGCGAGAGGTGCAGACTGCACGCGATCTCGCTGATGGAGGCGCCCTCGGCGGCCAGGGTCAGGACGCCCAACTCGCGCGGCGTGAGCGGGATCTCCGCCGCCTGGAGGAAGCCGAAGCCGAGTGACTCGTCTATACATCGTTCGCCTTTGGCCACCCGCCGGATCGACTCGATCAGCCGCCCGGGGGAAGCGTTTTTGCTCACGTACCCCAGAGCCCGCGCCTCGAACGCGCGGCGCAGCGGCCCCGGTCTGCCCGCCGTCGCGAGGGCGAGCAGCGAGGGGCCTCCTTCCTCTTCGCAGCAGTCCTCGCTCAGCGACCGCACCCCGCGCGGGCCCCCGGCCTCCGCGCTGTCCATGTCGACTACGCACACATGCGGTCGTACGGCACGGGCCTTGCCGGCGGCGCCGTTCCAGGCCGTCGAGGACACTTCGATGTCCGTCTCCCTGCCTACCAGCGCCGCCAGCGCGGTGCGCAGCAGATAGGTGTCGTGCACGAGAAGTACCCGGATCACGTTCTCCCCCCAGACCCTCTGCCCCTCTGCGCAGGTCGCATCGGTTGGACGCGTGGCTTCATATTCCTACCGGTATCCCCCGGTGTCCCGGATACGCAGAATTGGCCAAGAGGGGGCGCGGGGGCGCATTGAACAAGCCGTGTGCGCCCCGCTCGCTACCAAATACGTTCGTTGCGGCCCTCGGGGACCGACATGAGTACTAAGTGGCCGGAGCGTCCTGCTGGGACCCCGTGAGGTCGATGAGGCGGCAGACCATCTCGATGTCGATCTTCACCTGGGCGATCGAGGCCCGCCCCGACAGCCAGGTGATCAGCGCCGAGTGCCAGGTGTGCTCGATGACGCGGACCGCCGAGAGCTGCTCGGGGGTGGGCGGCCCCGTCAGCCCCATCGCGTCCAGGATGATCGCGGTGGTCAGTCGCGACACCGTGTCCACCTCGGGGCTCACCGACCGGTCGGCGAAGGTGAGGGCGCGCACCATCGCGTCGGCGAGATGCGGTTCGCGCTGCATGGCGCGGAACGCCCGCATCAGCGTCTGTGCGACCCGCGCGGCCGGGGCCTCGTCCGTCGGGGGGCGCTTGCGCAGCGTCTCGTGCATGTGCTGGAGCTGGTCCTGCATGGTCGCGACCAGCAGATG
Source organism: Streptomyces sp. NPDC050617 (assembly GCF_040654795.1). Taxonomy (NCBI): domain Bacteria; kingdom Bacillati; phylum Actinomycetota; class Actinomycetes; order Kitasatosporales; family Streptomycetaceae; genus Streptomyces; species Streptomyces sp. NPDC050617. Next base: position 160,111 of record NZ_JBFAIS010000016.1, on the reverse strand, counting down.
GATCTTGGACGGGAAGTAGCGGTAGAGGGTGCCGAGCGCGACCCCGGCCGCCTCGGCGACCTCCCGCATCTGCACGGCGTCGAAGCCGCCGCGGCCGGCCAGCTCCGCACTGGCGTGCAGGATGCGGCGCCGGCGGGCCTCCTGACGCTCGGTCAGGGGCGGGGTGGAGGCGATGGCCGACTTGGTCTCTGTCGTCATATGTCCCATTCCCTGGTCCCTGGTACCCGTCGGGCGGTCTTGCCGCGGCCCGGACGGGCCCACAGCATGGCAGGGCCCCGGGCCGTGGCGCGAATCACCCGATCCGGCCCTTTGCGGGCCGTGCCGGGCCGGTAGATTCGGAGCCTCTTGAACGATCAAGTCTGAAACTTGTTCTAGATTAGCGCTACCGGTTACGCTCCGGCTGAACTGCGTGAGAAGGGGGCCGAGAGTGACCGCTGAGGCCACGGAGGCAGCTGCGCCTCGCCTCCTGGGCGGGGACGAGGACGGGCCGCTGCGCATCGCGCTGCTCACCTACAAGGGCAACCCGTACTGCGGCGGCCAGGGCGTGTACGTACGCCACCTCTCCCGCGAACTCGCCCGCCTCGGCCACCGCGTCGAAGTCATCGGGGCCCAGCCCTACCCGGTCCTCGACCCCGGCGAGGGCGTCACCCTCACCGAGCTCCCCAGCCTCGACCTCTACCGCCAGCCCGACCCCTTCCGCACGCCGGCCCGCGGCGAGTACCGCGACTGGATCGACGCCCTGGAGGTCGCCACCATGTGGACCGGCGGCTTCCCGGAACCGCTCACCTTCTCGCTCCGCGCCCGCCGCCACCTGGCCGCCCGGCGCGGCGAATTCGACGTCGTGCACGACAACCAGACCCTCGGCTACGGGCTGCTCGGCATGGAACGCGCCGGGTTCCCCCTGGTCACCACCATCCACCACCCCATCACCGTCGACCGCCGGCTCGACCTCGACGCCGCGCCCGACTGGCGCCGCCGCGCCTCCGTCCGCCGCTGGTACGGCTTCACCCGCATGCAGAAGCGCGTGGCCCGGCGGCTGCCGACCGTGCTCACCGTCTCCGGCTCCTCCCGCCAGGAGATCGTCGACGACCTCGGCGTCCGCGACGACCGGGTGCACGTCGTCCACATCGGCGCCGACACCGGCCTCTTCTCCCCGGACCCGGCCGTCCCCGAGGTCCCCGGCCGCATCGTCACCACCTCCAGCGCGGACGTCCCCCTCAAGGGCCTCGTCCACCTCGTGGAGGCGCTGGCGAAGGCCCGTACCGAGCACCCCGAGGCGCACCTGGTCGTCGTCGGCAAGCGCGCGGAGGACGGCCCGGTGGCCACCGCGATCGAGCGGTACGGGCTGGGGGACGCCGTGGAATTCGTGAAGGGCATCAGCGACTCCGAGCTCGTGGACCTCATGCGCTCCGCCCAGATCGCCTGCGTGCCCTCCCTCTACGAGGGCTTCTCGCTGCCCGCCGCCGAGGCCATGGCCACCGGCACGCCGCTGGTCGCCACCACGGGCGGCGCCATCCCCGAGGTCGCCGGCCCCGACGGCGAGACCTGCCTGGCCGTGCCGCCCGGCGACGCGCAGGCGCTCGCCGCCGGACTCGGCCGGCTGCTGGGCGACGCCGAGCTGCGGCGCCGGCTCGGAGCCGCCGGGCGGGAGCGCGTACTGGCCCGCTTCACGTGGAAACAGGCCGCCCTCGGCACGGTCGAGCGCTACCGCGCCGCGATGGCGGAGAGCCGCCGCCAGGCGGCGGCCCCGCCGCCCAGACGCGGCAGGGGCTGACCGGGGCTCCGCAACCCGTAAAGCCTCGAATCCACCGAGCCCTTCGAATCCATAGAGCCCTTCGAATCCACCGAGACAGAAGGCAGACAGACCCCGTGCTGACCGTCGATTTCTCCCGCTTCCCGCTCGCCGCAGGCGATCGCGTCCTCGATCTGGGCTGCGGCGCGGGACGGCACGCCTTCGAGTGCTACCGGCGCGGCGCACAGGTCGTGGCCCTCGACCGCAACGGCGAGGAGATCCGCGAGGTCGCCAAGTGGTTCGCCGCGATGAAGGAGGCGGGCGAGGCCCCGGCCGGCGCGACCGCGACCGCGATGGAGGGCGACGCGCTCGCGCTGCCCTTCCCCGACGACAGCTTCGACGTCGTGATCATCTCCGAGGTCATGGAGCACATCCCGGACGACAAGGGGGTGCTCGCGGAGATGGTCCGGGTCCTGCGGCCCGGCGGCCGGATCGCCGTCACCGTGCCCCGGTACGGACCCGAGAAGGTCTGCTGGGCGCTGAGCGACGCGTACCACGAGGTGGAGGGCGGCCACATCCGCATCTACCGCGGCGAGGAACTGCTCGGCAAGATGCGCGAGGCCGGCCTGAAGCCGTACGGGACCCACCACGCGCACGGTCTGCACAGCCCGTACTGGTGGCTGAAGTGCGCGTTCGGCGTCGACAACGACAAGGCGCTGCCGGTACGGGCGTACCACCAGCTGCTGGTCTGGGACATCATGAAGAAACCGCTGGCCACCCGCCTCGCGGAACAGGCGCTCAACCCGCTCATCGGGAAGAGCTTCGTGGCGTACGCGACGAAGCCGCACCTGCCCGCGCCGGCCGCGGCGGCCGCCGAATGACGTCGCCGGAACGTACCGAACGCCTGGAGCTCGCCGGGGTCCTCACCGCCGAACAGGCCGCCAGTACGGTGGCGGGCATCGCCGCGGCCCAGCGCGCGGACGGGGCCATTCCGTGGTTCCGCGGCCATCACCTGGACCCGTGGGACCACGTCGAGGCCGCGATGGCGCTCGACGCGGCCGGCGAACACGAGCGCGCCGAGGCCGCGTACCGGTGGCTCGCGGACCATCAGAACCTCGACGGCTCCTGGTACGCGGCCTACACCGACGAGCCGGGCGGCGTGAACACCGAGGAGCCCGCGGACCGGGGTCGGGAGACGAACTTCGTCGCGTACGTGGCGGTCGGGGTGTGGCACCACTACCTCGCCACCGGCGACGACACTTTCCTCGACCGGATGTGGCCGGTGGTCTTCGCGGCGATCGAGTTCGTGCTGGCGCTCCAGCGGCCCGGCGGCCAGATCGGCTGGAAACGCGAGGACGACGGCACCCCGGCGACGGACGCCCTGCTCACCGGCTCCTCCTCCATCCACCAGGCGCTGCGCTGCGCCCTGGCCATCGCCGAACACCGCGAAGAGCCCCAGCCCGACTGGGAGTTGGCCGTCGGCCTGCTCGGCCACGCGATCCGCCGCCACCCGGAACGCTTCCTCGACAAGAGCCAGTACTCCATGGACTGGTACTACCCGGTCCTCGGCGGCGCCCTCACCGGCCCCGCCGCCAAGGACCGCGTCGAGTCCCGCTGGGACCACTTCGTCGTACCCGGCCTGGGCGTCCGCTGCATCCTCCCCAACCCCTGGGTGACGGGCGGCGAAAGCTGCGAACTGGCCCTGGCCCTCTGGGCGATCGGCGAATCCGACCGCGCCGTGCAGATCCTCCAGTGGATCCAGCCCCACCTCCGCGCCCCGGACGGCCTCTACTGGACCGGCTACGTCTACGACGACGCCGCCGTCTGGCCCGAGGAACGGACCACATGGACGGCCGCCTCACTGCTGCTGGCCGTGGCCGCCCTCGGCGGCGACGAGCCCACGACGGCGGTCTTCGGCGGCGAGGGCCTGCCGACGGGGCTGGCGCCGGACTGCTGCTGACTCCGGCGGCAGCGGCCTAGACGCGACGGATACGGGCCGCGACCGCGTGCCCGACGAGCAGGTAGATCACGGCGGGCAGCCCGTAGTTGAGCAGTGTGCGCAGCCAGTCGGTGCGCATGGTGAAGAGGTTGTACGACCACCCCGCGAGCCAGCGGGCGGCATCGTGCACGAACCCGACGAGGTCGTTCGCCCGGTTCGCGTCGAGCACGTAGAAGAGGATCCACAGCCCGAGGATCAGCGCGGTGACGTCCGCGACGACGATCACGGCTGTCGCCGCACCATTGCTCCCCTGCCGAAGGCGTTTGGACATAGGGCCCGAGTGACCCGTGAGGAACGTCTCAAACTCGCCTGGGATCAGGGGAGTTGGGTGCGGCGGGGGCGGTCGGTACCGTCAGGTCCGCCGGTAGTGGACGCGGATCTCCGGGTAGAGCAACGCCTTGTCCTTGATGAGGAATTCGTTGGTGCCCGTGGCGCCCAGCCGGGGCAGATTCTTCTTGAGGCCGGGGCTCATCACGGAGGTACGGCCCTCCTTCAGCGTCTTGTGGTCCTCGGCCCGCCTGTTGTGCCCGAGGTGCGCGAAGTCGGGTGAGCCCAGGAGGCCGCGCATCAGCATCAACTGCCGGGCCGGGTGCGACGTGTCCTTGCACTCGGGGTCCTCGCACTGGGGGCAGGCGAAGTACGTCTGCGCCTTGGAGGCGTTGTCGGCGACGTAGGTGCCCTGGCCGAGCACGCCGTACTTGGGCTTGTCGTCGGTGCCCTTGTTCCGGCCGAGATGGGGCGCCGGTCCGTTCTCGTCGATCAGGTCCATGATGTTGGTACCGGTGCCGTGCCAGAAGAAGCCCTCCCCGGCGCTCTGGGGCACGCCGGGCGGCAACTGGGCGGGGCGCTGGTAGCCGGGCTGGACCGAGGTCGACGCCGTGCCGTCGAGGTCGGGCCGGCTTCCGGTGGACCAGGGGATCCGCTCGCTGCGGTCCTTCCCCGATGCCTTCAGCCCCTGTTTGCCGTGCGAGAGCATCGACTGGTGGTAGAGCTGCCGGTTGGTCGTGTATTTCTGCCACAGCGTGGGGTTGGCGCAGACGACGATCTCCACGATGTCCATGGGGGCGCTGCTGGGCGGCGGCGGGCCGCCGGGCTTCCCCTCCTGGAGCCGACGGGTGTGGGACGTGCGCTGCTCGTCGGTGATCGCCGGATCGGCGAGCCGCTTCTCGGACTCAGCCATCCGGGTCGCCTCGCCCTTCGGCGCGGTGACGGGTGCGCGTTCCTGGGAGAGCCGGGCGTAGTTCTCGATGGCGTCCCACACGCGGTGGCCGCGGGGCAGGGAGGCCGTGTGGAAGCCCCGCCCGCTGTCGGTCCACTGGAGTTCGTGCCAGTAGTCCGGGATCTCCTTGCCGAGCGCGGCATTGAGGTCCGGTGGCAGCCCGACTTGCGGCTGCGCCGGGGCGGAGGTGTTGCCCGGCGCCCGCTGGACGTGTTCGGCGCGCGTCGCGGCGGCCCGCTGGACGAGGCCGGCGGTTTCTCCCCGCGTCATCCCCTGACCGTGTCCGCACCCGGGGCCGTGCTGGTGCCGGGCCTCGCCGACCGCGCGCGAGACGGCCGCGTTCCCGGCCAGCCGCTGGAGCGAGAGGACACCGTCCGGCCACCCGGGCGCCCGCGCCGACCGGGACCGGTTCCCCGCCGGCCCGCTCCCGCGGTCCTTCTCTTTGCCGTTGTCCTGCGCGCGCACGAGCGCTCCCCTCGCTGGTGGATGCACATCAGGACGCCACTGTCCTCCGGCGTGCCCCTATCAGGCAGGACCACGAGGGCACAACTGAGGGCAGAGGGGCGGGCCTTATGGCCGTAAGGGAGACGTAAGGGGGCCTCGGAGGCCAGAAGAACTGCCTCTCTTCCGGCACTTGAGGACGTTTCAACGGGCCCTCGCGTGTTTTCGGGCCGCCGTCAGGACGGGCACCGGGCGCGCGTGCGTTCGAGAGGTGCCCTGCCCCAATCCCTCCGGGCGACCGCCCTCTCTCTACCGCCAGGCCGTCGCCGCCGGCCCTTTCGCCCAGCCGAGCAGCGCCCGATCTGGATGGTGATGTTCGGAAGCCGGGCCGCATCGATGAGATGCGTGAGCCGGCGGCGCAGGATCTCAGGGGAAGGGCCCGTGGCCCGAATGCGACGCGTACGGACGCCCCGGGGTCGCGGGAGCGGGACCGGTGGGTGAGCCTGGCAGGGAGTGTGTCCTGATAGTGCCCAGCCCTCCGGAGGTCCGCGGTGTTCGTACGCGTCACGTTGCGCCATGCCGTCATTGCCCTGCTGCTCAGCGGCCTGCTCCTGGCGGGGACGGGGTGTGGGAGCAAGGGCAAGGACGGTGGGAGTGGGGCGACGCCGTCGGCCAGTACGTCCGCGGAGCGGCAGAAGTTCGCGAAGACGCGGTTCGTCGCGAATGCGGGACTGGCGGCGGGGGCTACGTATCAGTGGATTGTGAAGCCGTACCGGAACGGCAAGTTCAAGAAGGGGGCGGACGGGCGGGTCGCCGCGATGGTGAAGGCGGGGCTGGCGGGGGCCTTCACCTATAACCGGCTGAAGGCGGCGAGCGCCAATGCCAAGGGGGATCCGGCGCTGGCCAAGGCCGTCGCCCCGCTCGGCGCGGGGATCGCCTCGCTCAAGGGGCTCGGGAGCAAGCTGCGCCGGGGGGAGAGCGTGGACGGCGACGTCAGCTCCTTCCAGAACGTCATCTCCGGGGTCAAGGACGCGGGCAAGGGGGCGGGGGCCGAGGTCGACGACAAGGTGCCGTCGTTCTCGGACGTGAAGAAGGGGTAGTACGGGGGCGTTGTCAGTGGGGGCGTTTAGTCTGCCGTCATGACTCTTCTCAGCTTTGACCGCTACTGCGACGAAATCGTCGCGCAGACGGAGCAGTTGGTGTCCGGCCTGGCCGGCGCCGACCTGAAGACCATGGTGCCGTCCTGTCCCGAGTGGACGCTGGAGCAGCTGCTGCGGCACCTCGGCGGGGCGCACCGCCGGGTCGAGGCGACCGTGCGGACGCGGGCGACCGCGTTCGTCCCGGACGAGCAGGTCAGCGGCATCGGCGGGCCCGAGGGCCAGGACGTGGGCACCATCGTCGCCTGGCTGCGGGAAGGCGCCGCCGAGCTGGTGCGGACGTTGCGCGCCACCGGGCCCGACGTCGAGGTGTGGGTGTTCTTCGGCACGGGGTCCGTTTCCTTCTGGGCCCGGCGCATGGCGCACGAGACCGTCGTGCACCGCGCGGACGTGGACCTGACCCTGGGCGCGGAGTTCGCCGTCGACCAGGAGGTCGGGGCCGACACCATCGACGAATGGCTCCAGATCGGCGCCCTGCCGCAGCTCGTGGAGGCGCGGCCCGAGCTGCGGGAGCTGCTCGGCCCCGGGCGCACCCTGCACTTCCACGGCACCGATGCCGGGCCCGGCGCCGAAGCCGAGTGGCTGATCGACCTCACCGGCGACGCCATAGTCGTCCGGCGCGCCCACGAGAAGGCGGCCGTCGCCCTCCGGGGTCCCATTGCCGACGTACTCCAGGTCGTCTTCCGGCGGCAGCCGGTCTCCGCGGGGCGCGTCGAGGTCCTCGGCGACGCCGAGCTGCTGGACTTCTGGCTGGAGCGGGTCACGTTCGGGTAGGGAGCGCGGGCGCGCCGTCTTCCGGAGCCCGTCTTCTATGCTCGGGTGATCGCTGACTGGGGGGAACTCCCGAGAATGACCACACCGAGCACGCCCGCCGCCCGGCGCCCGGCCCCGCGCCGCCGTCGCCTCCTGGCCTGCGCCCTGCCGCTCGTCCTCGCGCTCACCGCGTCCTGTACGAGCGCCGGCCATCAGGAGAAGGCGGCGACCGCCGGGGCCGCCGGGGTCGGGGACCCGCTCTTCGCGGGGCTCGGCAACGGCGGTTACCACGTCAGCCACTACGGCCTGACGCTCGACTACGACCCCGAGGGCAACCGCCTCAAGGGCAAGGCCGTGATCACGGCCCGTTCCACCCAGCCGCTCAGCGCGTTCAACCTGGACCTCAAGGGGCTGAAGGTGCGGAGCGCGACCGTCGACGGGAAGGCGGCGCGTACGGCACGGGAGGGCACCGAGCTGACGGTGACGCCCGAGTCCGCCGTCGGCAAGGGCCGCCAGTTCACGACGACCGTCGAATACGACGGCGTACCGAAGACGGTCGTGGGGGAGGACGGCTCGAAGGAAGGGTGGATCGAGACGCCGGACGGCGCGGTCGGGCTGGGCGAGCCCACCGGGTCGATGACCTGGTTCCCGGGCAACCACCACCCCTCGGACAAGGCCGCCTACGACATCACCGTCACCGTTCCCAAGGACCTCACCGCCGTCTCCAACGGCGAGCTGAAGCGCAAGGAGACCAAGGGCGACCGCACCACCTTCTCCTGGCACAACGGCGAACCCATGGCCAGCTATCTCGCCACCGTCGCCATCGGAGACTTCGACGTCGCCACCTCGAAGTCCGGGGACGTCCCCCTCTACGTCGCGACCGACCCCGAGGAGGCCGAGACCGAGTCCGACGACAGCATCGACGTGCCCGGCACCGTCGAGGAGGTCCTCGACTGGGAGCGCGGCCTCTTCGGCCCGTACCCCTTCAGCAGCGCGGGCGCGATCGTCGACCACCTACCCGGTCTCGACTACGCCCTGGAGACCCAGACCAAGCCGTACTTCGAGGCGGCGCCCGACGAGGCGCTCGTGGTGCACGAGCTGGCCCACCAGTGGTTCGGCAACTCCGTCACCCCGCGCACCTGGCGCGACATGTGGCTGAACGAGAGCTTCGCGACGTACGCCGAGTGGATGTGGGAGGAGAAGTCGGGCGGGCGCTCCACGGACCAGATCTTCGCGGACTTCTACGACAACAGCGACGACGAGAGCGACGGCATCTGGGCCTTCCCGCCCGCCGACCCGCCCTCGGGGGCGGAGGTCTCCGACTCTCCGGTCTACGGCCGCGGCGCCATGGTCCTGCACAAGCTGCGCAAGGCCGTCGGCGACAAGGTCTTCTTCGCGACCGTGCGCTCCTGGGCCCACGACCACCGGCACGGCAACGCCGACACCGCGCAGTTCATCCGGCACTTCGAGGAAGCGTCCGGCAAGGACCTCGGCCGCGTCTTCGACACCTGGCTCCGGGGCGAGGGCAAGCCGCCGTCGATGGACGCCTGAACCCTCACCTGACCCCCGTCGTCTCGAACTATTCGGCGGAGACCTTGCGGACCTCGGTGTCGTCGGGGTCCAGCAGCCGCCCGTCCGCTGACAGCACCTCCAGCGCGCGGAGGGGCCGTTCCCGCCTGCGGTCGACCAGTTCCGAGTGCGGTTCGCCGGGGGCGAAGAAGTTCTGTTCGCCCCACTGCCGCAGCGCCACGATGACGGGGAAGAGCGCCTTGCCCTTCGGGGTCAGCACGTACTCGCGGTAGGCGCTGCCGTCCGAGGCGGGGACGGTTTCGAGGACGCCGCCCGCGACCAGGGTGCGCAGCCGCGCGGTGAGGATGTTCTTGGCCACGCCCAGGCCGCGCTGGAACTCCCCGAAGCGTCGGCTCCCGTCGAAGGCGTCCCGCACGATCAGCAGGGACCACCAGTCGCCGATCGCGTCCACCGACCGGGCGACGGGGCAGTCGCTGTCGTCGAAGCGCGTCCTGGTCACCATGGCGTTCCCTCACTCTCGTCTGGGTGGTTGCAACATGCTACCAAGGCGGTTACGTTCCTTTCTGGTAGCAAGATGAAACCAGAAGTGAGGGAGGGGCGCCGATGCCCGGCAACGCTGGTGAGGCCGCGACACGGCGGGGGACGCGGCGGGGGCCACGGCGGGACGGAGCCAAGGCAGGGGAAGTCTCCGCGCCCGCCCTCTCCCGCGGCCTCGTCGCGCTCTTCGCCGTCGCCTGCGGCGCCGCCGTGGCCAACGTCTACTTCTCCCAGCCGCTCCTCGTGACCATGGGCCACGACCTCGCCATGAGCCCGGCGCTCGTCGGCAGCGTCGTCACCCTCACGCACGTCGGATACGGGCTGGGGCTCTTCTTCCTCGTACCGCTGGGCGACGTGACCGACCGCAGGCGGCTCATCGTCACCCAACTGCTGCTCCTCGTCGCGGCATTGGCGGTGGTGGCCGCAGCCCGCACGGCGGCGATGCTGCTCGCGGGCATCGCCGTCACGGGGCTGCTCGCGGTCGTCACGCAGACGCTGGTGGCCTTCGCGGCCTCACTGGCCCCTCCCGCCGGGCGCGGCCGGGTCGTCGGCCTGGTCACCAGCGGCGTGGTCAGCGGAATCCTGCTCGCCCGCACCGTCTCCGGCCTCCTGGCCGACCTCGCGGGCTGGCGCTCCGTCTACCTCGCCTCGGCGTCGCTCACCGCGCTGCTCGCCCTGATCCTGCACCGCGTACTGCCGCGGCACGGCGGGACCTCGCCGACGACCGCCCTCCGCTACGGGCAGCTCCTGCGCTCCACCGTCACCCTGTTCGCCAGGGAACCGCTGCTGCGGCTCCGCGCCCTGTTCGGGCTGCTGGTCTTCGCCGCCTTCAGCACCCTGTGGAGCAGCGTCGCGCTGCCGCTCAGCGAGCCCCCGTACTCCCTGTCGCACAGCGCGATCGGGGCTCTGGGGCTGATCGGCGTCGCCGGAGCGCTGGCCGCGACCGCCGCGGGCCGCCTGGGCGACCGTGGTTTCTCCCGGCGCACCACCGGCATTGCCCTGGCGCTCCTCGTCGCCTCCTGGCTCCCCTTGGCCTTCACCCGCAGCTCGCTCTGGGCCCTGGTCGCCGGAGTGGTCCTCCTCGACCTCGCCGTGCAGGCGGTCCACGTCACCAACCAGACCCTGATCTACGCGCTGCACCCGGCCGCGGGCAGCCGGCTGATCGGCGGGTACATGGTCTTCTACTCGGTCGGCAGCGCCACCGGCGCCATCGCCGCGACCTCCCTCTACGCGGCGGCCGGCTGGGGCGCGGTCTGCGCGCTGGGCGCCGGGTTCAGCTGCGCCGGGTTCGCGCTGTGGGCGGCCACCCGGAACAGCGTCGCCGCACCCCGAACTCCCTGAGCGCGCTCAGCTGTTGAGCTCCGCGAGCACGCGCAGCGTCGCCGGGTCCGGGGAGGTGACGAGCAGATCCGTGACCGGGCCCGCGCGCCACAGCTCCAGCCGCTCCGCGATCCGGGCGCGCGGCCCGACCAGGGAGATCTCGTCGGCGAACGCGTCGGGCACGGCGGCTATCGCCTCGTCGCGGCGGCCCTCGCCGAACAGCTCCTGCACCCGCCGGGCCGCTTCCTCGTAGCCCATGCGGGCCATCAGGTCGGCGTGGAAGTTGCGGGTGGCGTGGCCCATGCCGCCGATGTAGAAGCCCAGCATCGCCTTGACCGGCAGCAGCCCTTCGGCGACGTCGTCGCAGAGCCTGGCCTGGGCCATGGGCGCGACCAGGAAGCCGGGCGGCGCCTCGGCCAGGGCCGGCGCGTACACGTCGGCGCGGGCCGGGGACCAGTACAGCGGCAGCCAGCCGTCCGCGATGCGCGCCGTCTGGGCGATGTTCTTGGGGCCCTCCGCGCCGAGGAGTACGGGCAGGTCCGCGCGGAGCGGGTGGGTGATCGACTTGAGGGGTTTGCCCAGTCCGGTGGCGTCGGGGCCCCCGTAGGGGTGCGAGTGGAAGCGGCCGGCCAGCTCCACCGGGGCCGCGCGCCGCAGGACCTGCCGGATCACGTCCACGTACTCGCGCGTCGCGGTCAGCGGGCTCTTCGGGAACGGACGTCCGTACCAGCCCTCCACGACCTGCGGGCCCGACAGCCCGAGGCCGAGCAGGACCCGGCCCCCGCTGAGGTGGTCGAGCGTCAGCGCGTGCATGGCGGTGGCCGTGGGCGTCCGGGCGGCCATCTGCGCGACCGCCGTGCCGAGCCTGATCCGTGTGGTGTGCGCGGCGAGCCAGGTCAGCGCGGTGAAGGCGTCCGAGCCCCAGGATTCGGACGTCCAGAGGGAGTGGTATCCCAAGTCCTCCGCCAGCCGGGCGAGTTCGAGGTGGCGGGGGTCGGGGCCGCGCCCCCAGTAGCCGAGTGCGAGGCCGAGCCGCATGGTGCACACCCTCCACGGTCGTCGCGTCCGGCGCCGGTCGCACCTGACGCCGTGTCAGTTTTATGCGTCGTGACTGTACGGGCCGGGGTACGGACTCGGCAACGCCTCCGCCGCCCGGCGCCCCCGCCCCCGTCCGCCGTCCGGGCAACGCGACGGCCCCTCACCCGCGAAGTGCCGGTGAGGGGCCGTCGATGCGACGCGCGAGGCGCGCGGTGTCGCGTCAGCCGCGCTGAATGCCCGTCGTGTCCTGAAGGACGCCGCGGCGGCCGTCCTGCGTCTGGGCGATGAGCGCCTGGCCGCGCTGGTCCACCGCGAGGTACCACGTGCCGGGCGCGAGCTCGGCGATCGGCGTCGGAGCGCCGTCCTCCGCGTACAGCGGACGGGCGACCGGCACCGCGAACCAGAACGGCGCGAACTCCGGGCCGGTCTGCTGCGCGGCGGCGGGCTGCTGCTGCGCGGCCGGACCCGGCTGCTGGTGGCCGGCCATCGGCTGGCCGCCCTGGCTGTGCTGCTGCGGGCCGGGCTGGGCCCCGTACGGCTGCTGGCCGCCGGGCTGCGCCCCGTACGGAGAGGGGCCGCCGGGCTGGCCGGCGCCCGGACCGGGGTAGCCGTAGCCGGGGTTCGGGCCCACGCCGTACGGGGACGGCTTAGGGCCGGCCGCCGGGAGGAGGCCCGCCTTCAGCGCCGGGAGGCGCGGCGTGAGCACGGCCGCGGCGGCCAGCGCCAGGGTCGCGATCAGGGTGAGGATGGAGCCGATACCCGCCGACGCCTTCTCGGGAATGACCAGCAGGGACCAGATCGCGGACCAGGCCGAGGCCACCGTGAGGGCCGCGCCCCACTGGTCGAGGGAGAGCCCCGCGAGCTTGCGGCCGGCGGGCTGAAAACGCGCGCCGATGATAAGGATCGCGCCGATCAGGCCGGTCAGGATCACCGACGGAAGCACCAGGCGAAGCTCGTCCGTCGACCACGCGTTGGGGAGATCGAGCTCGCCGCAGAATCTACCGCAGTTGTCGACGGAGTAGTAGTCGAGGAACGAGGCGATGAACAGCAACACCGCTGCTCCGATCACCACGCCGTCGCCTCTAGTGAGGGAGCGGATGTTCACCTGAAATCCTTTGTCGGTCTCGTCGGTCTTCTTTGTCGCTGTCGCCGGAACGCGAGGTGCGAGGGCGCGGGGGTGGCCCCCCATCGTACGGGTGAACATATCGCCTGGACGGTCGGGGCGTCCTCATCGTTTCACCCCTGTGACACGGGCGTGGCCTGCCGCTCCTTAGCGCCTGACGCCGACTCTCAGGGGCCTCGCACCGGCTTTGCGCGGCCTTGCGCGGGTTCTCACCTCGCCAAGAAGTCCGTAATGCCGTCCGCGATACCGCGTGCCGCTTTTTGCCGCCACTTCGCGTCGATGAGTTCGGCGGCGTCCTTCGGATCGCGCATATTGCCGCATTCAATGAACACCTTCGGCACGGTGGAGAGGTTGAGACCGCCCAGGTCATCGCGGACATTCAAGCCGCTGCCGGCGGCGATGTAGTTGGCCGGGCGACTGCCCGTGGCGCGGCCGAACTCACCGGCAATACCCTCGCCCAGTACTCGGGACGGACCGACGATGGGCGAAGTGTCGGCGCCGTCCTGCTTGACGGCCGCGGGCAGAATGACGTGGAATCCGCGGTTTCCGGCGGTGGAGCCGTCTGCGTGCACGGAAACCGCCGCGTCGGCGCGCGCCGCGTTCCCGATTCTCGCCCGCTCGTCCACGCACGGCCCGAACGGCCGGTCGGCGTCATGGGTGAGCGTGACCTTGGCGCCGCGCTCTTCGAGGAGCGCCCGCATGCGGTGCGCGACGTCGAGCGTGAAGGCGGCCTCGGCGTAGCCGGCGTCGGTGGCGGTGCCGGTGGTGTCGCACGCCTTGCGGCCCTTGCCCGCTTGAACGGCGCGAGCTATTTCGGCGGTGTGGTCGCGGTTGCGGGGGTTGTGGCCGGGGTCGATGACGACGACCTTCCCCGCGAGGGGGCGCGCCCCGGCGCGCGCCGCCGGGTGGGTGGCCGCCGCGCTCGCCGCCGGGCGCTTCGCGTCGTCCTCGGAAGCGCCGCCGTCGCCCGTCGCGTCCCACGCCAGCCAGCCGGCGTAACCGAGCGGTATGAGCACGGCCAGTCCTGCGACGAGGGGGCCGACTCGGGGGCGGCGGGGCGCGGGGGTAGGTCTGCCGTTCGACACGCGGGCGATGCTAACGCCTCGCCCGGCGGCATCCGCCGCGCGTCGTCCTCCGGCACGTGATCAGCGGCCGTACGGCCCACGCCCCCTGGCCCGTACGGCTCACGGGCCCTGGTCCGTACGGCGCAGCGCGGCCCCCGCGGCGCGGTACGTGCGTGCAGGCCCCGCAGCGCGGCGGCGCGGCGGCCGGTCCCGTACCGCTCCTCAGATGCCCCGGCCCGTACGGCGCAGTACGTGCAGCGAGCGCGTCGCCGACACCTCGGTGAACGCGCCCGACTCCAGGGCGCGGCGGTAGATCCGGTACGGGGCCTGGCCGCCGTCGGCCGGGTCGGCGAAGACGTCGTGGATGACGAGCGCGCCGCCGGGCGCGACGTGCGGGGCCCAGCCCTCGTAGTCGCCGGCGGCGTGCTCGTCGGTGTGGCCGCCGTCGATGAAGACGAGGCCGACGGGCGCGGCCCACAGGGCGGCGACCTGCGGGGAGCGGCCGACGACGGCGACGACGTGCTCTTCGAGCCCGGCGGCGTGCAGGGTGCGGCGGAAGGCGGGGAGCGTGTCCATCCGGCCGACCTCGGGGTCGACGACGTCGGGGTCGTGGTACTCCCAGCCCGGCTGCTGCTCCTCGCTCCCGCGGTGGTGATCGACCGTCACGGCGCTCACCCCGGCGCCCCGCGCGGCGTCGGCGAGCAGGATGGTCGAGCGCCCGCAGTACGTACCGACCTCGACCAGCGGCAGGCCGAGCCGGGCGGCCTCCTCGGCGGCGGCGTGGAGGGCGAGGCCCTCGTCGAGGGGCATGAAGCCCTTCGCCGCCTCGAAGGCGGCGAGAATCTCGGGCTTGGGCGCCATGGTGTCCTCCTGGGACTGGGGCTGGGGCTGGGCGGCCCCATCGTGCCGGATCGCGCCCGGCCGCGGGCCACGGGGCCCCGCGGCCCCGGGGCGCGCGGACCGTGCGGCGCGCCCGGTGTTCCGATGTGCGGTGCCGAGTCGCTAAGTGAGCGTAATGGAACGGTAGTTGCGCAAGTGACGGTCATAATCGGACATGTCGGTGGAGGGGCGGTCCGGAGGTGCTCCAATAGCCGCACCTCGAAGGGGGCCCCGACAGGGGCGCGCTCCGGGGCGCGGTGAGCCGTGGCTCTCGCCGATCGGACACGGGCATGTCATGCGAGGTGGGGCACCGGTGATGTCACAGGAGACGCTGCTATGCAGCGCGGGTGGGCACGAGCTGCTCCGAGGGGTGGTGGAGTCCTCCGACGACGCGATCCTCATCAAATCCCTGGACGGGGAGATCGCCTTCTGGAACGCCGCCGCGCAGCGCCTGTACG
The DNA here is from genome assembly GCF_040654795.1 of Streptomyces sp. NPDC050617. Lineage (NCBI taxonomy): Bacteria > Bacillati > Actinomycetota > Actinomycetes > Kitasatosporales > Streptomycetaceae > Streptomyces > Streptomyces sp. NPDC050617. The sequence goes on along the minus strand of NZ_JBFAIS010000016.1, from coordinate 144,861 downwards.
GGTACAGCGCCGCCGAGGCGGTCGGCCGGCACGTCGGCATGCTGGTGCCGCCGGAACTCAAGGACGAGGAGGCCGGGCTGCTGGAGCGGATCGGCCGGGGCGAGCGGATCGAGCACTACGAGACGCGGCGGGTCACCTGCGGCGGCCGGGTGCTGGACGTCGAGGTGACGCTGTGGCCCGTACGGACGCGGGGCGGCGCCGTCACCGCCGCCTGCTCGCTCACGCGGGACATCACCGACCGCAAGCGCGCCGAACGGGAACTGGCCGCGCTCTACCAGCAGCAGCGGCACGTCTCGCTGGCGCTGCGCCTGATGGGCGTCTCCGAGGTGATCCCCGGCACGTTGGCGGCCAGCCGCTATCTGCCCTCGACGCGGGGGCAGGGCGTCGGCGGGGACTGGCTCGACCTGATCGACCTGGGCGCCGGGCGGGTCGGGGTGGTCATCGGGGATGTGATGGGGCGCGGCCTGGACGCGGCCGTCGTCATGGGGCAGCTGCGCTCCGCGGCCAGGGCGCTGGCGCTGGCGGGGGTCTCGCCGTGCGAGCTGATCCAGGCGCTGGACGCGTTCACCTGCGGGATGCCGGAGCAGTTCGTCACCTGCGTCTATCTGGAGGCCGACCCCGCCCGCGGCACGCTGACGGCGTGTTCGGCCGGGCATCTGCCGGTGCTGCTCGTCGGGCCGGACGCGACGGTCGGCGCGCTGCCGGTGCCGATCGGCACTCCGCTGGGGGTGGGCGGGCTGCCGCACCAGCAGGTGAGCGTCCCGATCGGGCCCGGCGTGACCCTGGCCCTGTACACCGACGGGCTGGTGGAGACCCCGCGCAGCGACATCGACGCCCAGCTGACGCTGCTGACCGCGACGCTCCAGGACGTCTTCGCCACGGCCGTGAGCCTGGAGGAGGCCGCGGACCGGGTGCTGGAGGCGCTGCTGCCGGGCACCACCGCGTACGCCGACGATGTGACCCTGCTGCTGGTCGGCTTCCCCGCGGCCCCGCTCGCGACGGCCTCGGTGGAGCTGGCGGGCGAGACGGCCTCGGTGCCGGCCGGGCGCCGGTTCCTGGTGCGGGTGCTGCGGGAGTGGGGGCTCAAGGCGCTGGAGGACGTCGCTCCGCTGCTGGTCTCGGAGCTGCTGACCAACGCGGTCTGCCACGTGGGCGGTCCGATCGGCCTGCGGCTGTGGCGCAGCGCCCGCGAGCTGGGCGTGGAGGTCGCCGACGGCGGTTCGCCCCGCCCGCGGGCGCGGATCGCGGCGGCGGAGGAGGAGTGCGGGCGCGGCCTGCTGCTGGTCGAGGCCCTCGCCGATGCCTGGGGCACCCGGCCCGAAGCCACCGGCAAGGCGGTCTGGTTCACCCTGCGAACGGCTCCGGACGCGGCGGAGTGCGCGGTGTCCTGCTGATCCGGTGGCGGTGCCGGCGGGCCCCGCCCGCCCCGCCCGGACGGCGGAAGGCCGCCCCCCGGCCCGTACGCCCGCGCCCAGCGCGCTCGGTATCTGACCTTCCGTCAGAATGAAACGTGTTCTAGTCTGCGCGCATGGGCATCGGAATCACGCAAGAGCAACGCGAATTGGCACAGGCCGTCCGCGGCTGGATCGCCCGCGCCGTGCCGCCCGAAGAGGTGCGCAAACTGCTCGACGCCCCCGGCGGCGGCGCCGGGCGGCCCGCGTGGTGGGCGGGGCTCGCCGAGCTCGGGCTGCTCGGTCCGCATCTGCCGCACGAGTGCGGGGGCGACGGCGGCGACCTGCTGGACCTGGCGGTGGTCCTGGAGGAGACCGGCCGGGCCGCGCTCCCCGGCCCCTATCTGCCCACCGTGCTCGCCTCCGCCCTGCTGGCCGCCGGGGACCGCCCCGACCTCGCCCGCACCCTCGTCGACGGGAAGCGCGCCGCGGCCGTCGCCCTCGGCGCCGGTTCGCTGACGGCCGTCGCGACCGGCGACGGGTACGTACTCGACGGCGCCGCGCCACCCGTGCTCGGCGGCGCGGACGCCGACCTGATCCTGCTGACCGCCGAGGCCGCCGACGGCCCGCTGTGGCTCGCCGTCGACGCCCGGACGCTGACCGTACGGGCCCACGACAGCGCCGACGCCACCCGGCCCACCGCCGAGATCACGGCCGAGGGGACCGCCGTGCCCGCCGCGCGGACCGTGGCCGTGGACGGCGGGCGCGTCCGCGACCTCGCCGCCGTCCTGTTCGCCGCCGAGGCGTGCGGCACCGCGGACTGGGCGCTCTCCACCGCCGCCGAGTACGCCAAGGTCCGCGAGCAGTTCGGCCGCCCCATCGGCCAGTTCCAGGCCGTCAAACACCTCTGCGCCGACATGCTCGTACGGACCGAACAGGCCCGCGCCCTGACCTGGGACGCCGCCCGCGCGGTGGACGCGGAGCCCGGCGCGCGCGCCCTGACGGCGGCCCTCGCCGCGGCCGCCGCGCTCGACGCCGCGTACAGCTGCGCCAAGGACTGCATCCAGATCCTCGGCGGCATCGGCTTCACCTGGGAACACGACGCCCACCTCTATCTGCGCCGCGCCACCGTCGCCCGCCAGCTGCTCGGCCCCGGCGCCGCCCACCGGCTGCGCGCCGCCCGCCTCGCCGCCGACGGGGCCCGCCGCGAACTGCGCCTGCGACTGCCCCCGGAGGCCGACGCCCACCGGGCCCGGGCACGGGCCGCCATCGAGCCCGCCCGCGGCCTCGACCCCGCCGCCGCCCGCCGCGTCCTCGCCCCCGCCGGCTACGCCGCCCCGCACCTGCCGCCCCCGTACGGACTCGGCGCCGGGCCCGTACAACAGCTCGCCGTACAGCAGGAGCTGGCGGCGGCCCAGGTCAAGGTCAGCGACCTCGGCATCGCCACCTGGGTGGTGCCCTCCCTCATCGCCCACGGCTCCGAGGAGCAGCGCGACCGCTATCTGCCGCCGACGCTGCGCGGCGACCTGCTGTGGTGCCAGCTGTTCTCCGAACCGGGCGCCGGCTCCGACCTCGCCTCGCTGCGCACCAAGGCCGTCCGCACGCCCGAGGGCTGGCGGATCAGCGGCCAGAAGGTGTGGACGTCGGCCGCGCAGTGGGCGGACCACGGCATCCTGCTGGCCCGTACCGACCCCGACGCCCCCAAGCACAAGGGCCTGACCTACTTCGTCGTCGACATGAAGCGGACCGAGGGCATCGACATCCGGCCGCTGAAGGAGATCACCGGGGACTCCCTCTTCAACGAGGTCTATTTCGACGACGCGCTGCTGCCGCCCGACGCCGTGGTCGGCGAGGTGGGCGACGGCTGGCGGGTCGCCCGCCACACCCTGGGCAACGAACGCGTCCACATGGCCGACCAGCTGACCTTCGGCACCGGCCTGGAGACGCTGATCGCGCGGACCGGGGACGCCGACGGATCGGTGCGCGAGCGGGTCGGCGCGCTCGCCGCCGAGGCCCACGCCCTCGCCTGCATCGGGCTCCGCACGACCCTCCAGCAGACCATGGGCCTGGAACCCGGCGCGGGCGCCAGCATCCGCAAACTCGTCCAGACCCCGCACCAGCAGAAGGTCGCCGAACTCGCCCTCGAACTCCTCGGCCCGCAGGGCGCGGTGCGCGAGGGACCGGGGGAGCGGGCCCTGCACGGCTTCCTGATGTCCCGCTGCCTGACCATCGCGGGCGGCACGACGCAAGTACAGCTCAACGTCGTCGCCGAACGGCTGCTCGGCCTGCCCCGCGACCCGGAGCCCCGCCCCCTGATCTAGTGCCCCTCCCGGCAAGCCACGCCCCGTCGCGCCGTCCGGCCCGCACGCTCGCGGCGTCGGCCACAAGCCCTGGCGGCTCCGCCACAGGGGCTCCCGGCCGCCTCGCGCCCGTACGCACCGGACGACGCTCCTTCCGGGCAGGCATCGCCGGTCACGGCACTGGCCCCGCCCCCTGATCTGAGGAGCTTGTCGTATGAAGGCGTACATCGTCGGCGTCGGGATGACGAAGTTCGAGAAGCCCGAGAGCCGCGACTGGCAGTACTGGGACATGGCCGAGGAGGCGGGCTCCAAGGCGCTCGCCGACGCCGGGATCCCGTACGAACTCGTCGAGCAGGTCCCCGTCGGCTACTGCTACCAGGGCTCGACGGCCGGACAGCGCGCGGCCTACGGGCTCGGCCTGACCGGCGTCCCCGTCTACAACGTCAACAACAACTGCGCGACCGGCTCCACGGCGCTGATGATGGCCCGCCAGTTCGTGGAGTCCGGCGCCAACGACTGCGTGCTCGCGCTCGGCTTCGAGAAGATGAAGAAGGGCGCGCTCGGCGGCGGCGCGGACGGCGGCGACTTCAAGACCTCGCCCGTCGCCCGGCACTACGGCGTCATGGCCGCCCGGCACGGCTTCGAGCAGACCCCGCCCACCGCCCAGATCTTCGGCAACGCCGCACGCGAGCACATGGAGCGGTACGGGACCACCGCCGAACAGCTCGCCGCCGTCGGCGCGAAGAACCACCGGCACTCGACGGGAAACCCCAACGCCCAGTTCCAGGACGCCTACTCGGTCGAAGAGGTACTGGCCGCCAAGACCATCCACCGGCCCCTGACCAAGCTCCAGTGCTCACCGACCTCGGACGGCTCGGCCGCCGCCGTCGTCGTCTCCGAGCGCTTCGCCGACCAGCACGGCCTGAGGGGACGGGCGGTGGAGATCACCGCCCAGGCCATGACCACGGACACCGAGGAGAGCTTCGCCTCCGGCTCCTGCGTCGACGTCGTCGGCAAGCCCATGTCGCGGGCGGCGGCCCGGCAGGTCTACGAGCGCTCCGGGCTCGGCATCGAGGACGTCGACGTGATCGAGCTGCACGACTGCTTCTCCGTCAACGAACTCATCACCTACGAGGCGCTGGGGATGTGCGCGGACGGCGAGTCCGGCAAGCTCGTCGCCGACGGCGCGACGACATACGGCGGCCGTTGGGTCGTCAACCCGTCCGGCGGACTGATCTCCAAGGGCCACCCGCTCGGCGCGACGGGCCTCGCGCAGGCCGCCGAACTGGTCTGGCAGCTGCGCGGCGAGGCAGGCCCCCGCCAGGTCGAGGGCGCCCGCACCGGGCTCGCGCACAACATCGGGCTGGGCGGCGCGGCCGTCGTCACCCTGCTGCGCAAGCCGTAGCGGCCCCGCCGCGTGCACGGCCGGCCTGCCGCCCGGCATGCCGTACGCCCCGGCCCACTCGGAATCCGGAGGCCGGGGCGCACGGGGATCGCGGGGCGCGCGGCGTACGTGCCGCAAGCGGCCTCAGCCCGCGCCGCGGGTCAGCACCAGGCCGGCGCCCGTCCGATATTGCGGATGTAGCGGGCGGAGGACCACCCGTACGTACCGTCGCTGAGCAGGTACCAGCGCGGGTTGCCGCGGATGTTCTGGCCGTTGACCTTGCACACGATGTGCACGACCTTGCCGTACCCGTGCTTGCCGATCACCTTGTAGTGGGTGCTCGGGCCCGTACGGACCAGCAGGCCGGTCTTGGCGATGACGCGGCCCTTGTACGGGGCGTGGCCGTCGCCCGCCGGGGCCGCGGCGACGGCGGGGCCGATCGCGGTGGCGGCGGCGAGGGCGCCGGTGGCGGTCACGAGGGCGAGTTTGCTGAGCTTCGACTGCGGAAACATCTGCTTCCTCCTGCGAAGGGACATCCCAGAGGGATGGGACGGGGGAGCCGGGGCGTTCCGGGACGCGTGGCCGGGGCCGCGCCGCGCTGCCGCGGCGTGGTGGCCCTTCTCCGGCTGTGAGTACGGTCCATCCCGGATGAGATGTCTGCGTGCCTCACGCGCTTCACGCTAAGTATGTGGCTCTCTGTCCGCAACTCGTCACTGTGTGCGGTTGCCTGCCCGATGGCCCCCCAGGGCCCCGCAGCCCTTTGCGCCCACCTAGAGCCAGCCGTTCTGGCGGGCGGTGCGCACTGCCTCCATCCGGTTGCGGGTCCCGGTCTTCCCGATCGCCGCGGAGAGGTAATTGCGCACGGTCGCGGGGGACAGGTGCACCCGGCCCGCGATATCGGCGACGGTCGCGCCGTCCACCGCCGCCGCCAGCACGTCCCGCTCGCGCTGGGTCAGCGGATTGGGGCCCGCGCTCAGCGCCGCCGCGGCCAGTGCCGGATCGATGACCCGCTCGCCCGCCAGCACCCGCCGGATCGCCGCCGCCAGCTCCTCCACCGGCCCGTCCTTCACCAGGAAGCCGCAGGCCCCGGCCTCCATCGCCCGGCGCAGATACCCCGGACGGCCGAACGTGGTCAGGATCAGCACCCGGCACTCCGGCAGCGCCTCGCGCAGCTCGGCGGCGGCGTCCAGCCCGCTGCGCCCCGGCAGCTCGATGTCGAGGAGCGCGATGTCCGGCCGTACGTCCTTCGCCGTCGGCAGGATCTCGTCCCCGTTCGAGACCTGGGCGACGACCTCGATGTCGTCCTCAAGGCCGAGCAGCAGCGCGAGCGCGCCCCGCATCATCCCTTGATCCTCGGCGAGCAGCACCTTGGTCACCTTGGCCACCTCGGTCATGCGGTCCGGGCCTCCTGGGTCCTGTTCTCGGTCCTGCTCCTCGTCGATGCCGAACGGTCGTCGGCCGCGTCTTCTTCCGCGTCCACCGGCAGTTCCGCCACCAGACGATAACCGCGACGCCCGGCGGACCCGCTGGTCAGGGAGCCCCCTGCGGCGGCCAGGCGTTCGGCGAGCCCCTTGAGGCCCGTACCGCGAGCGGTGTCGGGCGAGGCGGCCGGGCCGCGGCCGTCGTCGGTGATCTCCAGGTGGACGCCGTCGGGCTTGCCGCGTACCTCCACCGAGCAGGTGGCCGCGCCGCTGTGCCGCACGACGTTGGTGACGCCCTCGCGCACCACCCAGCCCAGCAGCGCCTCGGTCTGCGGCGGCAGCGGCGGGCCGGACTGGGTGATCCGGGTGTCGATGCCGGAGGCGTCCAGGAGGGAGCGGGCGCGGTCGAGTTCCGTGGTCAGGCTGCCCTCGCGGTAGCCGGAGACGGCCTCGCGGATCTCGGTGAGCGCCTGCCGGCCGACGGCCTCGATGTCGGCGGCCTGGCCGAGCGCGGCGTCCAGGTCGCGGGGCGCGAGGCGGCGTACGGCCTCGGCCTTGACGACGACCACGGACAAGGTGTGGCCGAGCAGGTCGTGCAGGTCGCGGGAGAAGCGGAGCCGCTCCCGTTCGACGGCGCCGCGCGCCAGTTCCTCGCGGGTGTCGCGGAGCTGGCGCACGGCCTCGAAGAGGGAAATGATCATGGCGACGACCACGCCGGAGAGCAGGGTGCCGTACCCCATGAGCGCCGCGTCGCCCCCGTCGCCGAATATCCCGGTGATGGCCCCGGCCGAGCCGGCGAAGATGATCATCGTGACGCCCAGGGCGCGCTCCGTGCCGCGCAGCGTGACGCCCGCGCTGATCGCCAGCAGGAGGAAACAGTGGGTCCACTCGGATCCGTAGCCGATGGCGAGAGGGTAGGTGACCACGGCCTCGGTGATGAGCAGGGCTCGGGCCAGGCGGGAGTGGCGGCGCTCGTCGAAGCCCAGGGCGATGGTGCCGGAGTAGCAGACCGCGAAGACGAACAGCCCCGCGGCGGCGAGCCAGGGCAGCGGCGGCTCGCCCTTGGCGACGTCGATGGCGTTCCCGCTGATGATGAAGAGCCACGGCAGGAGGGCCCACCTGTTCGGCGCCTTGTTCGGGACGTTGGCCAGGGTGTCGCTCATGCCCACGACCTTACGCAGGCGACTGTGAGCTGGGCAGATACGGATGTCCGGGGGCGACTGTGACATTTGTACCGGTGGCCGGGGAGGGGTCGGTCGAGCCCGTTACCTGATGGGTCGTCAGTAGTGCTCTTCACAGTCGCCGGGGGATCGGCTATACATGGGCCACCGGCTAGAACGCGTTCTAGAACGGCGCGGGCGGCCGGCCGCAACGGCTCCGGCGCGATCGACGGTGCGGACGGCCGCGCCGGAGCTGCCAGTCGCCTGCCGCGCACCGCCTGCCCCACACCACCGACCGCCATCGCCTACGAACCACCCCGCACCACCGCCGTCCACGAACCGCCGCCCCGTGGCGAAGGAGCAGCACCCCATGCCCATCGATGCCGCGAAGGCCACCTCGGCCGCGCCCCGCAGTACCGATCTCACCTGGGACCACAAGGACATCCAGCTCTACCACCTGGGCATCGGCGCGGGCCGCCCCGCCACCGACCCCGACGAACTCCGCTACACCCTGGAGAGCAAGCTCCACGTGCTCCCCAGCTTCGCGACCGTCGCGGGCGCCGGCATGGCCGTCATCGGAGGCCTCAACGCCCCCGGCATCGACGTCGACCTCGCCGCCGTCCTGCACGGCAGCCAGCGGATCGAGCTGCACCGCCCCATCCCCGTCAAGGGCGCGGCCACCCAGACCTCCACCGTCCCCGCCGTCTACGACAAGGGGAAGGCCGCCGTCATCGTGCTGCGCTCCGAGGTCGCCGACGCCGACGGGCCGCTCTGGACCTCCGACACCCAGATCTTCGTACGCGGAGAGGGCGGCTTCGGCGGCGAACGCGGCCCCTCCAGCCGCCTCGAACTCCCCGACCGCGCCCCCGACCACACCGTCGAGCGCGCCGTCCGCGAGGACCAGGCCCTCCTCTACCGCCTCTCCGGCGACTGGAACCCGCTGCACGCCGACCCCGAGTTCGCCAAGCTCGCCGGGTTCGACCGGCCGATCCTGCACGGGCTCTGCACCTACGGCGTCGCCCTCAAGGCCGTCGTGGACACCGCACTCGGCGGCGACGTCACGCGCGTGCGCGCGTACTCCGCGCGCTTCACGGGCGTCGTCTTCCCCGGCGAGACCCTGCGCCTGCGCATGTGGCGCGAGGACGGCCGGGTCCAGGTGTCGGTCACCGCCGCCGAGCGGGACGACTCGCCGGTCCTCGCGGACACCGTCGTCGAGTACGCGTAACGCCGAACGGGCCGCCTTCACGGAGAACGCCCAGCAACCGCCCGCACCCGTACGCACCTTGTGTAAGGAGCCGCACCATGCGCGCAGCCGTGCAGCAGGAGATCGGACAGGACAAACTGGAGGTCTTCGACGACGTCGAGACGGTGGGGTTCGGCCCCGGCAAGGTCAAGATCCGCATCAAGGCCACCGGGCTCTGCCACTCCGACGTCTCCGCGATGAGCGGCGTGCTGCCGCAGCCCGCCCCCTTCGTCCCCGGCCACGAGGGCGCGGGCGAGGTCCTCGACGTCGGCGACGGGGTGAGCGGGCTCGCCCAGGGGGACCGCGTACTGGTCTGCTGGCTGCCCGCCTGCGGCACGTGCCCGTCCTGCAAGCGCGGCCAGAGCCAGCTCTGCCTGACCGGCTTCATGAACGCCGGCACCCCCAACTTCAAGCGCCCCGGCGGCGACGTCTTCGGCTTCGCCGGCACCGGCACCTTCACCGAGGAGGTCGTCGTCGGGGCCGGCTGCGCCGTGCCGATCCCCGACGACGTGCCGTACGAGATAGCGGCGCTCATCGGCTGCGGCGTGACCACCGGCCTCGGGGCCGTCTTCAACACCGCGAAGGTCGAGGCCGCCTCGTCCGTCGCCGTGATCGGCTGCGGAGGCGTCGGCCTCTCCGTCGTCCAGGGCGCGCGGGCCGGCGGCGCGGCGCAGATCGTCGCCGTCGACCCGGTCGCCTCCCGGCGCGAGGCCGCGCTGCGGTTCGGGGCGACGGAGGCGGTGGCGCCGGACGGGCTGGCCGACGCCAAGGCCCGGATCACCGGCGGCGAGGGCTTCGACTACGTCTTCGAGGTCGTCGGCAAGTCCGCCACCGCCCGCACCGCGTACGAGAACACCCGGCGCGGCGGCACCCTGTGCGTCGTCGGCGCGGGCGCGATGGACGACACCTTCCAGGTCAACATGTTCGAGCTGTTCTTCGACGAGAAGAGGATCCTGCCCTCCCTGTACGGCGGGGGCGACGTGCTGCGGTCCTACGAGCGGTCCATCGCGCTGTGGCGCGCGGGCCGCATCGACCTCGAAGGGCTGATCACCCACCGGGTGCGGCTCACCGAGATCAACGACGCGCTCGACCAGATGCGTACGGGCGAGGCGCTGCGCACCTGCATCGAACTGTGAACCCGCACCGAGCACACGTAGCTCACCGAGCCCACTCCGAACGCTAGGAGACGCACATGTCACTCCAGGGCAGGACGGCCATCGTCACCGGCGCCGGCCGCGGCCTCGGCCGCGCCGAAGCGCTCGAACTGGCGCGGCTCGGCGCCAACGTCGTCGTCAACGACCTCGGGCGGCCCGGCCGCGACGGCTCCGGCGAGGCGTCGGCCGCACCCGCCGAGGAGGTCGTCGAGGAGATCCGCGCCGCGGGCGGCCAGGCCACGGCCCACCTCGGCGACGTGTCCGACTTCGAGGACGCGCGGGCGCTCGTACAGCTGGCTGTCGACACCTACGGACAGCTCGACATCCTCGTCAACAACGCGGGCATCCTGCGGGACCGGATGGTCTTCTCGATGAGCGAGGAGGAGTGGGACTCCGTCATCCGCGTCCACCTCAAGGGCCACTTCAACACCGTGCACTTCGCCTCCGTCCACTGGCGCGAGCGGTCCAAGGCGACGGGCGGGCCGGTCTACGGGCGGATCGTCAACACCTCCTCCGAGGCGTTCCTCGCGGGCTCGGCCGGGCAGCCCAACTACGCGGCGGCCAAGGGCGGCATCGTCGGCCTCACCACGTCGAGCGCCGCCGCCCTCGGCAAGTACGGCGTCACCGCCAACGTGATCTGCCCGCGCGCCCGCACCCGGATGACGGAGGACGTCTTCGCCGGGTTCGAGGTGCCGGAGGACGGCGACCTCGACGCGCTCGCCCCCGAGCACGTCTCGCCGCTCGTCGGCTACCTCGCCTCGCCGTCGGCCGGGCACGTCAACGGGCAGTGCTTCGTCGTGCACGGCGGGATGGTCGCGGTCCTCGAACGTCCCAAGGTGGCGGCCAAGTTCGACACCGGCAAGGACCGCTTCAGCGCGGCCGAGCTGGACGAGCTGCTGACCCCTTACTACGAGGGGCGCCCGCCGAACGAGACGTTCGCGGCCGTGGAGGTGCTGGGCCTCAAGCACGGCGGCTGATACGGGCCTTTGTCGCCGTATGGACGCGCTTGACCGCGTACGCGGCAGTGGCCGCCCCGGAACGACCCCGGGGCGGCCACTGGCCGGTGCGGACGCGTCCGCCGCCGTCGCGGTTCAGGACCGCTGGGCGGCGGCCACGGCGTCGTCTTCCGTACGGCGGTGCTTTCCATGGACAGGGGCCGGGGTCTCCTCCGGCAGCGCGGGACCGCGGTGCTTGCCGGCGCCGGAGCCGGCGGCTGCGGCCTGGGCGGACGCCTCGGGGCGCGCCTCGGTCGTGTCGATACGGGCTTCGGGCATGTGGGACGTCACTCCGTTGAATCTCGCTGCGTGCTGTGCGCGTCGGGGGCCGTCGCAGTCGCGTACGGCGCAAATCAGACGTCAACACGCCTTCCACGCACGGCCGTTCGGAAACCTTAAACGGTCCCGCCCGGCAATGCCGCGTGGCCCCCGCGCCAGTCTACTGACCCCCGCCAAGTGATCTGCGGACCGGGGCCCCTCACGCCGCGCGAGCTGGGCGGGGCCGCCGTCCGCGACTGTTGCAGTGGCACAGCAGCGAAGAGGCGCCGCCCCGCGGACGCCGGGCGGGAACGGCCCTTGCCGCCCGGCGTCGGCGGGGCGTCAGTGCGACTGCCCCAGTGGCGTCTGCTGCGGCGACGTCTGGTGCAGCGGCGCCTGTTGCAGCGGCACCGGCCGGGGAGCCTCCGGCGGCAGCGGCTCGCCCGCCCCGCCCGCCTGCTGGGCCGCCTGCCCCGCGTCCTGCGCCTCGGACGACGGTTGCGCCCCGGCCTCGTGCCCGTCGGCCCGCTCCTCGGGGAGCGTCCGCGCCCCGGCCCCCTGCTCCGCCGCCCGCGCCGGCGGCCCGGCCTCCGGAGGAGTCCCGCGGCGCGGCTGCGGCTCCGCCCCCGGACCCGGCGGCGGCAGCAGCAGCCGCGCCAGCCCGCACGGCACCTGCGGTGTCGCGTACGGGAGCAGCAGCCGGCCGCCCGGCGTCCACAGGCCCGCGCCCGTCAGCCACCCCACCGGCGCCGGGAACTGCTGCAACTGCCGTCCCAGCGGACGCCAGACGCCGACCCACGGGCCGGCCGCCCCGCCGCCCGGCGCGCCCGTGCCGTCGATGCGGAACGCCACCGCGCACGCCTCCGGCGTCAGCGACTGGCCGGGCTGCACCGCGAAGGGCGTCGCCGTCCCGCCCGGCACCCGCAGGCACTCCGGGAACCGCACCGGGAGCAGGGACCCCAGGACGCCCCAGCCCAGCCGCGGCTCGCCGGGCGCGTCGGACCGTACGAGCAGCAGGCCGCTGTCCGGGTCGGCGAACAGCAGCCGGTCGTCGCTCTCCCGCGTGATCTGTAGCAGCGGGCTCGTCTCGCCGCCCCGCTCCAGGTCGACGACGACCGCCTTCGTCCGGCCGTCCAGCTCCCGGTCGAGGGCCAGCAGCCGCCCCGTACGGTCCAGCCAGCTGCCGCCCGTACAGCGGCCGGGGACCTCGGCGACGTGCTCGGGGCCGAAGGAGCCGCCGTGCACCAGCCACAGGTCGGTGCCGTGCCGGCCGGGGGCGAGCGCGTACACGGACGAGCCGTCGGGCGCGGGCGGCAGCAGGGCCAGCCGCTCGCACTCGACGGCGCCGAGCGGCACCTCGCCGGTGCCGGGCCCGGTCGGGTAGAGCAGCGTGAGGGTGTGCCGTTCGGCGACGCGGCGGCGGATCAGCACCCGCCCGTCGGTGAGCGGCAGGACCTCGCTGTCGGGCTCCTCGGGCTGGCTGCCGGGCAGCGGCACGGCGTACGGCTCGGGTCCCGTGAGCGTCCACCGCTCCGGGAACCAGCCGCCGGTCGTGCCCGCCGGGCCGCCGAGCGCGAGGCGGGCCGCGTACGAGCCGTCCGCGGCGATCGTCAGCCCCGGGCGGCCCGGTGTGCTGCTGGTTGTGGCGGTCTCTGGTGCACAGGCCGTCATCAATTGAGTCACCTCCGTCACCGAAGGTAGTTTTCGCACTTCCTGGCGAAGGACGTGAGTTGAACCGATTCACACATAAGGGTGTCTCTCGACCGATTTGCCTGAGAGGTGGGGGGTGGCTGTGCTGCCCTTGGGGGCCGTGTTTAAGGTAAGGCGTGCCTAAGTGGGTGCCATAGATCCAGATCCGTACAGGAGCACGTCATGCCCATACGCCGTCGCGGCGCCGCCGCCGTCGCCCTCTCCGCGGTCGCCGCGCTCTCGCTCGCGGCCTGCGGGTCCTCCGACGACGGCAAGGGCGGCAAGGACGGCGGCAACGGCTCGAAGGCCGTCGCCCAGGGCGGCAAGGACTTCGGGAAGGCCGCCGAGGAGACGGCGAAGCTGGGCACGGACGCGAAGCCCGGCCAGTTCCCGCGGACCATCAAGCACGCGCTCGGCTCCACGGAGCTGAAGGCCGCGCCCAAGCGGGTCGTCGTCCTCGACGTCGGCGAGCTCGACAACGTGGTCTCGCTCGGCGTCAAGCCGGTCGGCTACGCGCCCACCGAGGGCAGCCAGGGCATCCCCGGCTACCTCAAGAACGCCGGCCACCCCAAGAACATCGGCACCATCAACAACCTCAACCTCGAAGCGATCAACGCGCTCCACCCGGATCTGATCCTCGGCAGCAAGCTGCGCGCGGAGAAGAACTACAAGGACCTCGCGAAGATCGCCCCCACCGTCTTCTCCATCCGCCCCGGCTTCACGTGGAAGGAGAACTACCTCCTCAACGCCGCGGCCCTGGACAAGACCGCCGACGCGAAGAAGAACCTCGCCGCGTACGAGGCCAAGGCGAAGAAGCTCGGTGACGACATCGCCGCGAAGGGCGGGAAGAAGCCGACGATCAGCATGCTCCGCTACATGCCGCAGTTCACGCGGCTGTACGCGCAGCAGTCGTTCATCGGCACGATCCTCAAGGACGCGGGCCTGCCGCGGCCCGCGAACCAGCAGGCCGACGACCTCGCCGTGCAGATCAGCCCGGAGAACATCAACAAGGCCGACGCCGACTGGATCTTCACCGGCGTCTACGGCGACCCCAAGGCCACCAAGCAGGACGCCGCCCAGGGCAACCCCCTGTGGAAGAACCTCAAGGCGGTCAAGGACGGGCACGCGAAGAACGTGAAGGACGAGACCTGGTTCCTGGGCCTCGGCGTCACGGCGGCCGACTCCGTCCTCGACGACCTCCGCGGCTACCTGGTCAAGTAGGACGGCCCGGCCCCGCCGCGTACGGCGCGTGTACGCCCGCTCGTCCACGGCTGCTCGCCCACGGCGCGTACGGGCGCTCGTACCGATCGGGTACGGCCGCCCGTTCCCCGTCGCGCAGGACCGCCCCGCACGGCCGGGCATACGGGCGCGGGTGGGAGGTAACCTTCCACCCGTGCCCGCACTGTCTGAAGTCCTCGCCGCCCTCGCCGCCCTGTGGCCCCCGGAGCGGGCCGAGCAGTGGGACGCCGTCGGCACGGTCTGCGGCGACCCCGATGCCGCCGTGAGCCGCGTGCTCTTCGCCGTCGACCCCGTACAGGACGTCGTCGACGAGGCCGTGAAGCTCGGCGCCGATCTGCTGGTGACCCACCACCCGCTCTATCTGCGCGGCACGACGACGGTGGCGGCGGACACGTTCAAGGGGCGCGTCGTACACACGCTCATCAAGCACGACATCGCCCTGCACGTGGCCCACACCAACGCCGACCGCGCCGACCCCGGCGTCTCCGACGCCCTCGCCGGCGCCCTCGACCTGCGGGTCACCGGCCCGCTCGTGCCCGACGCGAGCGACCCGGCGGGCCGCCGCGGGCTCGGCCGGATCTGCGCGCTCGACCGGCCCGAGACGGTGGGCGAGTTCGCCGCCCGCGCCGCCGCCCGGCTCCCCGGCACCGCCCAGGGCATCCGCGTCGCGGGCGACCCGGAGCGCCCCGTCCGCACCGTCGCCGTCTGCGGCGGCTCCGGCGACTCCCTCTTCGACGAGGTACGGGCCGCCGGCGTCGACGCCTACCTCACCGCGGACCTGCGCCACCACCCGGCCTCCGAGGCCCAGCAGCACAGCCCGCTGGCCCTGGTCGACGCCGCCCACTGGGCCACCGAATGGCCCTGGACCGAGCAGGCCGCGGCCCAGCTCGACGAGATCTCCGACCGCCACGGCTGGGACCTGCGCACCCATGTCTCCCGCACGGTCACCGACCCTTGGACCGCCCACGCGGCGTCCTCGTCCCCCAACGAATAACCAGGAGCTTCCACTGAACGCCGCGCCCGCCGACCAGATCCGCCTCCTCGACGTCCAGGCCCTCGACCTCCGCCTCGCGCAGCTCGCGCACAAGCGCAAGTCGCTGCCCGAGCACGCCGAGATCCAGACCCTTGAGGCCGACCTCGCCCAGCACCGGGACCTTCTCGTCGCCGCGCAGACCGAGGAGAGCGACACCGACCGCGAGCAGACCAAGGCCGAGCAGGACGTGGACCAGGTGCGCCAGCGCGCCGCCCGCGACCAGCAGCGCCTCGACTCCGGCGCCATCACCTCGCCGAAGGACCTGGAGAACCTCCAGCGCGAGATCGTCTCCCTCGCCAAGCGCCAGGGCGACCTGGAGGACGTGGTCCTGGAGGTCATGGAGCGCCGCGAGTCCGCGCAGGAGCGGGTCGGCGAGCTGACCGCGCGCGTGGAGTCCGTACAGGCCAAGGTCGACGACGCCACCGCCCGCCGGGACGCCGCCTTCGAGGAGATCGACGGCGAGGCGGCGACGGTCACCAAGGAGCGCGAGGTCGTCGCCGGGTCCGTCCCCGCCGACCTGCTGAAGCTCTACGACAAGCTGCGCGCGCAGCAGGGCGGCGTGGGCGCGGCCAAGCTCTTCCAGCGCCGCTGCGAGGGCTGCCGCCTGGAGCTCAACATCACCGAGGTGAACGAGGTGCGGGCCGCCGCCCCCGACGAGGTCCTGCGGTGCGAGAACTGCCGCCGCATCCTGGTCCGCACCGCCGACTCGGGGCTGTAAGTGGCGAATCGCTTCATCGTCGAGGCCGACGGCGGGTCCCGGGGCAACCCGGGACCCGCGGGCTATGGCGCGGTCGTCCTCGACCCGGCGACGGGCGAGGCGCTCGCGGAGGCCGCCGAGTACATCGGCACGGCCACGAACAATGTCGCGGAGTACAAGGGGCTGATCGCCGGGCTGCGCGCGGCCAAGGAGCTCGACCCGGAGGCCACGGTCGCCGTCCGCATGGACTCCAAGCTCGTCGTCGAGCAGATGTCGGGCCGCTGGAAGATCAAGCACCCTGATATGCGGCCGCTGGCGGCCGAGGCGAGCGCGGTCTTCCCGCCGTCGCGGGTGACGTACGAGTGGATCCCGCGCGAGAAGAACAAGCACGCGGACCGGCTCGCGAACGAGGCGATGGACGCGGGCAAGGCCGGGAAGCAGTGGAGCGCGGAGGCTTCCTCGGCGGCGCTGGAGGCTCCGGCGGCCCGTACGGCGGGTTCTCCGGATGAAGCCGAGGCCAAGTCCGTCCCCGTCGGCTGGGCCGCCCCAGCCGACCTCGGGCCGCCCGCCACCTTCGTACTCCTCCGGCACGGCGAGACGGCCCTCACGCCGCAGAAGCGCTTCTCCGGAAGCGGCGGCGACGACCCCGAACTCTCCGCCGCGGGCCGCCGTCAGGCGGACGCCGCTGCCACCGCGCTCGCCGCGCGCGGCACCGTCGAGGCCGTCGTCAGCTCGCCCCTGCGCCGCTGCCGGCAGACCGCCGAGACGGTCGCCGCGCGGCTCGGCCTCGACGTCCGTATCGACGACGGCCTGCGCGAGACCGATTTCGGCGCGTGGGAGGGCCTGACCTTCGCCGAGGTGCGCGAGCGCCACCCGGACGACCTCGACGCGTGGCTCGGCTCCGCCAAGGCCGCTCCCACGGGGGGCGGCGAGAGCTTCGCCGCGGTCGCCCGTCGCGTCGCCCTGTCGCGCGACAAACTCATCGCCCGGTACGCGGGGCGTACGGTCCTGCTGGTCACCCACGTGACCCCGATCAAGACGCTCGTACGGCTGGCGCTGGGCGCGCCCCCGGAGTCGCTGTTCCGCATGGAGCTGTCGGCGGCTTCGCTGTCGGCGGTGGCGTATTACGGGGACGGGAATGCTTCGGTGCGCCTCCTGAACGACACCGGTCACCTGCGGTGAGCTTGGTGTTGTGTGCTGGGGCGCGCCTGACGTGTGCGGTCGCCCACCTGCGGTGACGCGTGCGTCGTGGTGCCGGGGGCGGGCCGCGACGGGGGATCTCCGGGCTGCTTCGCTTTACGCCCGGAGACGCCCCCGTCGCGGCCCGCCCCCTCCTGTAGTCGTTCGGCGGCTCCGGCCCCGTAGTCGTTCGGTGCTCGCTCAGCGCAGCGTCGCGGCCTCGCGGGCCAGGTTTTCGACGCGGGTCCAGTCCTTCGCGCGGAGCGCGTCGGCCGGGAGCATCCAGGTGCCGCCTACGCAGCCGACGTTGGGGAGGGCGAGGTAGGCGGGGGCGGTGGTGCGGCCGATGCCGCCTGTCGGGCAGAAGCGGGCCTGGGGGAGCGGTGAGGCGAGGGACTTGAGGTAGGCGGTGCCGCCCGCGGCCTCGGCCGGGAAGAACTTCATCTCGGTGACGCCCTGCTCCAGCAGCGTCACCACTTCCGAGGTGGTCGAGACCCCCGGGAGGAAGGGGACGCCGGACGCCCGCATCGACTCCAGCAGGCGCGGAGTCCACCCCGGACTCACCAGGAAGCGGGAGCCCGCCTCCACGGCGGCGTCCACGTGGGCGGGGTTCAGGACCGTACCCGCGCCCACCACCGCCTCCGGCACCTCGGCCGTCATCGCGCGTATCGCGTCGAGCGCGGCCTCGGTGCGCAGGGTCACCTCGATCGCGGGCAGGCCGCCCGCGACGAGGGCGCGGGCGAGCGGCACGGCGTCGGCCGCGTCGTCCAGGACGACGACGGGGATGACGGGGGCCAGGTCGAGTACGGAGGCGGGGAGCTGGGCGGCGGCGGGGGTATTGGTCACGGTTGCCATCCTGCCGCCGCACGGCATCCCTCGCAATGAGCGTTGCGGATGTTGCAATGCCATGCGGGGAGGGAGGCTAGAGCTCCGTCACGATGACGTCCAGCGCCCACGGGCGGCCCGCGCGCGTCGGCGCCTCCGCCTCCACCGTGTACCCCAGCTCGCGCACCGCCCCCACCAGCTCCTCCGGACCGCCCGGCACCGTGCCGCTCACCAGCAGATCGCGCACCAGCCGCCCCTTCGTCGCCTTGTTGAAGTGGCTGACCACGGAGCGCTTCTCCACCCCGTCCACGATCTTCGACTGAAGCACCCGCACCGTCGCCGTGCGCTCCGCCACCTCGCCCTTCGGCTTCCACGCCGTCGCGTACGCCGCCGAGCGCAGATCCAGCACCAGACCGTCCCCGGCCGCCGCCGGCAGCACGTCGGCCATCGGCCCGCGCCAGTACGCGCCGAGCGCCCCCGTGCCCGGCAGCTTCACCCCCATCGAGCAGCGGTAGGAGGGGATGCGGTCGCCGATCCGCACCGCGCCCCACAGCCCGGAGAAGACCAGCAGCGACCGCTCAGCCCGCCGCCGGGCCGCCGCGTCCAGGGTCGCCAGGCCCAGCGCGTCGTACAGCACGCCCGTATAGACCTCACCGGCCGGCCGCGTCCCGGCCTCCCGCAGCGCCGCGTTCTTCGCGATCTCGCCGCGCAGCCCGGCGCTCAGCCCCAGCGTCTGCGCGGCCTTCTCCTCGTCGCCCGCGCACAGCTCCACCAACTCGTCGAGCACCGTCCCGCGCGCCGCCGTCAGCTCCGGGAGCGACAGCGCCGCCAGGTCCAGCGGGGCCCCGGAACCACCGGCGGCCTTCCCCTCCGACGGCGGCAGCAGCACGAGCACGACGATCTCCTTCAGGCGGTGGTACGGGACGGGGCGACCCCGAGGCAGCTTAAATCCTGCCCGCCCGCACCCGCCCCAGGCGCCCGCCCGCACCCGTACGCGGAGAGCCCCCACGCCCGTACGCGACAGTCACCGTGCCCCGCGCCGCACCCCGTCCTACGCTCGGTGCCATGCCCCGCCGCCATATGCATGTGACCGACACGGACGGCGCCCCCCTGCGGGCCGCGCTGCGCGAGCTGCGCGCGAAGATGGAGCTTCCCGAGGCGTTCGGACCGGACGTGCTCGACGAGGCCGAACAGGCCGCCAAGAGCCCCCGGCTGCCCGACCACGACGCCACCGACCTGCCGCTCTTCACCATCGACCCGCCCGACTCGATGGACCTCGACCAGGCCATGTTCCTCGCCCGCCGGGACGGCGGCGGCTACCGCGTGCACTACGCCATCGCCGACGTCGCCGCCTTCGTCGCCCCCGGCCGCGCCCTCGACGCCGAGGCCCACCGCCGCGTCATGACCCTCTACTTCCCCGACGAGCGCGTACCCCTGCACCCCGCCGTCCTCGGCGAGGCCGCCGCCAGCCTGCTGCCCGACCAGGACCGGCCCGCGCTCCTGTGGCAGCTCGACCTCGACCCGTCCGGCCAGGTCGTACGGACCGACGTACGCCGCGCCCTCGTCCGCAGCCGCGCCAAGCTCGACTACGCGGGCGTGCAGCGCGCCGTCGACTCCCGCACCGCCGAGGAGCCGCTCTCCCTCCTCCGCGAGATCGGCCTGCTCCGCGAGGAGCTCGAACGCGACCGCGGCGGCATCTCCCTGCACGTACCCGAACAGGAGATCGTCGAGCGCGGCGAGCGCTACGCCCTCGAATACCGCGCCCCGCTGCCCGCCGACGGCTGGAACGCGCAGATCTCCCTGATGACCGGCATGGCCGCCGCCGACCTCATGCTGCGCACCGGCACCGGCATCCTGCGCACCCTCCCGGCCGCCCCCGAGAACGCCGCCGCCCGGCTGCGCCACGTCGCCCGCGCGCTCGGCGTCGACTGGCCCGAGGGCATGCCGTACGCGCAGGTCATCCGCTCCCTCGACGCGCGCCGCAGCAACCACGCCGCCTTCCTCCAGGAGTGCACCGCCCTGCTGCGCGGCGCCGGCTACCACGTCTTCGACGGCGAGGCCCCGCAGCCCGCCGAGGCCGTGCACGCCGCCGTCGCCGCCCCGTACACCCACTGCACCGCCCCGCTGCGCCGTCTCGTCGACCGCTACGCGGGCGAGCTGTGCCTGGCGGGGGCGGCAGGCGTCGAGCCGCCCGAGTGGGCGCGCGAGGCGCTCGACGCGCTGCCGGGCGAGATGGAGGGCGGCTCGCGACGGGCGAACCAGGCCGAACGGGAGAGCGTGGACCTGGTGGAGGCCGCTTCGCTGCGGGGCCGGGTCGGCGAGATCTTCGACGCGTATGTGGTGGACGTACAGCCGAAGCGGCCGTCCTCCGGCACGGTCCACCTCTACGAACCGGCCGTCATCGGCCGCGTCGACGGCGCCCCGGACGCGCCGCCGCTCCCGCTCGGGCGCCGGCTGCGGGTCCGGCTGACGGAGGCGGAACCGGGGCGGCGGAAGGTGCGGTTCGCGCCGGTGTGAGGGGCCGCTCAGGCTGGTTCCGGCGCCGGTAGCAGCGCGCCCGTACGGACGCGATCAGCGCGGCCGGGTCGTCGGCGTGGCAGCGGATCGTACGGGTGTGGCGCGGCGCGCCGAGGAGCGTGCGGTAGCCGACCGGCTCGGTCAGTTCCACGGTGACGGAGGTCTGCCCGGCGATGGGGAGCTCCAGCACGTCGTCGGGGGCCTTGGCGGCGGGGAAGCGTACGTCGCGGCGTACGGAGGCGATGAGTTCGGG
This sequence comes from Streptomyces sp. NPDC050617, assembly GCF_040654795.1. Classification (NCBI taxonomy): domain Bacteria; kingdom Bacillati; phylum Actinomycetota; class Actinomycetes; order Kitasatosporales; family Streptomycetaceae; genus Streptomyces; species Streptomyces sp. NPDC050617. The sequence goes on along the minus strand of NZ_JBFAIS010000016.1, from coordinate 124,123 downwards.
CGCGATCAGCAGGTCCAGCCGGGCGGCGGCGCGGACGCGCAGCCCGGCGGGGCCGACGGTGTGCGGGCGGGTGACGGCGGCGGCGTGCAGGCCGAGCACGAACAGCACGCCGTACAGGTCGATGACCAGCGTGATGAGGTGCGCGACGGGAAAGCCGGAGAGCAGTACGGCCAGCCCGGCCGTCTCGATGACGGCGACGAAGACGAGGGAGTAGAGCATGGAGGCTTGGGCGCGGGCGTACCCGAACCCTTCGGTGCCGCCGCCCACGCCGTCCCGCCGCCGCACGGCCCACAGCCCGAGGCTGACGGCTGTGCGTCCTTCGTGCGCCGCTACGAGGCGGGCCTTGCGCAGGGCGTTCATCGGGGGTCGCCTCCAGCCTGGGCGCGGGTCGTCAGCAGCCGCATCGCGCCGCGTACGGCGGCGGCCTGGGCGGGGGCGAAGTCGGAGAACAGCACGTCGACGAAGCCGTCCTGCGCGTTCTCTCCCGCTCCCGCTTCGGCCTCGGCGGCGAGCTCCGCCGTCACGCCGGGCGGCAGGCAGTCGGCGAGCAGCCGGGCCGCCTCGGCCACGCGGGGGTCGGCGGGGTCGGCGTCCGCGAGCGCGTCGAGGAGCGCGTACACCTCGTACGCGCGCTCCATCGCCCCCGGCTCGGCCGCCGTCGAACGCAGCAGCGCCACCAGCCGTTCGCGGTCCTCGGGCGCGGCGGCGGTCTCCAGCAGGGCCAGCATCTCCCGCTCCTTGGCGGCGGCGGCGGGCTCCGGGCCGGGGCGCGCCGCGCCGACGCGGGCCATCTCCCCGTATAGCGCGGCGAGTTCGGCGGAGACCGGCCCCTCGGCGGTCAGGGTGCCCTCCTCGGCCTGGCGTAGCAGCACCGCCACCCGCGCCCGCCGCTCGCGGACCGCCGCCTCCTGGCGGGCCAGATCCGCGTCCAGCTCGCCCAGCACCTCGCGGAGCTCGCGCCCGGAGTCGTCGGCGAGCACGTCCCGCACCTCGTCCAGGCTCAGCCCCAGATCGGTCAGGCGGCGTACGCGCGTCAGCGCCACGGCGTCCCGGAGCCCGTACGCGCGGTAACCGTTGGCCAGCCGCGGCGGCTCGGGGAGCAGCCCGAGGTGGTGGTAATGGCGTACGGTCCGGGGGCTGACGGCCGCCAGCGCGGCGAGCTCTCCGATTCTCATGGGTCCAGTAGAAACGTTGACGTCGCGGCAAGGTCAAGCCTTGTCGGGCCTTCCGTGGCAGGCCAGGTAGCATGGGCGACACGGCGGACGAGCCGGCCGGGCGGCCGCGTGGGGATCTTCGGATCCTCCCGAGGAACGTCCGGGCTCCACAAGGCAGGGTGGTGGCTAACGGCCACCCGGGGTGACCCGCGGGACAGTGCCACAGAAAACAGACCGCCGGGGGCCGCGAGGCTTCCGGTAAGGGTGAAACGGTGGTGTAAGAGACCACCAGCCTCCGAGGCGACTCGGAGGGCTAGGTAAACCCCACCCGGAGCAAGGTCAAGAGGGGCCGTCATCTCTTCGGAGACGGCAGCCCTGCGCGGACGTTCGAGGGCAGCCGGCCCGAGTCCGCGGGTAGACCGCACGAGTCTGTCGGCAACGGCAGACCTAGATGGATGGCCGCCTCCCCGAGGGCCGCGAGGCGCTCGGGAGACAGAACCCGGCGTATAAGCCGACTCGTCCGCCGGCCCTCTTTTCGCGCGGCCCTTGAGCGGTCCCGTGTAGCCCCTGATGCGCCGCCCCGGTCCGGGCGGCGGGTCGGGGGCTTTGCTGTCTTCCGCCTTCCGCCTGCCATCTGCCCTCTGCCATCTGCCATAGGAAACCCCTATAGCGGCTGCTGATTTTCCGTCTTTGCCTCTCGTGGTTTCCCGGCCGTAGCGTGAAACGCAGCAGATTTACTTTCCGTCCGGATGAATTAATTGCCGAGAGGGGCCGGTGGCGTGACCAATACCGAGAATGGATCGGAAAAGCTGGAATTGGCGGGGAAGCGGGCCCTGGTGACGGGGGGTTCCCGTGGAATCGGGGCGGCCATTGTGCGCCAGCTTCTGGACGCGGGTGCCAAGGTGCTCACGACGGCGAGGTCGGCGACGAACACGGTGCCGGAGGGCGCCGCCTTCGTGACGGCAGATGTGCAGACCCGGGATGGAGCGGAGGCGCTGGCGACGGCGGCGCGGGAACGCCTAGGCGGGGTGGACGTCCTCGTCCACAACGCGGGCGGCGCGGGGCCGTACAAGGGGGCCCTGGCCATCCCCGAGGAGGCGTGGCAGGACGCGCTGGACCTGAACTTCCTGGCCGCGGTGCGGCTGGACGCGCTGCTGGCGCCGGGGATGCGGGAGCGAGGTTCGGGGGCGATCGTCCACGTCTCCTCGGCCGCGGTCCCCATGGTCGCGCCGCCGTTCCTGCACTACACCACGGCCAAGGCCGCGCTGGAGAACTACAGCCGGGGCCTGGCGGCGGAGCTGGCGCCGGCCGGAATCCGGGTCAACACCGTGTCGCCCGGCCGGACCGCCACGCCTGGCGGCGAGGCGACGCGCGAGCAGTGGGCGCGGCTGACCGAGGGCCCGGGCCAGGACACGACCGCGCCGCCGCTGGGGCGCGACGGCCTGCCGGACGACATCGCCAACGCGGTGCTGTTCCTCACGAGCGACCGGGCGGGATGGCTGACCGGGAGCAACGTCGTGGTGGACGGTGGCGAATTCCCCAGGGGCTGACGTTGAGGGGGCCCGGAGCGCAGATCCCGTAAAACCGTAAGCGGAAAGAAAGAACACAGAAAATGCCAAACGAGATGGAATTTCAGGGCAAGGTGGCGCTGGTCACCGGAGGTACTTCCGGAATCGGCCTGGCAACCGCTCGAATGCTGGCCCGTGCGGGGGCCGAAGTCGTCATCAGCGGCCGCGACGCCGAACGCGGCAAGAAGGCCGTGCGCGCCGCCCGGGAGGACGGCGAGGTCCGGTTCGTACAGGCCGACGTGGCGGACTTGGACTCGGTCGCCGAACTGGTCCGCCAGAGCGGGTCGGTGGACATCCTCGTCAACAATGCGGGCACTTTCCCCACCTCGCTCACGGTCGAGCAGGGCGCGGAGGGCTACGAACGGGTCTTCAGCACCAATGTGCGCGGTCCCTACTTCCTGGTCGCCGCGCTCGTACCGCACATGCTCGAAAAGGGCGAGGGCAGCATCGTCAACGTCACCTCGCTCGCGGCCTTCAAGGGCTTCCCCAGCGCCTCGGTCTACAGCGCGTCCAAGGCGGCGTTGTCCTCGCTGACCCGTACGTGGGCGGCGGAGTTCGCCGAGGGCGGAGTATGGGTCAACAGCGTCTCTCCCGGCCCGACCCGTACCGAGGGCGTGCTGGCCGAATGGGGCGAGGAGGGCAACGAGGGCGTGGCCAAGAGCCTGGGGCTCCAGCGAACGGCGAAGCCGGACGAGATCGCAGAGGCCATCTGCTTCCTCGCCTCTCGCCGGGCCGGCTACATCACCGGCACAACAATGCACGTGGACGCCGGAGGAGCTGTCTTTTAGGGCTTCCGGGGGTGCGCGTCGAGGTGCGGGGGCTGCTACGTGGGGCGGCATGGCCGGAGGTCGGGTGCGGGTTTCGTCTCGGACCCTGCGGGTCCAAAGCGCCGGCAGCGGCAGGGAGGGGGGCAGGCTGGTGCCGGTTCGCTGCCTGCCGCCGTGTCGGGGGCTGAGGTCAGTGAGGCTCGCTGCGCATAGCGCTGGCCGCTGCCGCGAAGTGGTTGGGGCGAGCTCTTCGGGCGCGGGTGTGGGGGTGGCTCGGGCCTGTGATTCATGGGATCGGCGGGGTGGGGGTGGGGGGTGGTTCGCTATCTGCTGTCCGGTGGGGGCCGGGGCGCAGGCGGCTGCCGCGTGGGGCGGCATTGTGCGTGGTTGGGTGCGGCTTTCGTCTCGGACCCTTCGGGTCCAAGGCGCCAGCAGCGGCAGGGGAGGGGGAGGGCTGGTGCCGGATCGCTGGCTGTCGCCGTGGTCTGGGGCTGAGGTCAGGGAGGCTCGCTGCGCATAGCGCTGCCCGCTGCCGCGAAGTGGTTGGGGCGAGCTCTTCGGACGCGGGTGCGGGGGTGGCTCGGGCCTGTGATTCATGGGATCGGCGGGGGTGGGGGCGGGGTCGGTTCGCTATCTGCTGTCCGGTGGGGGCCGGGGCGCAGGCGGCTGCCGCGTGGGGCGGCATTGCCGCCGGTCAAGCGCGCCTCTCGCCTCGGACCCTTCGGGTCCAAAGCGCCAGCAGCGGCAGGGGAGGGGGCGGCCTGATGCCGGTTCACTGCCTGTCGGGTGGGTTCGAGGCTGGGGTTAGAGAGGCTCGCTGCGCATAGCGCTGGCCGCTGCCGCGAAGTGGTTGGGGCGAGCTCTTCGAGCGCGGGCTCGGCGTGGGTTGCGGCCTGATGATCCAACAGCGGGGGGACCTGGGGCGGGTTCGCTGCCTGCGGGTGAGTTCGCGACGGGGGTCGCAAGAAGTTCCGCTCCGCTCCGCAGGGCCGGGCAGTCGCCAGGGGCCTACTCGTAAGTAGGGTGGAGTTACCGCCCGACAAAAGCGCCTTACCGGACACGAAAGTGGGCGGCAGTCCACCCCTGTTGCCCAATCAACTTCACAGGCCGGGCATAACGGGCACGCCAATCGTCAGAGGGGAGTTTCCCCACCCTCAAGCCCCGTCCAGCAGGCGGAAACTGCCCCCGGACGCCAACCCCACCCAAGGCGTAGCGCAGCGCGCCCCCCCACCCCCGCTGATCCCTTGAATCACAGGTCCGAGCCACTCCCACGCCAGTACCCGAAGCCCTCATCGCAACCACTTCGCGGCAGCTGCTGGCGCTTTGGACCCGCAGGGTCCGAGACGAAACCCGCACCCGACCACGCACAATGCCGCCCCACACGGCAGCCCCCACCGGGCAGCAGATAGCGAACTAACCCCCACCTCCACCCCGCCGATCCCATGAATCACAGACCCGAGCCACCCCCGCACCCGCACCCGCACCCGAAGAGCTCGCCCCAACCACTTCGCGGCAGCGGCCAGCGCTCCCTAACCCCAGCCCCCTCCAGATATGGCCTCACCGTCCCCCGTCATCGAGCGTTCGCTGCAAGATCTCGGCCAGGCGGGCCAAGTCTTCCGGGGGGCAGGCGGCGAAGGGGGTTTGGGTGAGGGTCAGTTCTACGACGCGCTCGCGGATCTCGCGGCCCTTCGGGGTCAGTACGGCTACTCGGACGCGGCGGTCGGCGGGGTCGGTGCCGCGTTCGACCAGGCCGCGGTCGATGAGTTGGTTGACGACGAAGTTGAGGTTGGGGGCGTTGCAGAAGAGACGGCCGGCCAGGGCCTTCATGGAGGGGGCGGGTTCGGCGGGGTCGATGGCCCAGAGGGCTTGGGCTGTCGCGTGGGTGAGGCCCAGTTCGTCGAGGGGCTGGGCCAGGCGGTCGGAGGTGCGCATGAAGAGTTCGTGGTTGGCGCGTACGACCGATTCCAGCGACTGGTTCTCCATGGCCGAAGGCTAGCACTGTGCTTCGAGGCTCGAAGCTGTTACGGTCTTCGCATCTACTTCGAGGCTCGAAGTGTATTTGGTACGCCGAGGTCCATCGAGCTCCACTGAAAGAGAGTGCGCATGAACGGCTACTCCGGCATCACCGCCCTCGTCACCGGGGCCTCCAAAGGGCTCGGCGAGGCATACGCCCGTGAACTCGCCCTACGCGGCGCGAACTTGGTGCTCGTCGCCCGGTCCCGCGACGGGCTGGAGCGGGTCGCCGACGCGATCCGGAAGGAGCACGGGGTCGAGGTCCAGACCGAAGCGGTCGATCTCGCCGCCGACGGCGTGGACCGGCTGATCGCGGAGCTGGACCGACGGGCCCGCACCGTCGACCTCCTCGTCAACAACGCCGGCGCCGGTGCCGTCGGACCCTTCCTCGACTCCGCGCCCGCGCGCAACGTCGCCTCCGTCGAGCTGAACATCGTCGCCCTCATGAACCTGACCCACGCGCTCGGCCGCCGCATGGCCGCGAGGGGGAGCGGCGGCATCATCAACGTCGGGTCCACGGCGGCGTTCCAGGCCATGCCGTACCAGGCGACCTACGCGGCGACGAAGGCGTTCGTGCTGTCGTTCACCGAAGCGCTCGCCGAAGAGCTCCGCGGCAGCGGGGTGCGGGTCATGGCCGCCCACCCCGGGGCCACCGCCACAGGGTTCTTCGACCACACCACCGCCGCGATGAACCCCGCCTACACCGACCCGCCGGAGCGCGTCGCCGCCAAGACTCTCGACGCCTACGCCAAGGGCGCCGTCAACGCCTACCCGGGCCGCGCGATCATGCGCGCCACCACTTGGGCTCCGCGGCTGCTGCCCCGTACCACGGCGACGCGTGTGACCAAGCGGTTGAACCGGTCCCTCGGGCTCCACCGCGCGACCGACATCGAGACACTGCCGGCCTCGTAGACACCGGCCTCACCCAACCAACCGCACAGGCACCGGCCCCGCCCACCCTCACCCCACCTGCGCGAACCCCTCCGCCTTGTGCCAGCTCTCCTCCCGCAGGAGTTCCAGCAACGCCGTCTCCGCCGGGCCCGCGTTCTGCCGGAGCACCGCGATGACGGGGTGGGACACGGCCGAGGTCACCGGGCGCGCGAGGTGCTCGTGCGCCTGCGGCACCGCCGAGGCCGGTACGAGCGTCGCCCCCAGCCCCTGGGCGGCCCAGCGCACGGCCGTCGCCGTCTGGGAGACGCGGGCGGCAGTGGTCGGGGTCAGCCCGTTGTCCCGCAGGACGTTCAGGAGTACGGCGTCGAGCGCGCTGTCGCGGTCGAACCGCACCCACGGCTCGCCCTCCAGCGCGCGCAGCTCGACCCTGTCGACGGCGAGCTGCGGGTGATCGGCCCCCAGCACCACGGCGAACTCCTCGTCGCCCAGGTGATGGGTGTCGGAAGGGCTGCGCTCGCAGGCCGCCATCAGGGCGAGATCCAGTACGCCCCGGCGGCAGAGCTGTTCCAGCTCGGCGGAGCTCGGCTCCTCGAAGACGCTGATTTCCAGCCGTGGGAAGCGGCTGCGCAGTGCGCTGAGCGCACCCGGCAGCTGCCGCGTGCCGAAGCCCATCTGCACCGCGACGACCAGCTCGCCCACCAGGTCGTCGGCCCCGGCCCGCGCCGTCGCCCGCGCCCGCCGCGACGCGTTCACGGCGACCTCGGCCTCCCGCAGGAACGCGCGGCCGACCACGGTGGGTACGAGCCCCGTCGGCGTACGGGTGAAGAGCTGCACCCCGAGTTCCCGCTCCAGGCCCCGGATCTGCTGGGACATCGACGGCTGGGCCACGTGCAGCAGCTCCGCCGCCGCGGTCACCGAGCCCTCCTGGGCTACCGCCAGGGCGTACTCGTACTGGCGAAGGCTCATCGGCCGCCGTCCCTTCCTCGCGCTGCCCGCGTTCCGCGCGCTGCCCTGCTCGTCATGGTAAATGGCCCGGTTTTGGAGCCCTCGTCGTCAGGCCGTGCCCGTCGTAAGGTCGTGCTCGTGGTCAGGCCGTGCTCGTCGTAAGACCGTGCTCATCGTCAGGCCGTGCCTGTCGGCAGCGCGTGCGCCAGGAGGGTCTGAGCCGCTTTACGGGCGTGCCGGCCGTAGTCCGCCTCGTCGAGCACCATGGCGCGGCTGGCCGCCCCGTCCGCGAGGGTGACCAGCTGTTCCGCGAGCGTGGCGGGTTCGCGGCAGCCCAGCTCCGTCACGAGCGCGGTGACCAGCTGCGCCATCCGCAGCTTCTGCTCACGCGCGTACGAATGGACCGCGCTCTCCGGGTCGGGGAACTCCGCCGCGGCGTCGATGAACGGGCACCCGCGCACCGGCTCCGCCTCCGGCGCGGGCTGGTCGAACAGTCCCAGCAGCCGCTCCATCGGAGGGATGTCCTCGCGGGTCAGTACGGCTTCCAGCGTGGCCCCCGACGCGGCGAGGCCCCGGAGGTGGGCGATCACCAGGTCGTTCTTGGTCCGGAAATGCGCGTACAGCGTGCGCTTGGACACCGGTGCCGCCTCCGCGACCTGCTCCATGCCGGTCGCGTTGATCCCCTGGGTCGCGAAGAGCCGGGCGGCCGCGGTCAGGATGCGCTCCCGCGCGCCCCGGCCCCGCCCCCGCCGCCGGCCCTGATCTTCTGCTTCCGCCGCCGTCGCACTCATGCAGGAAGTGTACGGCCAGGAAGTGCACGGCCGCGTTTACTTCGATGGCGAGCGGCTGTTAGGGTCGCACTAAGTAAACGTTTCCGTTTACATCAACCCCTGACGAGGAGTGTTCATGCCTACTGACATGCCCACTGAGATGAGCGGCTCCGCGGAGAAGCTGATACGCGGCCGTCGCGCGACCCGCGCGTTCCGTCCGGACGCGGTGCCCGAGGAGACGATGCGCGCGATCTTCTCGCTGGCCGGTGCCGCGCCGTCGAACTCCAACGCGCAGCCGTGGCGGGTGGAGGTGGTGAGCGGTGCCGCGCGCGAGCGGCTGGCGGATGCCTTGGAGACGGCCCACGCCGAGCGCCGCACCTCGGTCGACTTTCCGTACTCCGACGACATGTACGCGCCGGTGCACCAGGTGCGCCGGGCGGCGTTCGGCGCCCAGTTGTACGGAGCGCTGGGCATCGGCCCCGGCGATCACGAGGCGCGGGCGGCCTACGACGCGGAGAGTCTGCGTTTCTACGGGGCGCCGCACGCCGCCTTCCTGTTCGTCGCCGGAAACGGCGGAGCTCCCGGCGGGGCCCGGCTGGCCGCCGACGTCGGGGCCTATATGCAGACGCTGCTCCTGGCGATGGCCGCGTACGGCGTGGCGAGCTGCCCGCAGGGGCTGCTGAGCTTCTACGCCGACACGGTCCGCGATGAACTGGCGGTCCCAGAAGGGAAGTTGCTCGTCGGCATCTCCTTCGGGTACGCCGACGAGGCTGCCCCGGTCAACCGCGTCACCGCCGAACGGGTCGCGCTCGAAGCGGTCGCGACCTTCCATCGGTAGTCACGGTCAAGCTGCCCTGCCCTCCCCTGCCCTGCTCCGCCAGGTCAAAACCAACACTGTGACGACGAAAATCGACACTGTGTAGACTTTCTGGGTGAGGGAGCGGCGAGCCGCTCAGGAAGCCCAGAAAACTCAGGAAACTCAGGAAATCCCTACCTGGAGGAGCACGCAGTGCAGCAGCAGAACTGGCTCATCACCGGCGTCAGCACCGGCCTCGGGCGCGCCTTCGCCCAGGCCGCCCTGGCGGCCGGGCACACCGTCGTCGGCACGGTCCGTACGGAAGACGACCTGCGGGCCTTCGAGGAGGAGGCGTCCGGGCGCGCCCACGGCCGCATCCTGGACGTGACGGACGACGACGCCGTGACGAGCGTGATCACGGAGGTGGAGGAGAACGTCGGCCCGCTCGACGTCGTCATCGCCAACGCCGGGTACGGGCTGGAGGGCACCTTCGAGGAGACGCCGCTGGCCGAAGTCCGGCGGCAGTTCGAGGTCAACGTCTTCGGGGCGGTCGCCACGCTGCGGGCCGCGCTGCCCCGCATGCGGGAGCGCCGCCGCGGACACCTGATGGCCGTCACCTCCATGGGCGGGCTCATGGCCGTACCCGGCATGTCCGCCTACTGCGGCAGCAAGTTCGCCCTGGAGGGCATCCTCGAAGCGCTGGGCAAGGAGGTCGCGCAGTTCGGCATCCATGTGACGGCGATCGAGCCCGGCTCCTTCCGTACCGACTGGGCCGGGCGCTCCATGACCCGTGCCGCACGCTCCATCGACGACTACGACGAGCTGTTCACCCCGATCCGTGAAGGGCGGCAGAAGGCCAGCGGCAACCAGCTCGGCAACCCGGTCAAGGCGGGGGAGGCCGTCGTGCACATTGCGTCGGTCGAGCAGCCGCCGGCCCATCTCGTCCTGGGCTCCGACGCGTTGCGGCTGGTCACGGCCGCCCGTACGGCCGTGGACGAGGACATCCGCGGATGGGAGGAGCTCTCCCGCACGACCGACTTCGCCGACGGCGCTCAGCTCTGATGCCCGGCCACCAGCCCGCGCGGAGCCGGCGCGCCGCCACCGAACGCAAGGGCGACGTCCGCGAGCGGGCGATCCTGGACACCTGCGAGGCCCTGCTGGCGGACAAGGGCTACGAGGCCATGACCGTCGGCGACATCGCCCAGGGCGGGGGCATCACCCGCGGCGCCCTGTACTTCTACTTCGGCTCGAAGCAGGAAGTGGTCGCCGCGCTCGTCGCCCGGACGGTCGAGCACCTGTGGGAACGGTCCCGCGTCACCGCGCGGACCGAGGAGCCGCGCCAGGCCGTCGCGGCGGCCATGCGGCGAACTGTCGAACTGTGGAACGACCACGGCCTGGTCATGCGCACCGCGATCGACCTGTCGCTGACCGTGCCGGAGATCGGTGAACTCTGGGACCGTACGGCCGACTTGTTCATCGCGGCCATCACCGCCGTCCTGGAACGGGCCGGCGTCCGGCCCGGCGGCGAACCGGACCAGGCCGCCGCGATGGCGCGCGCCCTGTGCTGGATGATTGAGCGGACCTTCTACCACGCCTCGCAGGAATCCCGCGAAAAGTTGCAGGAGGCGTCGTCGACCTGCGAACACATCTGGCTCATCAGCGCGGGCCTGACCGGGTCCACCGGCCGGAATTCCTAGAATTCCAGGCCGGTGGCCCCGCCGGGCAGGCACCCCATACCCGCTCTGACCTGCGGTTTCTTAGCTTCCGCCGAGAGAACTGCCTGACGCGTAGAACCAAGTCAAGACTTATATATACGGGCCTTCTTCCTTATGTTCGAGGTCAGCGAACCAGTCCCCTCAGAGGAATGCGACATGAGGAAGAACATCGCCGAGACGGCGACTCGGTGCCTGCGGCACCTGGAGTCCTATGAATTCGACGAAGTGCTGGCCATGTGCACGGAATCGGCCACCGTGTGGCACAACGACGGAAAGGGAGAGCAGACGGTCGCCGAAAAAATGGAACAGCTGAAGCCCCTCGCCGAAACGGTCGATTCGCTGCGGTTCGACATCACGCGCCAATTCCACGGCGCGAACGAGGTGCTTCAGCAGCAGGTCCTCCGGCTGACCATGCCGGACGGGTCGCGGAGCGAGTTCCACGCCGCGATGTACTTCCGGTTCGACGGAGACCTCATCGACCGCATGGAGGAGTACGCCTACGAGATGGGGCCGGCGTGACGGAGGAAGGCAGGATTTCCGTACCGGGGGGCGAGGTCTGGTACCGCAGGACGGGCGGCGGCGAGAGCGGCGGCGAGAGCAACGGCGCGAGCAGCGGTGGGAGCAGCGGCGAGAGTGGCGGTGAGGGCAGCGGTGGGAGCAGCGGCGAGAGTGGCGGTGAGGGCAGCAGCGGCGCGAGCAGCGGCGATATCGGCGGTGAGGGCAGCAGCGGCGGTGCGCCGTTGCTGCTCGTCCACGGCGGTCCGGGGTACCCGAGCGACCTGCTGTTCGACGCCTTCGCGCCGCTCGCCGAGGAGCGCGAGGTGATCTGGTACGACCAGCTCGGCGTAGGGCGTTCGGACCCGGTCGACGATGTCTCGCTGCTGACGGTGGACCGCTTCCTCGACGAACTGGGCGCGGTCTGCGAGACGCTCGGCCTGGAGCGCCCGCACGTCTACGGCCACTCCTGGGGAGCGATGCTCGGTCTTCAGTACGCCGCGGAACGGGCGCCGGAGTGGACCAGCCTGATCTGCGCCAACGGGCTGGCGAGCGTGCCACGGTTCGAGTGGGAGGTCCGCGGCCTCATGGCGGAACTGCCGGGTGACGTACTCGACCGCACCTACGGCCGGGAGCTGAGGGGTGAGACGGACGACCCCGATTACTGGGCGGCCCAGGCGGAGTACATGCGCGCGTGCGTGCTGCGCACCTCTTCCGTGAGCCTCGATCCGGAACTCATGAGTCTGACGACGTTCCGGACGATGATCGGGCATGCGGACTACCACGTGTCCGGCACGCTCAAGGACTGGGACATTTTCGACGAGCTGGAGCGGATCCAGGTCCCGACGCTCGTTCTCGGCGGCGAGTTCGACGAATGCGTTCCCGCGCATCTCGCCGATATCGCCGCGCGAATTCCGGATTCCGAGCATGTGACGCAGCCCGGCGCGGCCCATATGGGATATCTGGAGGAGGAGCCGCTTCGCGGCGCGTACGTCTCCCTCATCCAGGACTACATGGCCCGCGTCGAAGCCCGCGCGCGCCTGAGCCGGCCGGTCCCGGCGACTCAGGTCACCCCGGGTGCCACGCCCGTGACGGGACCCCGTTGACCGTCGCCCCGCCCTGGGCCAGGTCGACGCCGCTGGTCCGCAGGAACCCGATGGGGAAGGGGAGTGCCGGGGCCGTCAGTGCGTCCAGCTCCGCCAGCTGCGTCTCGGACAGGCTGACGGTCAGCGACGCGAGGCTGGCCTCCAACTGCTCGGGGGTGCGCGCGCCGATGACCGGCGCGGTCACCTCCGGCCGGTGGCCGAGCCAGGCGAGCGCGACGGCGGACACCGCGACGTGCTGTTCGCGGGCGATCTGCCGCAGCAGGTCCAACAGGTCGAAGGTGCGGTCGGTGAGCAGGGCCTGGGTGGTCGGCAGGGCGGCGCGGCCGGACCCCGCGGGACTGCGCTCCGCCCGGGTGTACTTGCCCGACAGGACGCCGCCCGCGAGCGGGCTCCAGGGCACCACGCCGATGCTCAGTTCCCGTACGGCCCCGAACAGCTCGCCTTCGGCGGTCCGTTCCAGCAGCGAGTACTCGGCCTGGACCGCGGCGACCGGCGCCCAGCCGCGCAGCTCGGCGATGGTGGCCGCGCGTGCGACAGCCCACGCCGGGGTGTCGGACAGGCCGTAATAGCGGATCTTCCCCGCTGTCACGAGGTCTTGGAGGGTGCTGAGAGTCTCTTCGAGAGGCGTGTGCTGATCGAAGTAGTGCTGCCAGTAGAGATCGATGTGGTCGGTGCCCAGGCGGGTCAGCGAGGCGTCGAGCTGGCGCAGGATCGCCTTGCGCCCGGTGCCGCCGCCGTTGGGGTCGCCGGGGTGCATGTTGCCGGCGAACTTCGTGGCGATCACCAGGCCGTCCCGCGCGCCGGGGCGCTCGCGCAGGAACCGCGCGACGGTCTCCTCGGAACGGCCGCCGGCGTAGCCGTTGGCGGTGTCGACGGCGTTGCCCCCGGCGTCGGTATAGCGGTGCAGCAGCCGCAGCGACGTCTCCCGGTCGGCACCGAGAACGGGGTCGTCGAAGGTCAGGGTGCCGAGCATCAGCGGGCTGATACGGAGGCCGGTGCGGCCCAGGGTGCGGTAGGAGTCGAGGTGCGTGGAACTCATGGTCACCAGCCTCGCGCGGCTGAGGCGTACGGTGAATGCCGTACCGTTCGGAATTCTTTCGCGGAAGTACATAAATGACGGACGAGCGAGCAGCAGCGACGACCGGCGCAGGCACGGGGGCGACTGACGAAGGCGCGGGAGCAACCGGCGAAGGCGCGGGGGCAACCGGCGCAGGCACGGGAGCGACGACCGACGAAACCCCGTCCGACGAAAGCCCATCCGACCCGTTGTCCCACGTCCTCGCGCTCGCCGGCGCCCGGTGCACCCTGACCGGCCGACTGGCGGCGAGCGGCGGCTGGGCGATCCGCTTCCCCGCCCCCGGCCGCCTCAAGATCATCACGGTGCTCCGGGGGGCCTGTACGTTCTCCTCGCCCCGGCTCCCGGGCGACGACGTCGAGGTGCGAGCGGGGGAGGCGATCGCGGTGAGCGGCGCCGACCCGTTCACGCTGCACACCGACCCCTCGGCGGCGCCGGTCGACGCCTCCGCGATGACGGTGCCGTTTCACCGCATCGGGGCGGGCGAGGACTTCTCCGGGGTCGGCGGGGAACTGGACGTACAGCGCGGCGGCGAGGCGCTGCTCGCCTGGGCCCTGCCCCCGTTCCTGCACATCACGAGTACGAGCCCGCAGTCGGCGGCGGTGCGCTGGCTGCTGGAGGAACTGGACGCCGAACTGGGCGGCCACCGGGCCGGCGGCGGCTTCGCGCGCGACCAGATCGCCCAGCTCCTGCTCGTACAGGTGCTGCGCTCCTACCTGGCGCGGCCCGAGGCGCTCCCGGCGGGCTGGCTGCGCCTCGTCGCCGACCCGCGCCTCGCCCCGGCCGTACGCGCCATGCACGAGGCCCCGGCCCGCCCCTGGCAACTCCACGAACTGGCTCGGATCGCCACCATGGCCCGTACGAGCTTCGCCGCCCGCTTCCGCTCCGTGTCCGGCGTCCCGCCCCTGACCTACCTGCACGACTGGCGCATGCGGCTCGCCGCGCACGCACTGGTCCACCGGGACGTACCGGTGGGCCAGGTCGGGCTGAGCATCGGCTACGCGTCGGAGAGCTCGTTCAGCACCGCCTTCAAACGCACCTTCGGCACAACGCCGTTGAGATACCGGCGATGGGGCGCCGAGGGCGGCGGCGACTGACTGGTCGCCTCACTGATTGACTGGCCGACTGCGCGGCTCTCAGCCCGGCCGCCTCATCCCACGCACTGCGACGAGGATCAGCCCATGCGTAGCAGCACCAGGATCCGCCTGATCGAACCCCGTGACGCCGCCCCGATAGCCGCACATAGGGCGCGGGACGTCGAGGCTTTCCGGCCGTGGGAACCGGACCAGCCGGCCGACTTCTTCACCCCGGAAGGCCAGGCGGGGCGGATCGACAGGCTGCTGGCCGGATACCGGGCCGGCACGGTCTGGCCGGGCGTCGTGCTCGCCGACGACCAGGTGGTCGGGCAGGTCACCGTCGGAGGCATCCTGCCGCAGCCGCACCTGCGCCGCGGCTCCGTCGGATACTGGATCGCCAGCGTCGCCCAGAATCAAGGCCACGCCGGGCACGCCGTCGGGCTCGTACTCCAGGTGATGACGGACGAACTCGGGCTGCACCGTGCCGAGGCGTCCACCAACCTGGAGAATCTGCCGTCGCAGCGGGTACTGCAGCGCAACGGGTTCAGTCCGTACGGCGTCGCGCACTCCTCGATCCTTCTCGACGGGCGCTGGCGGGACGGGCTGCTCTGGGAGCGGATTCTCGGCGATTAGCTCCGCCGTGTCCCGGTCGCGTACCGACTGGCCGTCGACTGCGCGGGCAGGCCCGCGGACCGGATGCTGATGGTCGCCGCGCACGCTTGCGGCCGGCGCACCGCCTACCTCGAACGGCCGGGCGGCGACCCGCCCACCGCCGAGGACCGATTCGACCTGCACCTCGGCGAGCTCTCCGAGTTGGCGCGTGCGCTACGCCCCTGACGGTTCGTCAACCGCGCTCGCGGCGCGAGGGTGCAGGACGATCTTCCCCACGTGCCCCCTGCGGGAGAGTTCCTCCTGCGCCCGAGCCGCCTGGTCCAGGGGGAAGGCCGCGGCGATGACGGGGCGGACGTCGGCCCTGCGGGCCAGGTCCATGAGGAGGCCGAAGTGTGCGGGGGTGTGCATCGCGGAGCCGATGACCTGCGCGTTGTGCAGGTAGAGGCGGCGTACGTCGAAGGTCACGCCGTATCCGCCGAGCGCGCCGGCGATGACCCACCGGCCCCCTTCGCGCAGCAGCGGCAGCCCCTCGCCCACCAACTCGCCGGCCACGACGTCGAGTGCGACGTCGATGCCGTCGGGGGCGGCGGCGCGGATCTGTTCGGCGACGTCTCCCGCGCGGTCGACGACCGCGTGCGCGCCTGCTTCGCGCACCGCGTCGATCTTGGGGCCGCTGCTGATGGCGAGCACCCTCGCGCCGCGCGCACGGGCGATCTGTACGAGCGCGATGCCGACGCCGCCGGACGCGCCCGAGACCAGGGCGGTTTCCCCCGTACGCAACCGGCCTCGCTCGATCATGCCCAGCGCCGTGCCGTAGGCGGTCGGCAACGCGGCGAGCTGGTCGTCCGTGAGCGGCGAATCCGTCACGTCGTGTACGCGCGCGGCCGGAGCCGTCACGTACTCGGCGTATCCGCCGTCCCGTTCGCTCCCCATCAGGCCCACGGGGTTGGCGTCCGGTCCTTCGGCGTCGTAGATCGCGGGGTCGACGACCACCCGGCGTCCGAGGAGGTTCCCCTCCACTCCGGGCCCGACGGCCGCGACGTGTCCGGCCACGTCCGCGCCCTGAATCCGCGGGAAGTCGATCGGCCCGCGCCAGCCCGACACCGCCTTCGGGTCTCCGGGGCGGCCGTAGGCCCCCTCACGGGTCCAGAGGTCGGTGTTGTTCAGGGCTGCCGCACTGACCCGGACCAGTACCTCTCCCGCCTGCGGGGCGGGGACGGCGACCTCGGCCGGTTCGAGGACCTCGGGTCCTCCGTGCCGGGTGATCCGCACCGCTCGCATGACCTGGGGCGTGCTCATCGCTTGAACCTCCTCGCGGGTATACTGATCTGTGAACATCTTCCACCGTACACCGATCGGTGAAGGTGTCGATCAGTGAAGATATCGATCCGTGAACGTGACGAGCGGGGAAGGTATCGATCAGTGAAGGAGCTCGCAGTGCTCGCAGCGCAGGAAGACCGGCCCATGACGCCGGCCGGCCGCCGCATCGTGGCGGCGGCGGAGGAGCTGTTCTACGGCCGAGGCATCACGGCGGTCGGCGTGGACCTGATTGCCGAGCACTCAGGGGTGACCAAGCGGACCCTGTACAACCAGTTCGGCTCCAAGGACCAGCTCGTCGCGGTCTATCTCGCGGGCCGCGACCAGCGCTGGCGGTCACTCGTCCGTACCGCCGTCGACGCCTGCGGCACCCCGGCCGAGGCCGTCACCGCCCCCTTCGAGGCGCTGCGGACCTGGAGTGCGACCAACACCCGCGGCTGCGCCTTCATCAACGCACTCGCCGAACTCCCGGACCCCTCCCACCCCGCCCACCGCATCGCCGCCGACCAGAAGCTCTGGCTGCTGAACCTGTTCCAGGACCTCGCCGCCACCGCGGGCTGCGCGAACCCGGCCGCCCTCGCCACCCAACTCCTCGTCCTCCACGAGGGCGCCGTCGCCACCCAGCCCCTCCCGCTCGACACCCTCGCGGAGACCATCGCCCTGGCCCGCGCCCTGGTCCGAGCGGCCGACTCGCCCTGCCGGCAGGGCGCCTGAAAGCCGCATGCGACGGCCTTCGCCGCCAGCTCATAGCAGCGGATCCGCGCGTCGGCGTCGTACGCGGAGGCGTACAGCATCAGCTCGTCAGTGCCGGTCAGCCGGCCATCAGCCGTACGCCGCTCGTGGGCCCGACGCCGAAGGGACCTGCCCTGGGCAGTGGAACGCAGAGCGCGATGCCGAACGGGGCGGCGCCCTCAGTAGCATCCGGTTCCATGAGAGCACTGACGTTCGCCACGTACGGTCCCCCCAGCGTCCTTGAGGTCGCCGACATGCCGGAACCGCACGCGGGGCCGGGGCAGATCCGGGTGGCCGTACGCGCGTCCGGCGTCACTCCCTCCGACTGCGGCCTGCGCGCCGGGAAGTTCCGCGACATGATGCCGGTGAGCCTGCCCCACGTGCTCGGCGTGGACGCCGCGGGCGTGGTCGACGAGGTCGGTACGGGCGTCACCGACGTCCGGCCGGGCGACGCGGTCTTCGGCATCGGCGACCTCGCCGAACAGGGCCGCTTCACCGTGCCGATCGCGGGTGCCTTCCCCCTGGAGAACGCCGCCGAAGCGCACCGCTTGAGCGAAACCGGCCATGCCAGGGGGAAGGTCGTCCTCACCCACTGACTAGGCGGTTGTGAAGCCGCCGCCTTTCAGCTGTGTTACGAACTGTGTCCACGCGTCCGCGGGGAAGTTCAGGGTGGGCCCGCCACGGTTCTTGCTGTCGCGGATCGGCACGATGCCGACTGGCCGACCGGCGGCCAGGTTGGTGGCGGCCTCCAGGCACTGGCCGCCACCGCCACTGTGCGAGGACGTGAACCACTGGGGGGATTCGGCTGTCACGGGGTGTCCTTCCGTGCTGAGTCGGTACATCCGCTAGGCGGTTGTGAAGCCGCCGCCTTTTACTTCTGCTACGAACTGTGTCCACGCGCCCTTGGGAAAGGTCAGGGTGGGCCCGCCCGGGTCCTTGCTGTCGCGGATCGGCACGGTGCCGTGAGCCCGTACGACAGTTGGTGCCCACTCGACGCATTCGCCGCCGTTGCTCTGGCTGTAGGTGGACTTGGACCAACGGGGGGATTCGGTGGTCATGGGGGTGTCCTTTCGTGCCTGGTTGCGCATGGCCCCTGATCTGCTGGAGCGGTGGATCAGGGGCCATGCGCTGTACGGGGCGTAGCCCTTAGGCGGCTGTGAAGGCGTTGCCCTTCACTCCCGCTACGAAGGTCGTCCACGCGGTCGGGGTGAACGAAAGGCTGGGGCCGTCCGTGTGCTTGCTGTCGCGGACCGGGACGGTGCCGTGCGAGGCGGCCAGGTTGGCGGCGATCTCGATGCACTGGCCGCCGTTGTCGCTGTACGAGGACTTGAACCAACGGGGGGATTCGGTCGTCACAGGGTGCCCTTCCGTACCTGGTTGATCATGGCCACAGACGCCGCCTGGGAAGGCGCTTCTGCCTGCAGCTGATGGTAGGCCGTCAGCAGCGGCACTACGCAGGTACTTTCACGCTCGAAATGGCCACGCTGTGCGGACTCGGCGTACGACGTGAGCGAGCGATCGGCCATCGTCAGTACGGTTATGGGCAGGTTGAAGGGGCGGCGCTCTCCCATCTCGAACGGCGCGACCTGGAGCATGGTGTTCGGCAGCTCTGCAAACTCGACCAGGCGTGCCAACTGAGCGTCCATAATCGCGGGTTCACCCATAGGACGTCGGATACAGCTTTCGTCCAGTGTCACGAAGACCAGCGGCGGAGACGAGCGGACCAATGCGGCCTGCCGCTCCGCGAGGAGCGTGACCCGCTCGTCCGCCTGTTCTCCGGTGATCGCGCCTCGTTTTACGGCGCTCTGCGCGAGCACCCGCGCGTACTCCGGCGTCTGAAGCAGGCCGGGGATCACCCCCACCTCGTACAGCCGGATCTCGACTGCCCGGCCCTCGTACCCGACGAACTCCGGGAAGCCTTCCAGCAGGCTTCCGTGTTTGAGCTCCCGCCATTGGCGCTCGAACGTGTCGGCGTTGTCGGCGATGTCAGCCATCCGCGCAAAGCGGAGAGTTGGCACCTTGCGACCAGTTTCCACGGCGGAAATGTGCGTACTGGAATACCCCGTGTGTTCGGCGAGGTCCTCCTGCTTCCATCCGCGGTCTTCGCGTTCCTTGCGTACGCGCGCCCCGAACGCCGCTTGAGGGCTGCTGTCGGGGTTCAACTCTTTGATGTTCAAGGGCTCGTGAAGACCTTCCGTGCTCGACTGACACGTTGAACGGGCCTCGACTGTAGGGCAGGCTGATTCCCCTTGGTAGTGGGTTCACTACAGAGAGGAGCCGAAATGCCCTCGAACGTTTCTCCGGGCCGTCACCCTGGGCCTTGGCGGGGCCCGGGAAGCCCGGACGTAAAAGGTGACTCCCTCGCGGAGCTGGAGTGCGTGATCGCGGCCGGTGGGTTCTGGCGCTTAGTGCCGGATTGGGTGCCACGTGAATACGCGGAGCCGACGCGGGAGTTGACCGAGCGGGTGCGAAACGGACTGAGGCGGTTGGGCGTATGAGGAGTGCGGCGCGGGAAGCGCTTTCGCGGCTGATGGAGGAATTGGGGGCTGACGGCGTGCTCCTGGTGCTGAAGTTCGATGAGTCGGCCGCCGTCCGGCCCGATCGTCGCCCCCCGACTGGTTCCATCGCCTTTCCGCCGTGCGACTGTGCCGAACACCGTGCCGGGCGCGGCAAGCCCGACACCTCCGTTCGCCTCACCGCCAGGAGGGGTCAGAGTGAAACGGAGGCGTAAGCGGAAGGGAGGAAGAGGTCTGACGTACGAGTTCGTACTCGGCCTGTGTCATTGGCTCGTGGCGTGCTGTGCGGCGTTCGCGGCGGTTCATCCGGAGTCGGTTTCGGACGGCTGAAACGTGTTCCTTGTGCCTGCGCCAGGGCTGCCGGAATGTGGTGATTCGGGGGTATCCCTACCCATCACGCAAGACGCTTTTCAGCCCTGCTCTCGGCCGATAACCACCCTTCCTTTGGCTGATCATGCGGCATACGGTCCGGGAACGGGATCAAACAGATCTTCGCCATTCGCCGTGCATATCCCTGCGCGGCGACCGATCGTGGAGGTTGTCTTATGACCAGTTCCATGCTTCTGGAGAACGCGACCGACTCTGCTGACCTGGACCTCGACGTCCAGATTTCCGACGACCAGATCGACGCCGACGGGCTCGGCTTCGCGGCGCGCACCACCACCTCGCCGAGCACGTACGGAATCATGTCCCGCTGCCCCTCCTGCTGCTGACCTTCTTGTCACGCACGTGAATTGAGGAGCACCGAGATGTAAGGGACGAGCCGGGGCGGGCATGCGTCTGCCCCGGCTTGTTCTGTGTGTCGTGCGACCGGTGGACTAACTACGTCAGGGGGCTGGTGTGGTGAATGGGGACGGGGAACTGTTCGAGGCGGCCGGGCCGTTGTTCGTGCGGGTGGCCAGTGTGCCCCGCCGTGGCGGCCTTGGCGGCGGGGGTGGGCCGGATGTCCCGCACATCAGTGATCCGTTGCTTCGTGAAGCCATCGAAGTCGCCAGCGGCAGTCTCGCCGACGCCCTCGCCGCGCTCGACGCCGGCAAGGACCCCGGCCCCAAGCGCCGTACCAAAGCCGCCCTCTCCGTCACCCGCTACGCACTTCGCCTGGGAGGGAGGCCCACTCCGTTCGGGCTGTTCGCCGGCGTCGGCACCGCGCACACCAGCACCGGTACGGGTACGGGCACCGGTACGGGTACGGGTACGGGTACGGACGCCCGTACCGTCATCCGCGGGCCCGGCGACAAGGCCGTACGGCTCGACGGCGGGTGGCTGCACGGGCGCGTACGCGACTGGCTCGCGTCGCCCGACGTGCGCCGCCGCGTCCGCGTCGTCTTCAACGACCTCTGCCTCACCCGCGACGGGCGGCTCGTCCTCCCCGGCGCCGAGCAGGAGATAACCGTCCGCCGCAACGCCCTCGTGGAGTGGATTCGCGAGCACGCCTCCGGGCGGCCCGTCTCTTGTGCGCGGTTGGCGCGGCAGGCCGCCGACGCCCTTCCCCGCGCCACCGGCCCGCAGATCGACGCCGCGCTGGCGCAGCTCATCCGGCACGGGTTCCTCCTGACCTCCATCACCCCGCACCGCATCGACGCCCGGCTCCTCGACCGCATCGCCGACGCCCTCGAACCGGAACCCGCCGCCGCACGGCACCTCGCGGACGTACGTACGGCCCTCGACCTCTACCGGAAGGCCCCGGCAGGCGAGGGCATCGAGCCCTGGCGGCGGCTGATGGAGCTCACCCGGCCGGACGCCGTCGACGAATTCCCGCCCGTACAGGTCGACGTGAAGATGGATGCCGACCTGCGGATTCCGCCTTCCGTCGCGGAGGAGGCGCGGCGGTACGCCTCCGCGATGTGGGCGATATCCGAGGAGTGGGCCACCCACGCCCATATGCGGGAGTACCGGCTCCGGTTCCTGGAGCGGTACGGGGCGACCGTGACGGTTCCGCTGGGCGAACTCGTCGATCCGCACCGCGGGCTCGGGTTCCCGGAGGAGTACCGGGACCGGGCGGCGGACGGCCCCTCCCCGGGCCCGGCCCCCGGCACTCCGGGCAAGGCCGCCCGCGAGCGGCGCGCCCTCGTCGCGGAGCTGACGCAGGAAGCCCTCCTGCGCGACGACCGTGAACTGCGCCTCACGCCTGAGCTGATCGACCGGCTGGCAGCCGCTTCGGGCGAGGCTTCAAGCGGTGCCTCGGGCGGGGCTTCGGGCGGCAGAGCCGAAGCGGTCCCGCCGCCGCCCCGCTCGCTGGAGCTGTGCTTCCAACTGCTGGCCGACAGCACCGCGGCGCTGGACCGGGGCGACTTCCGGCTCGGCACCTCCCTGCACACCGGGTCCTGGCTGGCGGGCGCGACAGCCGGCCGGTTCTCCGAACTTGTCGGGAATGAAGAAGAGTTGGGCCGCCTCCTCGCAGCCTGCGGCGACTCGGACACCCTCCCCGCCCAGGTCGCCTTCCAGCCCCTGCACCCCCGCGCCCTCAACACCAGCCAGGTGCCGCGGCTGCTGCCCCACGAGATCCCCGTGGGCCTCTACCCGGAACCGGAAGAGGACGATCCGGGCCGTATCGACTGGCGCACGCTGCGGGTGGGCGTGGACGAGTGGGGCATGCGGCTGACCCTGCCCGGAACCGGGCAGCGGGTGCTGCCCGTCGTCCCGCACATGGTCGCCCTCGACCGCGAGGCCCCCGGCGTCGTACGGCTCCTCGTCGACATCGTCTACGGCCGCGCCCGGACCTGGACCGGCTGGGACTGGCACGGCCTGGAGGCCCTGCCGGAACTGCCGCGCGTCACCTTCGGCAAGGTCACCGTCCTGCCCCGGCGCTGGCTCCCGGACCGGCGGATGCGCGACGCCGCCGGGGATGCCGCCGGAAACGCCGCAGGAGAGGCCGGGGGGTCGGACCCGAAGCAGTGGGACCACGCGGTACAGCAGTGGCGCGAGCGCTACGGAATCCCCGACCGCGTACAGATCGTCCAGTGGGACCGCACGTACGGCATCGACCTCACCGACCCCTGGCACCGTACGCTCCTCCGCCACGAGGTCGCCAAGGGGAAACTCGCGCTCTTCGAGGACCCGACCGCCGACGGGCGGGGGCTCGGCTGGGCCGACGGGTACAGCACCGAGGTGGTCGTGCCGCTGCTCCGCCAGGACCTGGTGAAGGCCCCTGATCAGCGGCCGCGAGGCGTACGGTCCGCCCCGCAACCGGCCGCCGGCCTCGCCCCGTACCCGTACTCCCTCCCCGCCCCGTACTCCCTCCCCGGCGAGGACTGGCTCTTCGCGAAGCTGTACGCGGTGCCCAAGGCGCACGACGAGCTGCTCTCCGGCCGCCTGCCCGCGCTGCTCCGCGACCTCTCGCCCCACCTCGACCGCTGGTTCTACCTCCGCTACCAGGACCCCGACCCGCATCTGCGGCTTCGGCTGCACGGCGACCCCGAGGCGCTGCGGACGCGCGTACTGCCCCTGCTGGCCCGGCACACCCGCGCGATGCGCGACGCCGGGGCGATCCGGGGCATGGTCCTCGACTCGTACGAGCCCGAGACCGAACGGTACGGCGGGCCCGAGGCGCTGCCGCACGCCGAGCGGGTGTTCTGCGTGGACAGCCAGTCGGCGGTGGCGCAGCTCGGCGCGCGGGCGCGCGGGGCGCTCGGCCTGCCGCCCGAGGTGCTGTCCGCCGTCAACCACGCGATGCTCCTGGAGTCGCTGGGCGACTGGGACTGGTGCGCCTGGGCCTGCCGCATCTTCCCCAAGGGGGCGGGGCACGCCGCCTACCAGCGGCACCGCGCCCTGGCGCGCGATCTGATCCGGCCGTACGGGACGGCGGCGCGGTTCGCCGACGCACTCGGGGGCGCCCCTCAAGCCGCCGCCACTGCCGCTCCCGCCGCCGTCGCCGTCGGCGAGTTGTGGCGTACGGCTCCTGAACCGCGTGCGTACGGGGATCTCGTACTGGCGGGGGACGGGCCGGACCGGGCCCCGGCCGGTCCCGCGCAGGACGAATCCGTCCTGGCGCTGCTGCACATGCAGCACAACCGGCTCCTGGGCATCGACCGGGCGCGGGAGGACAAGGGGTACGCGATCCTGCGCGGCGTCGCCCGCGACATCTTGGGCCGCCGGGCCCACGACGCCCGCAGCCGCGAAGGACGGGAACGAGGGGACAGCTGACATGACGGGCACCGCTCGCACCACTTGCACCACTCGCACCACTTCCGATGCCGCCGTACCGCACGCCGACGCGGCCCGCGAGATCTGCGCGCGCGTGCTGGACCGGCTGGCCGACCCCGCCGCGACCGCCGCCGACACCCGGATTCCCGCCGAGGCGTCATGGGTCGGCGAGGACGAGCCGCTGTGGTCGGACCTGTCCCTGTCGAGCGGATACCCCGGCGTCTCCCTGGCGTTCAGCGGCTCGACGCCCCGCGAGGAGGGACACTCCGCGCGGGCGCACGGCTACCTCGCGCGCGCGATGACCGCCCTCACCACGGAACGGCACCCGACCGACGGCATCTACTCCGGCCCCGGCGCGGTGGCCTTCGCCACCCTCGTCGCCCACCGGGCGACCGGCGGCTACCGCACCGCGCTCGCGCGCCTCGACGAGTTCCAGCGGCGCCTCGTCCGTACCGCGCTGCCCGCCGTCACCGACGGGCCCGCCGCCACCAACGGGCAGTACGAGACCGTACGGGGCGTGAGCGGCATCGGCCGCTACCTCCTCGCGCGCGGCGAGACCTGCCACGCCGAACTGGAGCTGATCCTGAGGTACTTGACCGCCATGGCCGAGGGCGAGGTCACGCACCGGGGGCGGAAGGTGCCGCGCTGGTGGACGCTCGCCGCGCCCAAGGCGGGGCAGGAGGCGGAGCTGCCGGACGGGCACCTCAACCTCGGGCTCTCGCACGGCGTCAGCGGGCCGCTCGCCCTGCTGTCCCTGGCCTGGCGGGAGGGGGTCGTCGTGGACGGGCAGCGGGAGGCGATCGAGGCGCTCATCGCCCTTCTCACGCGGTGGGCGAGGCCGGAGGGCGACGACGGCGGCGTCAGCTGGCCCGGCTACGTCACCTTCGACCAGTGGAACGTAGGGCCAGAGTCGGGGTCGGGGCCGGCCCCGCAGCGGCCCTCCTGGTGCTACGGGGCCCCCGGCGTCTCCCGCGCCGTCCAACTGGCCGCGCTCGCCCTCGACCGCCCCGACTGGCACGCCCTCGTCGACCGGTCCGTACGGGCGCTGATCGCCGAGCCGCCGGGCGCCTGGGTGACCGACGACCCCGGCCTGTGCCACGGCTGGGGCGGGCTCCTCCACCTGCTCGGCCTGCTGAACGAGCACCTCGGGGACGAGCGGGTCGCGCGCGTCCGCGACGAGCTGGCCGCCGTCACGGTGGCGCAGTTCCGGGAGGAGCACCGGTTCGGCTTCCGGGCCACCTTCACCCACGTGCCGCAGGGCGCGGACGTACCGGCCTTCCTCGAAGGGGCGGCGGGCACGGCGCTCGCGCTGGACGCGTACGCCGAGGGCGGGGCCGTGGCGGGGTGGGACATGGCCCTGCTGGTGACGTGAGGCCGCCCGCCCCGCCCGCCCCGCCTGCCCGTGCCCCGGTTCAGCCGTCCAGCGCGATTGCGCTCTTGGCATGGTCGCGGGCGGCCTCCGTGCTCGGATCGACCGGGTTGCGGCCCGCCAGGGCCTGGTTGAGCCGGATGAAGGGGCGCATACGGGCCTCGGTGCGGGCGTACGCGGTGCGGTGGTCCCCGTCCGCGGCGGCGAGGGAGTCGGCCAGTACGTACGCGCCGACCAGCGCGAGGCTGGTGCCCTGGCCGGTGATGGGGGAGGGGCAGTAACCGGCGTCGCCCACCAAGGTCACGCGGCCCTTGGACCAGTGGTCCATGCGGACCTGAGCCATCGTGTCGAAGTAGAAGTCATCGGCTTCGGCGAGGGACTTGAGTATCCGGCGGCTCTCCCAGCGCAGATCGGCGACGCGCGCGGCGGTCAGCGCCTTGTGGGCCTCGGTGTCGCGGTAGTCGTAGCCGGGCAGGTCGCCCTTGAAGCCGATGGTGATCCTCAGCTCCGAGTTGTCGGGCACCGGGTAGGCGATGAGGGCGAAGGCCGTCTCGCCGTCGTTGACGCAGATCTGCCAGTTGTTCAGGTCGAGGTAGTTGTCGGCGCTGAAGATGGCTATCTGGTGGCCGAGTTGGTGGAGGAAGGGCTCTTCCGGGCCGAACGCCAGGGCCCGCACGGTGGAGTGCAGGCCGTCGGCCCCGACCACGTAGTCGAAGGTGCGGGGCGCGCCCCGCTCGAACGTGACCTGCACGCCGTATTCCTCCTCGTCGAGGGCGGCGATGGAGTCGCCGTATACGTACTCGACGTCGTCACGGGTCGCGTCGACCACGATCCGTGAGAGGTCCTCGCGCATCACCTCGACGTCGGTGCTGTCGAACCGGCCGCCGGTGAACGTCCGCTCGGTGGTGCGCTCCAGCTCGTTGCCGTCGCGGTCGTAGACGGTCATGCCGTGCATACGGGTGCGGGCCGCGCGCACCTCGTCGCCGAGGCCCATGCGGTCGATGACGTCGAGGGCGGAGCCGCGGATGTCGATGGCCTGGCCGCCGGGGCGCGGGGCGGGGTTGCGTTCGACGACGGTCGGTGCGAAGCCGCGGCGGCGGAGCCAGTAGGCGAGGGCGGGGCCGGCGATGCTCGCGCCGGAGATGAGAACAGTCTTCATGCGATCTCCTCAGTCATTCGATCTCCTGCGTACGGTGTACGGAGGGCGTACGGCGTACAGGGGACCGACCCGATCGAGAGGACACCTCGATGCAACAGCACATTACGTCCAGGGCAGTTCGAGCCAACAGAGGTGCTGGAGACGCTCGCGGCAGAGGTCGCAGAGGTGCCAAGGGCCGTAGCCGTCTCGGCGTGGCATTTCTTTGCTGTTTGCTTACCGGAGCATCGACGGCGGGATCGGTCCGGGCGGCAGACGCCGCGACGGCGGCGGAGCTCACCGTGACCTCGCCCGGTCTCCTCTTCGCCCAGGGCCAGACGAAGATCACCGTCTCCTCCGACCAGTCCGCCGTCGCCTGGCGGGCCGCCGACGCGCAGGGCCGTACCGCCGCCTCCGGCACGGCGCCGGTCACCGGCGGCGGCGCCGCCATCGGGCTGGGCGGGCTGGGCCCCGGCTACTACACGCTCACCGCGAGCGCGGGCGGCACGACCCGGACCGCGGGCTTCGGCGTCCTGACCGCCCTCACCGGCGACGAGCACAAGGACCGCCGCTTCAACGCCAATCTGCACTTCGGCTGGAGCGGCGGCGACGACGCGAAGCTCCTGCGGTCCATGGCGCTCATCGGGATGGGCGGCGTACGCACCGACGCCAACTGGGCGGCGATCGAGAAGACCCCGGGCGCGTACACCTGGAGCGGCTACCCCATCGACAAGTACATCCCGTACGCCGCCTCGCAGGGGCTGACCACCCTCCCCGTAGCGGGCTACCGCAACCCCCACTACGACCGGAACAAGACCCCTTCGTCGCCCGCCGGGCTGGCCGCCTTCGGGAAGTACCAGGCCGCGCTGGTGCGGAAGTACCAGCGGCAGACCAAGGAGGTGGAGGTCTACAACGAGTTCAACTCCATCGGCTTCAACAAGGGCGCCTGCGGCATCACAGCCGACTGCTACCTGGACATGCTCCGGGCCGCGTACGGCAGGGTGCACGCCGCGGTCCCCGACGCCCAGGTCGTCGGCGGCGCGCTCGCGGGGCTGCGCGGAGACTGGCTGAAGCGGCTGTACGCGCTCGGCGGGCTCAAGTACCTGGACGCCGTCAGCGTCCACCAGTACGGCTTCCCCAAGCCGCCGGAGCAGGCGCTCGCCGCCCTGCCGCAGTTGCGAAAGGACCTCGACGCGGCGGGCGGGCGGCACAAGCCCCTATGGATGACGGAGAACGGCTACCCCACCTTCCCCGGCGGCGTCACCCCCGACGCGCAGGCCCGCTACCTCCCGCGCGCCCAGCTCTTCTCCTTCGCCTCGGGCGTCGCCCGCTACTACTGGTACGACGTCACCGACGACGGCACGGACCCCAAGAACAAGGAGCACAACTTCGGGGCCTTCAAGCGCCCCACCGCCGCGGTGAAGGCATGGCAGCCCAAGCCCGCCGTGGTGACCGAGGGCGTCCTCGTCCGTCAGCTCGCCGGCCGCGCCTTCGCCGGACGCGACGGCGCGGGCCCGGCGGACGTCCACTCCTACCGCTTCGGCACGGGCGCGAACACCGTCCGCACCCTCTGGACCGCCGGCTCCGCGCCCCGCACGGTCACGCTCACCACGTCCCGGCCGCTCACGGTCACCGACCAGTGGGGGCACGCCAGGACGTACGCGCCCAGCGGGGGCACGGTGCGGCTCACGGCCGGCGGGGCCGTGCAGTACGTGAAGGGGCCGGTGACCGGGGTGAAGGCGGCGGGCGCGGACCGACCGTGAGCCGGTGCGGCCATGTCGGGATGCCGTAGCCGAGTTCGCCCAGGCGGTGGCGCTGCCAGGACCGCGGTCGCGTTCGCGTCGTCGGTTTGTCGCGGGGGTGCTCAGCCCTTCTTGGGGGCCTGGAGGCTCCATACGCGGCCGTCGGGGTCGCGGACCGTCATCTCCTTGGTCCCGTAGTGGGTGTCCTCGAACGGCGTGACGACCTCGACGGCCGGATCGGGGCGGAACGCGTCCGCGTCGGGCACCTTCAGCACGAACCGCGTCTGGGGCTCCTGGTCCTCGGGGACCTCGGCGATGAACACGTAGGGGCTGTCGCCGTTGCGGAGCTGGCCGGAGTTGTGGTCCGTCGCGAACTCCAGCTCGTAACCCAGGGATTGGAAGAACTTCGCCGCCTTCCCCCAGTTGTGGGTCGTCAGGAACACGGCCTCGATTCCTTCGGTCGCCATGTCAGGTCTCCTTTTCGGTCGATCGCGGTTCGGGCTTCCGGGCGTCGTCGGGACCGGCGCCTGCGAGGCCGGTGTCGTCGGGACCGGTGTCGTCGAGATAGGCGTCGTCGAGATAGGTGCGGAGCGCGTCGGCGACGAGCGCCGACAGCGACGAGCCCGATTCGATGGCGCGGTACTTGACCTGCTTGATCAGCCCGATCGGCAGATACACGTTGAACTGTTTGACTTCTTCATCGCCCACGAGCCGATGCTAGCATCCTAGCCCGCTGGCATGCTAGCAAGCTAGATCACCTTGCGTGGACCGGGCGAACCGTGCCGCGTCACGGTCCGTGAGCGGGTGGTCGGGGTCACGGACAGGTTGGGCAATGCACGTATATGGTCCGGGTAAAGCGCCCGTCTACCGGAGGCGCGGAAGACGAGGGCGGACAGTGGGCGCGAGAGCCTATGGGCAGGTGCTGCGCGCGGTGGCCTGTGTCCTGATGGGCTGGCAGGTGTGGCTGGTGTGGTGGGTGTCCAGTTATGACGCCTCGACGGTGGAGTGGACCTGCGACGGGACCGGCAGCTGCGCCAGCGACCAGTTCGCGTCCATGGCCCCCTTCGTCGGGATCGGCTCCACGGTGCTCTTCGGCTTCCTCG
The DNA here is from genome assembly GCF_040654795.1 of Streptomyces sp. NPDC050617. NCBI lineage: Bacteria > Bacillati > Actinomycetota > Actinomycetes > Kitasatosporales > Streptomycetaceae > Streptomyces > Streptomyces sp. NPDC050617. The sequence continues at coordinate 95,083 of NZ_JBFAIS010000016.1, read as the reverse complement.
CCGCGCGGTTCCTCCAACGCGCCGTAGTGGGCGCGGCCGTATCGCTCGCCGCGCTCGGCGCCATCGCCGGCTGGTACGACGCCGTGGACGCCGGCCGGGTCGCGTACTCCACCGTCACCGACTACTTCATCGTCGTTCCCATCGGCCGCTTCCCCGTCTCCGGCTGGCTCACCTTCCTGTGGGCCGTCGCCGGGGCCGGCTGCCTCGCCGCCTGGTGGGGCGCCGCCGTCAGCGTGCGCCGCACCGCCCTGCTGCGCCGCCTCTCCCGCCGGTACACCACCGCCGACGCCGAACTCCACGGCTGGCGAACCGTCGGCGGCAAGCACGGCGAGGTCACCGTGGTCTTCCACGACCTGCGGGGCGACCGGCACGAGGTGCCGGCCATCGTGGAGCGCGTCGCCCTGGAACGCACCGTCCGCGCCGTGTACGACGAGGCCCGCCCCGACGACCCCGCGTGCACCAGGGTCGCCGTGTCCCGCAGAAAGCTGCTCCGCTTCTCATGACCCGTGCGACGCGCCTCGTGCGCCAGTTCTTCTCACCGGTCGCGCTGCTGACGGCCGTTCCGGTGGGCGCGGCCTTCGCCGCGCTCGTGCGGGGCGCGGCCGAGGGCCCGTTCTGGCTGCTGCTGACCGGCCTCACCGTCTCCGCGCTGGCGCTGTTCTTCCTCGGCGGCGTCGCCGAGAGCGGACAGGGCGGCCGGGCCCTCGCCCTGCGCCCCGGCGGGCCGCGGGCCTACGCTCCCGCGCTGGTCAACTCCGTGCGGGCGGTGCACAAGGAGACCGGCCAGTCCGTCATCGACCCCCGCGACCCGAAGAGCGTGTTCGCCTTCGATCTGACGGTGGTGCCGGAGGAACCGGGCCTGCCCGCGTACCGCGTCGAGGTCTGCCACCCGCTGGACCTCCAGGACCTGCTGCACCGCGAGTGGGCGGTGGTGGAGTACGACCCGCGGCAGCCGTGGCGGGTCGTCGTACCCAACGACCCGCCGCGGGAGTGGCTTGCGCGCGCCCAGCGGCTGGACCCGGAGACGGTGCGGGCGACCGGCGGTCCGTTGCGCGGCCTGCCGGCCGGGTCCCAGATCCTGGTGCTGGGAGCGGTGGCGGCCGGGGTGTTCCTGTGGCTGCTGGGGACGTTGGCGGGCTGAGAGAGCGCGTATCTCGTCTCAGCTGTGGCCGCGGGGGTTCTTCTCCAGCACCTTGCCGTCCAGCCCCGCCACCAGGTACGCCGAGCCGTACGCGTCCGTCACATACACCTTGAGCACCGGCTGCTTGTCCAGGAACGGATAGGCCGGGTCCACGTCGATGAAGCGGCTGGTCGGCTTCGCCACCCCGAGGTCCCTGTCCGCCGTGCGCAGCAGCGCCGGGAGGGCGTCCCAGCGGAACTTCTCCAGGTCCACCATGGCGGTGCCGGGCATGAGCGTGCCGCCCGGACGCTCCCTGGCGGCCCTGCCCTTCTCGTACGCGAAGTGGTCGTACAGGTTCTTGTCGCCCTTCGTGGGCGCTTCGGCGCTGGCCCGCGTCCTGTGCATCGTGAAGTCGGTGACACGGGTGCCGCCCATCACCGGCTTCAGCTTGCCGATCACGGACCGGACGCCGTCCGGCGTCAACAGGTCGGTGTCGCCCCGCTCATCCGCCGCCGTCCCCGCCGCGCTCGCGGCGCCGGGGAGTTCCTCGGCCGCCTTTCCCTCCGGGACCGGCAGCAGCGCCCAGACCAGCGCGGCGGTCACGGCCGTTCCGACGAGGGAGGTCACGAGCGGTACGACGCGGGCCCGGCGGAGCCGACGGCGGGCTTCTCGCTCGCCGAGCGCGGCGGAGGGCACCGAGGCGGAGGAGCGGGACGACGAAGAGGAGGAGGACGAGGAGTACGAGGTGTGAGAGGACGTCGAGGTGGTCGAGGTGAAGGAGAAGGTCCGCGGGCCGGCCGTCGGCGGCGGCATGGCCCGGGTGCGGTCCGGCGGTATGACCGCCGTACGGGCCGGGGGCGCGGCATCCTCCGAAGTCTCCGGCGGCTTCGGAGCCTTGGGGGCCGTGCGCTTCCCGCTCTTGCCGTCCCCCGCCCCCGCCTCCGCCGCCGCCAGCATCCGGTCCAGCGCCGCCGCGTCCGGCCGCGCCGCCGTGTCCCGCGTCAGCAGCGCCTTGAGTACGGGCGTCAGCGCGCCCGCTCGCTCCGGCTCCGGGACCGGCTCGTCCAGGATGGCGGCCAGCGTCGCGAGCGTGCTGGCCTTGCGCAGCGGATGCCGGCCCTCCACGGCGACGTACAGCAGCATCCCGAGCGACCACAGGTCGGAGGCGGGGTCGCCCTCGTGGCCGCGGAGGCGTTCGGGGGCGATGTAGTCGGGGGAGCCGATGAGCGCGCCGGTGGCCGTCAGGCTGGTGGCGTCGCGGATCGCGGCGATGCCGAAGTCGGTGAGCACGGGCCGGCCGTCGGTGCGCAGCAGGACGTTGGCGGGCTTGACGTCGCGGTGGTGGATGCCCGCCGCGTGGGCGGCACGCAGCGCGGCGAGCACCCCGCGGCCGATCCGGGCGGCCTCGGCGGGCGGCAACGGGCCGGGGGCCAGTCGGTCCTGGAGGCTGGAGCCGGGGACCAGCTCCATGACGATCCAGGGATAGGAGCCCTCGCCCTCGTCCACGATGTGGTGGATGGTGACCACGTTGGGGTGGTCGAGCCGGGCCAGGGCGCGGGCCTCGCGCAGCACCCGGCCGCGCAGGGCGCGGGCCGCGGCGGGGTCGTTCTCGGCGAGGGAGGGGTCGGGCGGCCGTACTTCCTTCAGCGCCACGTCACGGTGGAGGGCGAGGTCGCGGGCGCGCCACACCATGCCCATGCCGCCGCTGCCGAGCCGGTCCGCCAGCTCGAACCGGCCGTCGATCACCCGGCTCACCGGACATCACCGCTCGCGCTCATGACATGGAGCGTACGTGCCGGGCCGCCGCGCGTCCGTGACCGCCCTCACCGTACGGGCCGCCCCCCGGCCGTACGGACCTCCCCCCCGGCCGTACGGACCTCCCCCCCGGCGGCCGTACGGACCTCCCCCCGGCTGTACGGGCCTCCCTCCCCCCCCGCCCGGCCCGAGGGGTGGGCGCAGGGACAACGGGTGTATGCACCAGGCATGATGAGTGCTACCGAAGTGCGTATAGGGGCCCATGGGCCCGTCGAGGAGGGAACGTCCGCGTGAGGCGCCATCTGACGGTCGGCCGGGAGCAGGGCGACGATTACCCGACGATTGCCGAGGCCCTCAAAAGTGCGGGCGACGGTGCGGTGATCACCGTACGACCAGGCCGGTACGCAGAGAACCTCGTCGTCTCCCGCATGGTCACCGTCACCGCCGAGGGCGGACGCGGCACCGTCGAGGTGGTGCCACGGCGCGGCACGGTCCTCCAGGTGACGGCCGAGGCCGCCAAGATCTCCGGGCTCGTGCTGCGCGGCCAGGACGACGACCTGCCCGCCGTGGACGTGCCGCGCGGTCAGATAGCCCTGGAGAACTGCGAGGTCAGCGGGGCGTGCTGGACCGCCCTGCTCACCCGCGACAACGGCTCGGTGGCGATGCGCGACTGTCGGGTCGTCAATCCGGCGGGCGCGGGGATCGTCGAGACCTCCACTGCGCGCAGCGTGATCGAGGACTGCGTCATCGAGCACCTCGGCAGCTCCGGCGTGGTGATCAGCGAGAGCGGCGACCCGGTGGTGCGCCGCTGCGTGATCCGCGACGCCCGCGGCAACGGCGTCCTCGCCAACGGCCGGGCCCGCGGCACCGTCGAGGACTGCACCATCTCCACCACCGACAAGCCCGCCATCGCCCTGGAGGGGGAGAGCAGCACCCGCGTGCTGCGCACCACGGTCCGCGACGTCGTGGTGGGCGTGTACGTGTCGTCCTCCGCGCGGACCACGCTGGAGGACTGCGAGGTGCGGGACGCCTCCGGGCACGGCCTCGTCCTCGACTCCGGCACCGACCCGAAACTGGTGCGCTGCGCCACCGCCCGTACCGGCGGCAACGGCATCCATGTCACGGCCCGGGCGCGCGGCGTCTTCGAGGAGTGCACGGTCTCCGACGCGCACGCCGCGGGCGTGTGGGCGGGGGACTGCGCCGGACCGGCGTTCACCCGGCTCGCGGTGCGCGGCGGCGAGGGCGCGGGCGTCGAGCTGGCCGAGGAGTGCGTCGCCGAGTTCGACCGGCTCTCGGTGCGCGACACCAAGGGCAGCGGCGTCGTGGTGCGCGGCGGCGCCAACCCGCTGCTGCGCCGGGTGGAGATAGCCGAGGTCGGCGGGCACGGCGTCGAGGTGGCCGAGGAGGGCCGCGGGCGCCTGGAGAGCGGCGAGATCTCCGAGACCAAGCGCGCCGGACTGCGGGTGAGCGACGGCGGCGACCCGTACGCGGGCCAGATCACCTTCCGGCAGACGGCCGCCGCGGGCGTCTCGGTGGGCGCGCAGGGCCGCTGCACCCTGCGCGACTGCGAGGTCGACGCGGCGGGGAAGGAGGGCATCGCCGTCGAGGAGGGCGGCGAGCTGGCCCTGGCCCGTACCAAGGTGCGGGCGAGCGCCAAGCACGGCGTGCTGGTGGCGGCGGGCGGCCGTGCCATGCTCAACGGCTGCGAGCTGGCGGCCAACGGCGGCGACGGACTGCGCGTGGACAGCCTCGAAGCGGTGGGCGCCACCGCCTGTTCGGTGCTGGACAACCGGGGGGCGGGGCTGCGCGGCCCGGCCAAGTCCACGCGGCTGTCCGTGGAGGGCCTGACCAGCCGCGGCAACGGCTCCGCCGACACCTGGGACGGCGCGCCGGAGCCGGAGCCGGAGGCGGGCGCCGGCACGGGCGCGGAGCCGGCCGCCGACGGCACGCCCCGGCCCGCCGGAGCCGGCGAGCCCGCGCCGGAGCGCGCCGACCCCGAGGGCCCGCTGGCCGAACTCCAGGGCCTGGTCGGCCTGGACGCGGTCAAGCAGCAGGTGATGACCCTGGTCAACCTCAACAGGCTCTCCCGCCGCCGCCGCGCCGCCGGGCTGCCGGTGCCCTCCACCGCCCGGCACCTGGTCTTCGCGGGCCCGCCCGGCACCGGCAAGACCACCGTCGCCCGCCTGTACGGCGCGATCCTGGCCGAGCTGGGCGTGCTGCGCACCGGGCATCTCGTCGAGGTGTCCCGCGCCGATCTCGTGGCGCAGGTGGTGGGCGGCACGGCGATCCGGACCACCGAGACGTTCGAGAAGGCGCTCGGCGGCGTGCTGTTCGTGGACGAGGCGTACACCCTCACCCAGGACGGCGGCGGGTCCGGCCCCGACTTCGGGCAGGAGGCCGTGGACACGCTGGTGAAGCTGATGGAGGACCACCGCGAGGACGTCGTGGTGGTGGCCGCCGGGTACGCGCCGCAGATGCGCAACTTCCTGAACTCCAACCCCGGCCTCTCCTCGCGCTTCAGCCGGACCGTCGAGTTCGAGAACTACTCGGTCCGCGAACTCGTCACCATCGTGCGGACCATGTGCGAGGCGCACCGCTACGAGCTCACCGAGCCGGCCGTGCTCGCGCTGGAGCGCCACTTCGAGGGCATGCGGCGGGACGACAGCTTCGGCAACGGCCGCGCCGCGCGCAAGGTCTTCGAGGAGATGATCGACCGCCAGGCGTTCCGGCTCGCCTCGGTCGCCGAGGTGGCCGAGCCGGAGCTGACCCGGCTCACCCCGCAGGACGTCGGCGAGGAGGTGTCCGCCGGGGCCGGGGCGGGCGCGGGCAAACGCGACGAGGGCCGGGTCACGGAACTGCTGGAGCGGCTGCACGGGATGGTGGGGCTCGCGGCCGTGAAGACGGAGGTCGAAGACCTCGTCAACCTGCTGGCCCTCGCCCGCCGGCGGCAGGAGGCGGGGCTGCCCGCGCCGCCCATCGGCAACCACCTGGTGTTCGCCGGTTCGCCCGGCACCGGCAAGACCACCGTGGCCCGGCTGTACGGCGAACTCCTCGCCGCGCTCGGCGTGGTCGCCCGCGGCCAGCTCGTGGAGGTGGCGCGGGCCGACCTGGTGGGCCGGTACGTCGGACACACCGCGCAGCTCACCAAGGAGGTCTTCGAGAAGGCCCGCGGCGGCGTGCTGTTCATCGACGAGGCGTACACGCTGACCCCGCAGGGCGCGCAGGGCGGGGACTTCGGGCAGGAGGCCGTGGACACGCTGGTCAAGCTGATGGAGGACCATCGCGACGAGGTCGTGGTCGTCGCCGCCGGCTACACCCGCGAGATGGAGGGGTTCCTGGCGTCCAACCCGGGCCTGGGCAGCCGGTTCTCGCGGCGGGTGACCTTCGAGGACTACAGCGACGAGGAGCTCGTCTCCATCGTGCGGGCCCAGGCGGTCGCGGACGGCTACGAGTGCGCGCCGGACACGGTGGAGGCGCTGCACCGCTACTTCGCCGACTTGGAGCGCGGCCCCAACTTCGGCAACGCGCGCACGGCCCGGCGCGTCCTGGAGGCCATGGTGACCCGCCAGGCGGGCCGGTTGAGCCGGACGCCCACCGCCGGGATCGACGACCTGCGGCTGCTGCGGACGGAGGACCTGGACGGCGCGACGACCCTGCGCTGACCGGCCGGTGGCCGCGCCCCGCGGCGGTACCGCCGCCATGGGGCGCACCGGTCGGCGGCCGCGCACGCGCCGCTACGATCGTCGTATGCGATCTTCCCGCCGCCCCGCCCCGCGCGGGCTCGCCGGGGCCGCCCTGGCCGCCGTGCTCCTGATACCGGCGCTCGCCGTTCCGGCCGACGCGGACTCGAAGGGGGACAGCGGCTCGCTGCCGCAGATCCCCTCGACCCTGGAGGACGGACAGCAGTGCACCCCCGCGTCCAAGAAGAGTTCGTCCAAACTCCCCTGGGCCCAGAGCTTCCTGAACCTCGACCGGGCCTGGCAGCTCAACCGGGGGGCGGGGGTGACCGTCGCCGTCGTGGGCACCGGGGCGGACACCGCGCACGTGCCGTCGCTGGCGGGGCAGGTCGAGGCGGGCCCGGACGTCATGTCCTCGGGCTCCGCCGCCGACGACTGCGTCGGGCAGGGCACGTTCCTGGCCGGGATCATCGCCGGGCGGCAGCAGAAGGACGCCGCGATGGCCGGAGTCGCCCCCCAGGCCCGGGTGCTGGCGGTGCGCGCCACCGACAAGCAGGGCGTGACGACCCCGGCCGCGCTGGCCAAGGGCATCCGGGCCGCGGCGGACGGCGGCGCCCGCGTCATCGACGTGCCGCTGGGCGTCGACTCCGCGCCGGACGACCTGAAGTCGGCGGTCCGCGACGCGCAGGGCAAGGGCGCGCTGGTGGTGGCCGCCGCCGACCCGACGGGCCAGGGCCGCGGCCCCTCCTACCCGGCCGAACTGCCGGGCGTCGTGGCGGTCGCCGCCGTGGGGCCCGGCGGCGTGCCTCCGCAGAAGAACGGCGCGGCCCAGAACGGCTCGGGCGCGAGCGCGACCCAGCCGGAGCTGAGCGCTCCCGGCGTCTCGGCGGTGGGCCCGGGGCCCGGCGGTCCGGGCCAGTTCACGGGCAGCGGGGACGGCGTGGCCAGCGCGTTCGTCGCGGGCACGGCGGCCCTGGTGGCCTCCTACCACCCGAACCTGACGGGCAAGGAGATCGCCCACCGGCTGGACGCGACGGCGAACGGCACGGGCGCCGCCGCCCCCGACCCGGCTCTCGGCTGGGGCGCCGTCGACCCCGTGCAGGCGATCTCCGCCGCGCTGACCGGCGGCGACTCCCCCCGGCACGGCCCCGCCGACCAGCGGGCGGCCGCCATGCCGCCCGCGCCCTCGGACGGCGCCCGGAACCAGTCCCTCGTGATCGCCGCCATCGCGGCCGGCGCGGTGCTCCTCGTCGCCTTCGCGGCGGCGGTCCTGCCCCGCGCCCGCCGCCGCGGCTGGCGCCCCGGCGGCCCGACGGGCACGGCCGGCTGACGCCCGTACGGTCGGCAGAAATCCGTAGGGTGGGCTGACGCCCGTACGGTCGGCTGATGCCCGCCGGGTCGGCTGACGCCCGTACAACGTCCGTGGTCCGGACCGTGCGCACGGTCCGGACCACGGGCGTCGTACGGGGCAGACGCTACGAGACCTCTGCCGGGCTCTCCTCGCCCAGGGCCGTCTGCACCTGCACGATGCCGCGGCGGGTGATGTGCAGGGCCCGGCCGACCGGCAGCTGCATCGGCTTGATGTCGCCGAAGAGATAGCCCTCGGACGGCGGGCAGGACATCAGCAGGGCCGGGGTGTTGACCTCCAGCAGGCGGCGCAGCAGCGCGTCGCTCATGGCCCGCGAGGCGCCGTTGGCGCTGCGCGCGACGATCAGGTGCAGGCCCAGCTCCACACCCTGCGCGAGATAGTCGAGCATCGGGCCGAAGTGGTTGGACATCGAGCCGCCGGACACCATGTCGTAGTCGTCGATGACCATGAACAGCTCCGGGCCCTCCCACCAGTCGCGGCGCTTGAGCTGGGCCGGGGTGATGTCCTGGCCGGGCAGCCGCTCGCGCATGGCGCGGGAGACGCCGTCCACGACCTGCTTGAGCACGTCCACCGAGACCGCGTAGCCCAGCCGGTGCTCCTCGGGGACGCACTCCAGCAGATCGCGCCGGTAGTCGACCAGCATCACCTTCGCCTCGTCCGGCGCGTAGCGTTCGGCGACCGCCCGGCACACGGAGCGCAGCAGGTTGGTCTTGCCGGTCTCGGAGTCGCCCACCACCACCAGGTGCGGGTTCTGGCCGAAGTCGTGCCAGAGGACGTCCAGGTCCCGGCCGTCCAGCCCGAGCGGCACCCGCAGGTTCCCCTCGGCGCGCTCGCTCGCGGGCAGTGCGGCGGCGTCCAGGACCGCGGGCAGGGTGCGTACCTGGGGCGCGCAGGGGCCGTGCCAGTTGCGGGAGACGCGCTCGACGGCGTCCGCGACGCCCGCACCGAGGTCCGCGGACTCGCCGCTGCCGTCCAGCCGCGGCAGGGCCGTCAGGAAGTGGTGCTGGGAGTCGGTGAGGCCGCGGCCGGGGTTCTTCGGCACGGTCGCCGCCGCCCGCATGTTGATCATGGAGTCCATGGTGTCGCCGAGCCGCAGCTCGAAGCGGGTGCCGAGCTGGTCGCGGAGCGCGGTGCTGATCTCCGCCCACCGAGTGGAGGCCACGACCAGGTGCACCCCGTAGTTCAGCCCGCGGGACGCCAGGGTGGCGAACGTGGGCATGATGTCCAGGAAGTCCTGGCGGACCGTGGTCCAGCCGTCGATGACCAGGAACACGTCCCCGTACGGCTCGTCGGGCAGCTCGCCCGCGGCCCGGCGGGCCCGCAGCGTGGCCATCGAGTCGATGCCCAGGTCGGCGAATTGCGTCTCGCGCCGGGCGACCAGCGCGTTGACCTCGGCGAGGGTGCGGTGCACCCGCTCCAGATCCAGCCGGCCGGTGACCCCGCCGACGTGCGGCAGGTCGCGCAGCCCGCCGAGGGCGCCGCCGCCGAAGTCCAGGCAGTAGAACTGGACTTCCCGCGGGGTGTGGGTGAGCGCGAGCCCGAGGATGAGGCTGCGCAGCAGTGTGGACTTGCCGCTCTGCGGGCCGCCCGCGATGCCGATATGGCCGCCCGCGCCGGACAGGTCGGCGATCAGGGGCTCGCGGGTCTGCTCGAAGGGCCGGTCCACGATGCCGACGGGCACCCTCAGCGTGGCGTGCGTCGAGGTGTCGGCGGGCGTCAGACCGCGCTCGGGGTCGGCGTGCAGCTGCGGCAGCATCTCGTCCATGGAGGGCGGCACGTCCAGCGGCGGCAGCCACACGGTGTGCGCGGGCGGGCCGGAGCCGGCCAGCCGCTGCACGGCCACGGTCAGCAGGCTCTCGCTCGTCTCCTCGCTCTCCGCGGGCTCGTCCGGGACGTCGATGACACGGGGCGCGACCCAGCCGGTGCGGTACGGGACGACCTGGTCGGCGACGACGGACTGGCCGACCCGGCGCGCGCCCTGGTACGTGCCGGAGACGTAGGCCGCCTTGAAGCGCACCAGCGCGCCGGTGTCCTTCTTGAGGATGGCGCTGCCGGGGACCGACGGCAGCTGGTAGGCGTCGGGCACGCCGAGCACGCCGCGGCTCTCCATCGCGGAGAACGTGCGCAGCGCGACCCGGTACGACAGGTGCGACTCCAGCTGGTGCATCCGCCCCTCGTCCAGCCGCTGCGAGGCGAGCAGCAGATGCACGCCGAGGCTGCGGCCGAGCCGGCCGACCATCACGAACAGGTCCATGAAGTCGCGGTGCGCGGAGAGCAGTTCGCTGAACTCGTCGACGACGACGAAGAGGGTGGGCAGCGGCACGAGGTCCGCGCCGCCGTCGCGGGCCGTCTCGTACTCCAGGGCCGAGGTGTAGTTGCCCGCGCTGCGCAGCAGCTCCTGACGCCGCATCATCTCGCCGTGCAGGGCGTCCTTCATGCGGTCGACCAGCGCCGACTCGTCCGCCAGGTTGGTGATGACCGCCGACGTGTGCGGCAGGCTGTCCAGGCCGAGGAAGGTCGCGCCGCCCTTGAAGTCGACGAGGATCAGGTTGAGTTTCTCGGAGGAGTGGGTAAGGGCGAGCGCCAGCACCAGGGTGCGCAGCAGCTCGGACTTGCCGGAGCCGGTGGCCCCGATCAGCATGCCGTGCGGGCCCATGCCGCCCTGCGCGGCCTCCTTGATGTCCAGCTCGACGGGGTTGCCGTCGCCGGAGACGCCGAGCGGCACCCGCAGCCGCGCGGCGGCGCTCCGGCTCGCGTGCACCCGCGCCACGTCCATGGTGTACAGGTCGGGCACGCCCAGCAGGGAGGTCAGCTGCACATCGCTGGTCAGCGCCTCGCCGGTGTCGACGGTGACGCCCATCCGGTACGGGGACAGCAGCCGGGCCAGCGCGCGGGCGCGCTGCGGGCCCAGCGCGTCCGGGCGGCCCAGCAGAGTCGTCTTCTCCTTGCCGGTCCGTTCGGTGCGCACCATCTCCAGCTTCTCGGCGGACACCCGCAGCCGCAGGGAGCCCCGGCCGGGCTTCCAGGGGAAGGAACCGCCGATGTCCAGCGTCACGACGTTGCGGTAGCCCTCGCCGGCCAGCCGCGCGTCACCGGGGACGCCGGGGTGGTCCAGCACGATGACGTAGTACGGCTCCTCGGCGCTCGGCGCGGCGTCCGGGTCGAACGGCGGCCGGCCGGCGAACTCGTCGCCGAGCAGCTGCTCCAGCCCCGCCGCCGAGTCGGCGACCAGCCGCACCGCGCCCGCGCCGTCCGTCTCCGTGGGGTGCTGGGCGTGCGGCAGCCACTTCGTCCACTCCCAGTCCTCCCGCCGGTCGTGGTCGGTGATGACCGCGATCCGCAGGTCCTGCGGGGCGTGCAGGACGCTCAGCTGGCCCAGCACGGCCCGCACCATGGCACGGGCGGCCTCCGCGTCGCCGTGCGCCAGCACGCGGGAGTACGTCCGCAGGTAGAGCGCCACGGGCTGGTCGGGCACCGTGCCGTACGCGCGGATGAACCGGCGCAGCGCGTGCGCGCACAGCGGTTCCAGGTCCTCCACCGGCTTGGTGCTCAGCGGCGTCAGCCGCATGCCGAGCTGCTGCTCGCCGACGGCGATGCGGACCTCGCCGAAGTCCTCGTGGGTGGAGCGGCGCTCCCACAGCCGCCCGGTGCGCACCAGGCTCCACAGGGACGCGGGCTCGGGGTGCCGCCACTCCTGCGCCTGCCGCTGCTGATCTATCAGCTTGCGGATGCGGCGGCGGCTGACCGACAAGTACCGGAGGTAGTCGCGACGTTCGCCGCGCAGTTTGCGCTTGCGATCACCGGAGCTGCGGATGATCTGCGAGACCAGCATGCCCACCGCCGAGACGGCCATCAGCCCGATGGCGACATACATCAGCGGGCCGCCGCCCTCCCCGGGCTTGAGGAAGATGAGCACCATGCCGAGCGAACTCAGCGCCATCGGCATATAGGTGACCATATTGCCCATGGCGCTCTGCGTCTCGGGCAGCGAAGGCGGCTCTTGAAGGCTCAACTCGCCTTCCGGCATCTCCGGGCCGAGCCGACGGGGAGGCCGCTTGAAGAGAACCACACTCAAAAGGATTCGCCTTCCTACAGGGAAACGCGATGGCGTTGGGTCTGGTCCAGACCGGGAGGTCCGGCAATTCCGGTAAAAGGCACGGCCCGTGAAAGCGGCTCACGTCCGTAAGGCAGCCCGTGGACCACCGTGTACCGACCTCACGATAATGTGATCGACGAGATCGCGTCGACCGCCCCTCCCGGAAGGGATGAGCCACGCTTGAGTGACAATTCCACTGCATCTCTGTGTCGTCTGACTATCCAGGCACCGGAAAGAACCGTCGAACTCGCTGTCCCCTCGGACATCGCGCTCGCCGATCTGCTGCCCACGATCGTCGATCACGCGGGATCAGATCTGTACGAACGCGGGGCCGAGGCCGGCGGCTGGGTACTGCAACGCCTGGGCGAAGCCCCGCTGGACGACGAGCGAACCCCCAACGCGCTCGGGCTCCACGACGGGGAGACCCTCCACCTGCGGGCCCGCAACGAATCCCTTCCGCAGATCCACTTCGACGACCTCATCGAGGGGCTCTCCAGCGGCCTGCGCTCGCGCCGCGACTCCTGGCGGCCCCAGTGGTCCCGCTACCTGATGATCGGCCTGACGCTGTGCGCGCTGGGCGCCGGACTGGTGCTGCTGGCCCTGCCCGGCCCGGCCCCGCTGCGGTCGGTCTGCGCCGCCGGCGTCGCCGTGCTGCTCCTGGCCGGCGCGGGCTCCGCGTCGCGCGCCGTGGGCGACGCCGGGGCGGGCGGCGCGCTCGGCGCCGCCGCCGTGCCCTACCTCGTACTGGCCGGGGCCCTGGTGCCCCAGCACACCGGCGACGGCGCGGAGACGGGCGCCCGGCTGCTGGCCGGATGCGCCGCGGGCGCCGGGTGCGCCGTGCTGGCCGTCGCGGCCGTGGGCGCCTGCGCCCCGCTGTTCCTGGGCATCGCGGTCGCCGCCGTGCTCGGGGCGATCGGCGGCGGCGTCATACTCCTCGGCGTCCCCCTGGACGAGACCGCGGCGCCGCTCGCCCTGGCCACCGTGATCCTCGGAGCGTTCCTGCCCGCACTGGCGTTCCGGCTCTCCGGCCTGCGGCTGCCCCTGCTGCCGACCAACGCCGAGCAGCTCCAGGAGGGCATCGACCCCGTGCCCGGCGAGGAGGTCAGCGTCCGCGGCCAGATAGCCGACGGCTACCTGACCGCGCTCTGCGCGGCCACGGGCGTGGTGGCCGCGGGCTGCATCACCGCGCTCGCCACCCAGCGCTCATGGCCGCCGCTGACGCTCGCCATCGTCTTCAGCGCCCTGCTGCTGGTCCACTCCCGGGCCCTCGGCGGGGCGTGGCAGCGGCTGTCCGTCGTGCTGCCCGGCGCGTACGGCGCCGTGCTGCTGTGCGTACTGCTCGCTGTGCGCCTCACACCGTCCGAACGGCCGTTGCTGCTGGCCGGGATCGTCGTACTGGCGGCCCTGCTGGCCATCGCGGGCTGGACGTTCCCCGGCCGCCGCCTGGTGCCCTACTGGGGGCGCGCGGTCGACCTGCTGCACACGCTGCTCGCCGTCGCCCTCGTACCGCTCGCGCTGCTCGCGGCCGGGCTCTACCACTACCTGCGGGCGCTCAACGGCTGATCCGGCCGGCTCCACAGCGGCTGGTCGGATCAGCCGAAGCAGCCGAATCGGCTGACCTCGCGGCGGCCGGCCGCCGGCCGCGACCGAAGGCCGACAGAACCGAAGGCCGACAGAAAGGCGGTGCCATGCAGTCCAGGCGGGACCAGGTGCAGGCCCATATGTTCGTGATGGGCCGACTGTCGGCGGGCCTGTTCCGCGACGACCCCGACGCCCCCGAGCCGCCGCACCGGCGGACCTCCAAGGGCGTCTTCATCGGACTGATCCTCGGCGCCCTCGCGGCGCTGATCGTGACCCTCTACGGCGTCATCGTGCCCGGCGGCTCGGACAGCTGGAAGAAGGACGGCACGCTGGTGGTGGACGACAAGTCCGGCGCCCGCTACCTCTCCCTCGGCGGCGTGCTGCACCCGGTGCTCAACCAGACCTCGGCCAAGCTCCTCGCCGGCGGGCAGCTGAAGCTGGAGAGCCTGTCGCCCGCGTCGATCGAAAGGGCGCCGCGCGGCAGCACCATCGGCATCGTCGGCGCCCCGGACGCCCTCCCCGGCCCCTCGGCGCTCAGCCGCGACCCCTGGTCCGCCTGCGCCACCCGGCCGCCCAAGAGCGCGGACGGAGCGCCCACCGCCTCCTCCGACAGCCAGTTGACGCTGGGCGTGGGCCTGCACTCGGAGGGCCGGCCGGTCACGGCGGACCGCGCCACGCTGATCCGCGGCGGCGCCGATCACGACACGTATCTCGTCTGGCACGGCACCCGGATGCGCCTGAACACCGGGCACTCCGCCGTCCAGGCGCTCGGATACGGCGACGCGCCCGCCTTCCCCGTGCCCGACGGCTTCCTCAACGCCCTGCCCGCGGGCCCCGACATCGCCACTCCCGACGTGCCGCACCTCGGCGACAAGGGGCCCGAACTGGCGGGCAGCCCGACCCGGGTGGGGCAGCTGTTCACCGCCGCCGACGGCCGCCGCTTCCTGCTGCGCAAGGAGGGCCTGACGCCGGTGACCGGGCTGGAGTTCGCGCTCATCAAGGGCGACCCGCGCACGCAGCACACCGCGTACGAGGGCGGCGCGGTCGCCATCCGTCAGGTGGGTCCGGACGACCTGGAGCGGCACCGGGCGCCCGCCGGGCCGCCGCTGGTCGGCGGCGGTGGCGGCGGGGTGCCGGCCGAGCCGCCGCAGGCCATGCCGGTCGGTAAGTCCGAGGGCGTGTGCGCGGTGACGGGCACTGGCGGGAAAACGCCGACGGTCGCCGTGGTGCTGCCCCCGGCGTCGACGATCGGCGGCCGTCCGCCGTCCAATGAGCCTGGTTTGTCCGCCGATTCCCGTACCGCCGACCAGGTCGCGGTGCGCCCCGGTGGCGGCGCTCTCGTCAAGTCGCTCTCCTCTTCGGGGGCGGGCAGCACGTATTACCTGGTCACCGAGGTGGGCGCGAAGTACCCGGTGGCGGGCCAGGAGGCTCTCCAGCAGCTCGGTTACAGCGACGCGAACGCCGTCCAGCTGCCGGCCGCGCTCCTGGGGATGCTGGAGACGGGGCCGGCCCTGGATGTGGCGGCGCTCAAGAGTCGCGGTCTGGTACAGGCCCCTTCGGGCCCCAAAGGGCTTACGAGCAGGGGTAGTTGATAATGCATCAATTGAGCGGGATCTGAGCTTGTCACCCCCCGTTCACCGTGTGTTTTACCTGGTCAGCGGGGATTTTCCAGAATCCATACGTGCTCGTGCCGCTGTAGGTGCCAATCAAGCCAGTGGAAGTACTAATGTGATCGTCAGTCGGGCGACCGGTAGCGGTCATTCCGGTTGTCCCCCTGACCCCCTTCAGAGGAGAACGTTTCATGAGTGGTGAGCCTCAGCTCGACGGTCCCCAGGCAGGCAGGCTGGGCAAGGGCCAGGAGGGGATGAACCAAGCCCTGGCCGGGCTCAAGGAGCATCTCCACGACATGCAGCAGGCGGGCGCGATGGTCCAGAGGATCAAGGAGGACGTGTCCCACAACTACCGGGCGAACTCCAGCACGACGCACTGCGCCGCCATCGACGACTGGCTGGCGATCCACCGCCGCATCACGCAGGCCACGGAGAACTTCCACCAGGGCACGGATATGACGGACAAGGCCATGACCCACGCGGAAGACACGGCCAACAGCTACGCGCTGGCCCTGTCGCCCAACATGGGCGTCGGACGCTGAATCCGGCCGTATAGCTCACGACTTCCCTCGTCCCCCTTCACCCGACAGGAGCCCGTTATGCCCGATGTCTCCATACAGACGAAGGTCTTGGAGCAGTGCATCCATCAGATGAAGAAGGCCCAGACGGATATGGTCCACGCCGTGGAGTGGCTGGAGAAGAACTTCGTTCCGCTGCGCGAGACCCTCCACGGTGAGGCCCGCATGCAGTGGGACAGCTTCCACCACGAGCTCACCCAATCCAAGGCCAAGCTGCACGACGACTACCTCAAGGCGACGGACACGCTCCGGCGGATGTACGAGTCTCAGCTGGAGGGCGACCGCAACGGCCGCAATGCCCTCGTCCAGAGCCAAGGCTGAGGCGACGCGGTGAGGACCAGGAGGCGCGGGCATGGGTAAGGACGACTCGCACGGCGATGGCGACTCGCACGGCGGCGGCTCGCACGGCGACAGCGGCTCGCACGGCGGCGGCACGTACAAGATCACCGACGGCGTGCTCAGGGACTGGGCCGACCGACAGATTCCGCAGTTCGCGCAGGCGCTCCACTCGAACCCGGACTACGCCAAGCTGGGCGAATACGGTTCGACGAACGGGAGCATGCACCTCAAGCTCGGCGCCCCCGACCGCTTTCTCGCGAGCAAGAACCTGGGGAACCTGAGCGGCAAGTACTTCACGGACCTGCACGCCAGGCTGGAGAGCGCCATCCAGGTGTTCAGCAACTTCTCCACCCAGCTGGACCACGTGGACCAGATCACCACCGACGCCGAGATCTCGGCCAGTGCCCTGGCCCAGGACCTGATGAGCGTCCTCGGCGGCGGCAGCGGAGCCGGCGGCGGCGCGAACCCGCTGGGCCGTTAAGGCGATACAGGCGCGTAAGCGAGCGGAATCGGCGGGTCCCCGGGCGCCGACGCCCAGGGACCGGCGCCGTGCTGCGGCCCTCCGGGCCGTGCAGGAAGAGAAGAGGACTGGCTGTGGCCGACGAGGCGACCAACTGGGATCAGCGGCTGGCCGTGTTCGCCGACGGGGACGCCCAGCCCCTGGACCGGAACAAGGTGGCGGGGCCGGGGTCCGAGAAGTGGATCGCCAACTACCAGCCGGGGGCGCTGATCGAGCTCGGCGCGAAGCCCCAGCTGGACGTCTGGTGGTCCTACAACTACGCGGTCTCCATCGGTTCGAGCACCTCGGGGTCCAGAGGCGCCTTCGCCCTCGGTCTCAACTACGACTGGTCCAAGTTCGGCAACGATTCCGGAGCGCTGGTCGACTTCACCGGCGGCTCCGACAAGATCCTGAATTCGGTGAACCCCAACGGCAACCAGGTCGCCAGCCCGCAGTCGCTGGATGACGCCGCCGACATGCTGACGGCCATGGAGACCCTGATCGGGCAGTGGCAGGGCCAGTTCGGCAAGTGGGCCACCGAGATCGGCGGCAGCGACAGCGACCTCCAAGGCGAGGCGGCGGGGCTCTTCAGAGCCACCATGGAAGCCGCCCAGCGGTCTCTCAAGGACACTCAGGACTACCTGCTGAACGGCGCGGTGGCCCAGGCGCTGCGCAATTCCGGCAATCAGCTGAGGCAGACCACGAGCTCGTTGCAGAACACGTTCTGGGCCTTTATGAACGACCGCCTTTCCATGCCCGTCAACCATCTGCACGACGTCTTCTTCGAGGCGATGAACTCGATGCCGCCGTTGGCCGGCACCGCCGTTCCGTGGGATCAGAACGCGACGGACTTTCTCAGCGAGAAGCTGGTGTCGCCCACCTATGGAAGCCCCAAGGACCCGGCTTTCTGGGACAAGATCGAGAACGAGGCGAAGAAGCGCTGGCTCGACAATGTGCGGGACAAGCTCGACACCCCGTCCGCCGGGCCGATGCAGCAGCTGTCGTCCAGTTACTTCACCACGGCGGGCCAATTCCGCCCCATCAATACGGCCTTCACGCTCCAACTGAACAAGGACGACAGTCAGACGTACCTGACGCCCAAGGACTCGGGCGGCGGCGCCACCCCGCCCGGCAGCGGTTCCACCCCCCCGCCCGGCGGCGGTGCCATGTCGCCCGACGACGTCAATCCGTTCACAGGTGGGAACGATGGGAACAAGGGCGCCGACCAGCAGGGCGACCTTCCGCCGGGCGGCAAGGGCACGGGCGGCGGCGACGCGGACCTCGACGGCACGAACCCCCTCGGCGAGGGCGGCGACGGCAAGAACCCGCTCGGCGGCGGCGACGGCGGCAAGAACCCGGCCGACGGCGAAGGCGGAGACGGCAAGCAGGGCGATGCGGGGGCCCAGGCAGCCCTGATGCACTTCAACAACGGGCAGGGAGGCGACAGCCTCCAGAACAAGCTGGCGGAGCAGAACAAAGGCGGCGCCGGCGCCGGCGCCGGCACCGGCACCGGTATCGGCCTCGGCCCGAACAGCGGCGGTACGGGCGGTGGCACCACCGCCCTCAGCCCCAAGGGCGAGCAGCTCCGCGACAAGGACGGCAACCCGATCACCCTGCCGCCCGGCGCGAAGGTCGACCCGAAGACCGGCGCCGTCACCGACCGCGACGGCAAAGCCGTCATGGGCCCGGACAAGAAGCCGCTCGTGCTGCCCAAGGGCTCCAAGACCGGTCCGCTGGGCGGCGGTGAGGGCGGCGGCGGCACGAACGGCCCCAACAACGCCAAGAACGCGGCCAATCAGGCCGAAGAGGCCGAGCGGCAGCTCCGCCGGCTCCAGACCTCGGTCAACACCAGCGGCGGCGGCGGTTTCGGCGCGGGCGACCACACGGTCGGCTACGACGAACACGGCAACCTCGTCCTGCCCAAGGGCGCGAAGGTGGACGCCCACGGCAACCTCGTCGGGGCCGACGGCAAGCCGCTGACCAACCCTTATGGCAGCAAGCTCAGCGTGCCCCCGGGATCGAAGATCAACTCGGATGGGACGATCACCGACCCGCGCGGCAAGTCGATCACCGAGAGCAGCGGCGGCCTCAAGGCCCGCAACCCCGCGAACGGCGAGGAGACCTGGAACCCGCCCCGCCGCCTGTCGACCGGCAGCTC
This sequence comes from Streptomyces sp. NPDC050617, assembly GCF_040654795.1. Taxonomy (NCBI): domain Bacteria; kingdom Bacillati; phylum Actinomycetota; class Actinomycetes; order Kitasatosporales; family Streptomycetaceae; genus Streptomyces; species Streptomyces sp. NPDC050617. The sequence continues at coordinate 76,301 of NZ_JBFAIS010000016.1, read as the reverse complement.
GGCGGAGTCCGGCCTCACCAGCCCGAAGGGCGTCGGCAGCGGGCTGCGCCGCATGGTCGACAGCAACGGCAACACGGTGGGCGAGACCGGCGTCAGCACCGGCATCAGCCGCCGCGCCCGCGCGGCGATGGGCGAAGAGGGCGCGCAGCAGGCCCAGGAGATGCGGGCGGCGCAGGCCGCCGCGGCGGAGAGCCGGGCCATGGGCCGCGCGGGCAGCGGTTCCTCGACGCCGATGGTGCCCCCGATGGGCGGCGGGGCCGGCGGCGGTGGCGGCCAGAGTGGCGACCGGCAGCGCAACGTCTGGCTCGCCGAGGACGAAGAGGTGTGGGGCACCGACCCCGACATCGCGCCCGGAGTGATCGGGCGATGACCACGCAGACCGGCGACGACAGGAACACCGCCCCCATGGACCCCCACGCACCGGCCACGGCCTACGCCCCGGGCGCCGAGCCCGCGGCGGGCGGCGCGACGGCCCCGGACATGCCGCCGCCCCCCGACGACATCCGGGAGGCGGCCCGTACCGCCCCCGACCACTGGTTCGGCATGATCGACCCCGCTTGGACGGGCGAGGACGCGCCGCCCGAGTGGGTCGTCATCGGACAGTGGCGCTCGGACGCCCGCGGCGAGATCGTCGAGTGGCAGGACAACCCCGACTACCGGCCGTCGCCGGGCATGCTGGGCTGGCCCGAACCGTCCGACGACGTCGACGCGGCCGTACAGCTCGCGGCGACCGGTTACGGACCGCCCGAGGGCGTGGCCGTCGCCGCGGCCACCGCCGAACTGGCCGTGCTCACCGCACCGGGCGGCGGGGCCGTCACCGCGTGCGCGCCGGACGGCGGCCCCGTCGTCCCGGCCTTCACCGCCCCCGGCCACCTTGAGCGGGCCGGCGCCCTCGCACATCGGCTGCTGCCCGCCGGGGAGGTCTTCACGCTGATCCCCGAAGGACACGACCTCTACCTCAACCCGACCGGGCCGGTGGCGATGCGGCTGAGCGCGGCCGACCTGGCGCGTGCGGTCGAGGCGCTCACCGACGGAGCTGCCGACAGAGCTGTCGACGACTCGGAGGGTGGGGCCGAGGGCCTCGGTGACGCGGCGGGCACGGGTACGGGCGGCCGGGCCGACGGCGAGCAGGGAACGGGTACGGGCGGCGGCCGGGCCGACGGCGAGCAGGGAACGGGGACGCGCTGATGTCGATACAGGAGCAGCTGGAGGCGGCGATGGCCGACCTCGCCAACCACACCCAGCGCATCCAGGAACTCCAGAAGAACCTCGCCGAGACCAGGACGTCGGTCACCTCACGGGACCGGATGGTCACCGTCACGCTCACCGCGCGAGGCGAGATCGCCGAGCTGAAGTTCAACACCGAGGACTACCGCTCCATGCCCCGCGCCCAGCTCGCGACGGTGCTGACGACCACCCTCAACGAGGCCCGTGCGAAGATGACCTCCCAGGTCAGCAGCCAGGTACGGCCGCTGATGGGAGAGCAGACCCAGCTCGCCGAGGGGATGTTCGGCGGCCATTCCATGGACGAGCTGCTGGCCCCGCTGCGCGCCAGGCGGCCGGAGGGCCTGGAGGACCTGATTCTCGGCACGCCGCCGAAGTCGGACCGTACCCGCGACGACGAGGAGGAATTCGATGGCTGAGAGCTCCGACCACCAGACCCTCGCCGTACCCGAGGACCTCACCAGGCGTTTCACGGAAATCGGCCAGATCTCCCACATCACGGACAATCTGACCAACCTCACCGCCCAGCTCACCGAGGAGAGCAGGACCGCGGGCGGCAAGGACGACGAGTGGGCGAAGAAGTACCACGAGTACGTCGACAAGCACTGTGAGGGGCTGACCCAAGGCGTCAAGGCGCTCACCGAGTTCATCTCCGCGCTCCACAAGGGCGGCACGGCCGCCGCGGGCTCGCTCAACCAGGCCGAGGACGACGCGACGCAGCTGGCCAACCACCTGACCCAGCGCTGAGCGGGCGGCACGAGAAGACCTGAGCGGACGGGTTACGGCGGCGGACGATGGCGGACGATTCGATTTCTGACGGCTCCGACGGCTGGCGGGGATTCCTCAAGGCCCTGACGGGCATGGACTACCCCCAGGCCGACGAGCACCGGCTGTGGAACGTCAGCGCTCAATACCAGGACGCCGCCGACAAGTTCGGACAGGTCGAGGAGTTGCTGCGGCAGGTACTCCCGAAGGTCAAGGAGGGCTTCGAGGGCCAGTCCGCCGACGCGTTCGAGCAGTGGGCGAACTACCTCATCGGCGGCGGCGACGACAGTATCCTCGGCAGGGCGCGGAAGGAAGCCGAGGGCCTGGCGAAGAACGCCTTCAACACCGGCAGCGACGTCCAGTACACGAAGATCATGATCTTCCTGCAGCTGGCCATGCTCGTCGCGCAGGTGCTCCTCGCCCAAGCCCTCGCGCCGTTCACCGGCGGGCTCTCCGAGCTCTGGGCGGCGGCTGCGGAGGGCGCGTTCAAGGTCTTCTTCTTCCTGCTGGCCAAGTACCTGATCGGCCAGATCACCGCGCAGGTCCTGATGGGCGTCGTCGGCGGCCTGCTGCTGGACGCACTCGTCCAGGGCTTCCAGATGGCGGCCGGCACCCGGCACGAGTGGAACACCGACTTCACGAAGATGGCCGCGGAGTTCGGCGCGATCGCCGGAGTCGTCGGCGGCCCGTTCTCGCTGCTCGGCGAGGGCGTCGGCAAGCTGCTCGGCAACACGATCGGCAAGGGGCTGTCCAAGGCGCTGGCGCACGACGCCGGCGAGGCGCTGGCGAAGAGCATGGGCGGCGCGGCAGCGCACGGCGCGGACGGCGCGGCGGCGGGCGGCGTCAAGTCGCTGAGCGAGGGCCTGGCGGAGGGTGCGGCCCGCGGCGGCGGCAAAGGCGCGAGCGAAGGCGCGGCTACGGCTGCGAGCAGGGGCGCGGGGGAGGGTGCGGCCACCGCCGGGACCAAGGGTGCGGGCGAAGGCGCAGCTACGGCCGGGAGCAAGGGGGTCGGCGACGGTGCGGCCGGGACAGGGGGCCGGGGCGCTGGTGACGGCGCCTCTCGCGGCGGCGGACGGGGCGCGGGGGACGGCGCCGGCGGCAGGGGCGCAGGGGACGGGGCCGGTGGCAGCGGTGGCCGGGGCGCTGGTGACGGTGCTGCCGAGGCGGGCGGTAAGGCCGGGGCGAACGCCGCGGACCACGGCATCAGCGAGTCCGCCGCCCGCGGCCTCGGGAACGACCTCGGCAAAACGCTCGGCAACACCACCGAATCGCTCGAACAGATGGGTGCGAAGGGCGCTCGCGGCGCGGGCGCGGAAGCGGTCGGCAAGGGCGTCGTCCGCGACATGTCGGCCTCCTTCGAAAAGCACCTCGGCGATGCCCTGGGGAAGGACACCGCGAGAGCCCTCGGCAAGGACTACGGCGAGGCGTTCGTCAAGAACTGGGCCGGCAAGGCCGATTGGCAGGCGCTGACCAAGTCCCTGGACGACGCGATCAAGCCGTACGCGGGCCACCTTGGCGCGGACGGCGCGCACGCGCTGTCCCACGAACTGCCCGCCGCGCTCACCCAGAGCATCAGCAAGAACCTCAAGGGCGACCTGGGCTTCAAGATAGGGGAGCTGATCGGCGGCTCCGCCGTCGACGGCGGTCACATGGCCGTCAGCGAGGGGCTGTACAACCTGATCTTCGGCCCCGACCACGAGTTCAAGGTGACCGGGTGGACCCCGCTGGCGGGTGCGCTGGGCGGAGCCATCGGACGCGGCGTCGGACACGGCGTCGACGCGTTCCACTCCTCCGGAGGCGGCGGGGGCGAGGGCGACGGCACGCCGCCGCCCCCGTCCTCGTCATCGGATCTCGGTTCGCAGACGGCCGGTACGTCCACGCCGCCGCCGGACGCCACGCCGCCGCCTCCGGCCCCCATCGGCACGTCGTCGTCGGGTTCCCACGGGGCGACCGGGACCGATGCGTCGTCCGCCTCCGGCACCTCGTCCGCCTCCAATTCCTCGTCGCACGGCGGAGACTTGGGCTCGTCGACCGGTCCCCAGCGGATCGCGACCTCGTCGCAGCACGGCGCGTCGGTCGGCACGTCGGACGGGGGCCCGGAACACGGAGGCGCGGGCGGCACGGCCGCCGACTCGCACGGCGTCGGTGCCACCACCTCGCACGGTGGTGCGTACGACGGCGACTCGCACTCCGGCGGGCAGTCGGGACCGGAGCACACCGGTACGCGCGGTGGCGACGCACCGGAGGAGAAGGGGCCCGAAGCGGTGCCGACGGCCGTGCGCGCGCCGGCCGGTCAGGACGGCACGCAGACCGCGCCGCCCCCTGCCCGCCAGGGCCCGTCCGCGACCCCGCAACGCACGTCGCCGGGCCCCTCCAACGCCGCGCCTGCCTCGAACTCCGCGCCTGCCTCGAACTCCGCGCCTGCCTCGAACGCCGGGACGCAGGGGGGCGGCAAGGCCGGGTCCGGAGCCGGGTCCGGACCGGGGGCCGGGGGCGCCGACCGCGCGCCGTCCCCGTCGAGCGTGCGGACCGTATCCGAGTCCGACGGGGCCCTGAAACAGGCCGGCAAGGGCGGGCAGGAGACCGGCGGTGCTGCCGGCGACGACGCCGTCCGCACCGGGGGCGAGTCGGGTCCGGCCCGTAGCGGCGAAGAGAGCGGTACCGGAGACGAGAGCCGTACGGGAGACGAGAACCGTGCCGAAGGCGGCACCGACACCTTCGATCCGCAGGGCGACGACCCGTTCGCCGGTCTCGGCATCGACGACCTGCCGAAGGTGCCGAGCGCTCCGCCGCGCTTCGCGACGGAGTCGACGGGCGGCTCCTCCGACACCTTCTCCGGCCACGGCTCGGACCCGGTCTCCGGGCCGGAGCAGAAGCCCGTCACCGCCTCCGCCGCGTTCTCCGACGGCGGGCCGGGCGGTACGCGGACCGAGTCCGGCGGGCCCAAGGACGAGCTGACCGGCCCCCACGACGAGCCGCACATCTCTCATGACGAGGGCCAGGACCAGGACCAGGGGCAGGGCCGCGGCCGCACGTCCGTCGACCTCGCCGACGAGTCCGTATGGCCCAAGGTCCCGACGCACGACGTCGCAGGGTCCCAGCCGCCGCAGCCGCAGCGGGAGTTGGACCGCGGCACGGTTCTGGACGACATCGAGACCTCCCTCGCGAAGGGGGACACCGCCCAGGCGCTCCAACACCTCGAAGAGTTGAAGGATCTGGAGGCCGGTACCAGGGCGGAGCTGGAGGAAGCCCGCCGCTCTGTACCGGTGGACCCGAACGAGCCCGAGCCGTGGAACTTTCCGCCGGAGACGGCCCACGCCATCGAGAACGCGATAGCGAACGGCGAGACGTCCGGCGTCGGCGGCCTGATGCGGCCCGTGCGCGACCACCTCGCCGAGGAGCAGCGCCGACTGGACGAGCACCTGAAGTGGGCGGGCGGCGGCGAGGCGAACGTCCCCGGCCACGCGCCGGGGCCGGGCGGCCGGGCGCATGACCGGACAAACGATCAGCAGCCCAGCCGGTCGGACGACGCGTCTCTCAAGGAGCGCCTCGATGCGCTGAAGCGCCCCGCCGAGCGCTCCCTTACGGATGACGAACTGCTCGCCCAGCGTCTCCAGAACCTGAAGAACAACACCGGCGTGGACGCGGCCCGGTCCGAGGAGCGCCTGCGCGATCTGCGCTACGAGTACCGCAAGGCGCTCCGCGAAGAGGAGGAATGGGGATTCGGGGGGCCCTCGGAACGTACCGGCTCCGACGGCGCGCACGACGGGCCCGACACCGAGGCGCGGAGCAGGGCCCGTACCGAGGAGGACGAGGCGCTCGTCGAGCTGAACGAAAAGCTCGACGCGCTGCCCCCCGTCCCCTCACACGGCGCGGAGGGCCGCACGGGGACGGAGGACCGTACCGGTACGGAGGACCACACCGGTACGGAGGAACTCGACTCACTGCTGACCGAGTTGCCGTACGCCGACCGCTCCGATCTGGGCCCGGACCTCGAAGAGCTGCCCTCGGTCGGACCCGACCTGACCATGCACCAGGTCCCCGACACCGCGCCGTCCGCCCGTACGGAGACGGACCGGCGGGTCGAGCGTGTGCTGCGGCACCTGCGCGGCCAGGCCCGCCGGCACGGCATGGACGCCGACGAGACGCGCGAGCTCTCCGAGAAGATCGTCGAGGACACGTCGGCCGGGCGTCACAAGCAGGCGGCCGAGGGGCTGCGCAAGTTCCGGGACGCGGTCGCCGAGGCCGGGCTCGACGAGCGCATGGAGCACTTCCGCCGCCACGTGGACGGCGGGTACGACCGGGCGTCCGAACTCGGCATGCGGCGCTCGGAGTGGTACAAGCACGCGATGGACATCGAGTCCTCGGCGCTCACCGGCACCCCGCGGGAGACCACCGCACGCCTACAGGCGTTCGAGGACCGGCTCGAATCCCTGCGCTCCGCCCTGGCGGCGCGCGGCGAGGTCTCCTCGCCCCTGGCGGACGAGGCCCGCGCGCGGAAGTTCCTGGCCGACGCGCGGAAGGAGCGCGAGGAAGCGCTCGGCATGGCGCCGGAGCGCGGCGAGGAGTGGGCGGCCCGTCGGGAAGCGGCCACGACTCCGGAGGAGGAGATCCGGCTCGCCGCCGACTATGAGGCCGAGTTGGGCGCGCTCGACGCCGCGAAGCGGCTGGATGAACTCAAGGACCTCGGCGCCTCCGAGCCCGAACTGGCCGACTGGAAGCGGCGGTTCGAGCGGGACGGCCTCAGCGACGAGCTCAAGGAGCAGTACGACCGGCGGACCCGCAACCTGCGGGACGACGATGACGGGCTGGCCGACCTCCAGCGCCGTGTGGATGCCCTGAAGGGCGAGGAGGGCGAGGAGGGCGAGAGGGAGGAGAAAGGCGAGGAGGGGGAGAGGAGCGGGAAGAGCGAGGACGACGACTCGGACGCCGGACCCGACGGCCGTGAGGACGAAGGCCGACGGTCCGAGGAACAGTCCGGGGAGCAGTCGGAGGAGCAGTCCGAGGAGCAGGCCGGGCAGGAGAAGTGGAAGGCCGCCCAGGACCGGTGGTACGCCGAGCGCGAGGAGACGCTGGGCATGCCGCAGGAGGAACGGGACCGGTGGGCGGAGCGGCGCCGGGACGCCGCCCAGGACGCGGAGGAACTCGACCGGATCGACGGTGAGCATCTCGACCGCATCCTGGAGCTGTCCCGCGAGCGGAGTGTGCAGGAGATCCGCGAGGGCGACCCGAGCGGGCCCTTCCGCTCCCAGAGCGTGCGTGAGGAGTGGGTGCGCCGGTTCGACGAGGCGGCCGGGGACCGGGAGGCCACCGACAAGCTGCTGGACGACTACCGCGTGGAGTCGAGCGCGCTGCGCGACGCCGAGCGCGCGCGCCTGGACCGTACGCTGAGCGCTCCCGACCCGCTCGGCCCCCTCAACCGCCGCATCGACCAGGCCCTTGACGAACTGCCGTCCTCCGCGAAGGCCGCGGCTGCCCGGGAGAGCGCGACCCTGCTGGAACGGGCGCGTCGCATGGCCGTGGGCGACGCGGACGTCAAGGGGGGCGTGGACGAGCACGACGTGCCGCCGCCCCCGCCCTCCGCCAAGCCCGGCACCACGGGCCCGAAGGCCCCCGACATCAAGACCCCCGACATCAAGACCCCCGACATCAAGACCCCCGACATCAAGACCCCGGACGCCAAAGACAGCGGTTGGAAATCCGAGAGTGGGGGCGGGGGCGCCGAGGACGACGTCGCGCGCCCGGAGCGGGACACGGCGGCCTCCAAGCCCGGCGAGCAGTCCGCCGGTTCCCTACAGGCCGAGCGGCCGGCGACCGAGAAGGCCGACGCCGGGGAGGGCGAGGAGCCGTCCACCCCGTTCCGCCAGAGCGAGCCGGACGAGATGGAGCCGAAGGCCGGTTCCTTCCTGGCGAACAGCCCGGAGACCGAGACGAAGCCGCGGCCGGAGGGCGCGGTCCAGGACACGGCGCCTCCGCCGCCCGCGCACCCCTCGACCTCGTCCCACTCGGCCTCCGGGAACGACGAAACGGCCCGCCGTCCGGAGGAGTCGGGCGAGAAGAGCCAGAAGGCGCCCACGCCGGAGGAGTCGGGGGAGAAGGGCCCGAAGACGCCCACGCCGGAGGAGCGGGACCGCGCGCTCGACGAGCTGTCGGCCGACGACTACGGGCGCCTGCTGCACCGGATCCGGCAGAGCTTCCCCGGCGCGTCCGAGGAGAAGATCTTCGACGAGGCGTACGCGCACCTCAAGGCGGAGCCCGAGAAGGTCATCGAGAGTTCCGACCCGGGCGCGGAGCGGAAGGTCTCGCTGGAGCGCGACCCGGACGCGCCGAACTGGGAGCCGCACGAACTGGTCAAGTTCGACGACGAGGCCGAACTTCCGCGTACCCTCCGCGGGTTCGGGCACAGCAAGATCACCTTCCGCGGCCTCGACCTGCTGGGGGAGGAGCTGGCGGGCACGTTCAAGCCCGTAGCCGGCGGGCTCGACCAGCTGCACCGCGAACTGGTCGACAACCCCCACACGTTCCTCAACGGCCGCCTCTTCGAATTCCGGACCTCCGGCGGCGGGCATCGCCAACTGACCGTGAGGGTCGGCAATTTCGGAAACTGGAGCCGGTACACGGAGCCGTCGCCCTCGACGGACTCGACCGACACCGACAGCGCGTCCCATCACACGGGCGACGAGAACGACAAGAAGAGCGACAAGGGGGACAAGGAGAACGACAAGAAGGACGACGACAAGAAGGACAAGGAGAAGGGCAAGGAGAAGGACGAGCCCAAGGCCGAGGACACGAAGGTCGAGACCGAGGTCCGCAGCCGCCCCGGCGCGGGCGACAGCAAGACCCTCGGAGCCACCCGTTCCTTCGGCGTGACCCTCCCCCTGGGGCCCGCCGGCGGCCTGGCCAGCCCGTACGGTTCGGTCGCCTTCTCCGTCCGCCGCCTGGAGCCCAGCTACTCCTACGGCACGGAGAACCGGGCCCAGACCAGCATGACGGCGGTCGGCAAGGACGACAGCCGCGTCCACGTGGACGACCTCTACGTCACCGTCGAGTCCAAGAGCTGGGACAAGAAGGGCAGGGAGCTGCCGCAGGACTCGCCGCGGCGCGCCGGAGTCCCGGACCGTGCCACGTACGCGGTGCGGGGCGGCATGCTGTGGCGGGCCCCGGACAGCGTCACCCACCCCGTGCTCCCGGACCGGCTGCCGTCGGAGTTCACGATGGCGCCGGGCGTCCGGCCGCGGCTCTTCACGCCGCTCGACGTGTACACGGACGCCGGTCTGTTGGACTGGGCCCTCAAGGAGTTCCCCGACGCCGGGCCGAACACCGTCGCCCGCCGCCACATCGTGGACTTCCTCTCGACGGAGAGCCTGCGCACACTGCTCGCCCCGGCCACCACCGGCACCGCGCTGAGCCAGCCGCTGTTCGTCGACGCCGCCGGCAACCGTGCGCTCGGGGCCATCGAGCTGAAGTTGGAGCCGGTCGCGGCCAAGCTGCGGCTGCCCTCGGACAAGACCGAGGTCAAGAAGGCCGACGCCAACCGCACGACCGCGACGGTGGACCGGCGCAGCACTCAGGGCGGATCGGTCAGCGCGACGCTCGGCCCCGCGTTCGCCCCGCTGGGCGTCGACGGCCCGAAGGCGCAGGCCGGCGGGGTTCTGTCGGTCTCCAGCCAGCGCGCCGAGTCCTCCGTCAGCGGCAACAACGCGGAGAGCGGCCGTACCCTCAACTCCCGCGGCCACGCCGGTTTCTACGACGTCACCTATGACGTCCGGGTACGCCGGGTGGGCGGCGAGTGGACCTCGCCCCACCCCGGCAAGGAGCCCGCTCAGCTCACCGCCTCGCTGCTGCTGTCGCGCGGTGAGGCGCGGCGGCTGGCCGGCTGGGACGACGGCACCAAGCCCGCGAAGGGCGAGGGCCGCGACGAGCCGAAGGCCCCGGCCTATCTGATCGAGGACAACCCGCTCACCTTCGGCGCGCACGCCGTCGTTGAGCTGGACTCCGGCCCCGGCGGCGGCGCGATGACGCCGCCCGCCGCGACCGCGACCCGGGCGACGACGACCGAGGAGGAGACGACCGGGATCACGACTGGGACCACGTCCGAGACCACGACCGGGATCACGTCCGAGACCACGACCGGGATCACCACCGGGATCGTGTCCGGCGAGGAGACGGCGGAGCCCGCGCCCGGCGGCGGCGCGACGGCCGGGCCCGCGCACGAGGCGACCTCCCACAACGCCGCCCCCGCCGGCCCGGAGGCCCCTCGGGAGCACACCAAATCCCTGGTGGAGAAGGTGCGCGACCAGATACAGCGCGAGCTGCACGCGAAGTACCCGGACCTGATCCTGTCGCCGGGCGAGCACACGCCCCAGCGGTTCCGGTACCGGACGGACGCGGAGACCGGGGAGTCGGTGCCCAAGCGCTTCGGGGGCCGGGCGCAGGACTACAACAACGCCCTGCGCAACACCCACAAGCTCTACCAGGTCCTCTCCCAGGTGCAGATGGAGAGCAACCTGGGCGCGCTGACGAGCACCGGCGTCTCCTTCGAGCTGGGGCGCCTGGGACAGTTCTACGACGGCAAGCTGAAGCTTCTGTTCAAGGAGTACGTCACCGTCACCGTACGGGCCGCCGCCACCGGCCGCCGCTTCGACGGCGTCCACCGCGACCTGGGCCTGGCCAACAACGTGCTCTCGCTGCGCCACGCGGATTCCGCCACCACCCGCACCCAGGGCATATCGGGCGGCATCGACGTGACGGCCAGCGGCGGCGGGGACCTCGGCGGCTCCGGCGGGTTCAGCGCCCGCTACGGCACATCGAAGTCGTACGGCGCGAACTTCGGCCACATGATCGCCCCGGACGGCGGCATCACCAGCTCCGGGCCCCAGCACCTGTGGACGTACGGCCTGAAGTTCGAGGCCACCGCCACGTCGTTCGCGCGGCCCCGCCAGGCCGCGCGCGTGGTCTCCGGTCAGATGCTGAGCCTGCGGAAGTTCGTGCGGGTCGGACCGGAGATCCCGCTCACCGGGTCCGCCCCGGAACAGCTCACCGGCCACGTCACGATCGCGGTGCCCGCCGCCCTGTCCGCCTACGCGTCCCCCTTCAAACCCGCCGCCCAGCAGCAGGCGGCCGCTCACGACGCGATCGCCGAACACTCCGCCGCCCAGCAGCAGGCCGTTCGCGACACGGACACCGAACACTCCGCCGCCCAGCAGCAGGCGGCCGCCCACGACCCGGACACCGAACACCCCGCCGCCCAGCAGACGGCGACGGCCGAGCAGCACCCCGCCCCCGCCCCCACCCCCCTCCTCGGCGGCCTCGGGCGCGACCGTACGGTCGAGTCGCCCACCCCCATGGACGCGGCGCTCGCCGAGAAGCTCTCCTCCGGCCGTCCCGTCGGCGACTGGATACCGCACGCCGTCTTCGGCCGCCCGCACCTGGTCCAGAGCGTGACGGCCCCTCAGCTGATCCATCAGCACCTCAAGGAGCTGCTGGCCGAGGTCTCGGGAGGCTCGTGGGTCTACGGCCTGGACGGCACCCCGGCCGGCCGCGCGCTGGCCGATTCCTTCGGGGTCGGTCGCAACGAGGCGGACTTCAGCGATGCCGCGCAGATGGGCAAGCACGTCGGCGAGCTGTACGGCAAGACCACGTTCACCGACGTCACCGCCACGGCCAGCGCCTGGCCGAAGCTGAAGAACGCGCGCGTGCTGTCGGTGGTCGACTCCGGCGACCTCACCACCTCCGTCATCGGCGGGGCACTGACCGGCGGCGGTGACTCCGTCACCTCGACCACGACCCGCAGCATCGGCCTCAACGCCGCGTTCCGGGCCAAGCACACCGACGCGCACAGCTCGACGGGCAGCTACGGCCTGAGCTGGACCCCGTACTCGCGCAGCCGCTCCAGGACCGACGCCAACACCCTGTACGGCAATCCCTCCAACACCACCGAGTACAAGGGCCCGATGGCCCTGGTGGTCGCCGACGTGGACTGGCACCTGGCCGCCCGGTTCCGGCACGCCGGACAGATCTCCACGGCGGTCAACGCGCTGGGCGGCCGGCCCGCCCCCAAGGGCCGGATCGTGCCCGTGCCGGACGGCGTCATGATGTGGATGCCGCTGGAGGACGCCAAGGCGGCCGGGCTCTACGACGACGGGATCGGCTCCCAGCCGACGAAGGAGAAGTTCTCGTCGAGCGAGCTGACGACGCTGGGCGCCTTCCCCGTCGGCCGCCTCGACATCCCGGCGGCGCTGGAGGCGTTTGCCGCGCACGTACGCGAGAAGCTGCCCCGGCACGCCGACTGGATCAACCCCGAGAGCATCCTCGACGACCAGCTCGGCAGCCTCGCGAACAAGAACACGCTGCTCTCCCCGGAGGGACTGCGCGGCATGCGCGCCACCCTGGAACACGGCGGCACGTCGCTGCGCGTGGTGCGCAACAACATCGGCCCCTCCAAGAAGGGCCGCCTGGTCTTCAAGCTGCGCCGCGAGGAGTTCGGCGACGGCACGCTGCGCCACGACGCGGCGCTGACCACGACGAAGGTGATGCTCGGCGGCAAGACGCTGTCGGAGAAGGTGTCGACCGGCACCGACGGCGGCTACAAGATCAGCGAGACGCCCACCGTCGAGGGCCAGAACGGCATCAAGTCGGCCAGCGGCGGGTTCCAGGACATCGGCGGCACGTCCCGCTCGAAGACGCTGGGCACCACCGTCAACGACATGGACACCACCTCCGTGGCCTGGTCGGGCCCGACGGTGGTCGGCACGACGCGCTTCACCCTCTCCATCGACCTTGAGCTCAACGGGAAGCGGACGCTGTCCTTCCAGCACGACGTGGGCGAGATCGACGAGCATGTGCCGGTCAGCCTGGCCCTCCCGCAGACCGGGAGCGGCCCGCTCCGGCCGGCGCTGCGCCCGCTGACCCCGGACAAGGACTCCACGGACTGGCCGAAGCTGCTGCCGGGCGGCGGCCACCATGTCTCCCATCTGTCGGCGCAGCCGCAGTACGCCAAGGCCAAGGAGCTGTTCTCGGCCTCGCCCGAGACCTTCGTCGTGCTCAGCGTGGGCGACGTCGAGAAGCTGCGGGCAGCGGGCTCGCTGGCCCTGGACGTAGCGGAGAAGCCGAGCTGGTTCCGGCCCCGGCCCGGCACGGCCGCCGCCAGCGAGCACGGCGGCCCGTACCTGGGGAAGGGCACGCTGGCCCGGCCCGGGTCCGCCAGCTCCCAGGCGCACTACGACAACGTCAGCGAGGAGGTGCTGACCGCCGCCTTCCCGCGGATGGTGCGGGACCGGTTCACCCTGCCCCCGCTGCACGACACCGCCAACGCGGTCGGCGGGCTCGACGCCAAGTTGTCGCTGCTCGCGAGCGTCGACCTGGCCCACGCGCAGGTGGTGACGCTCGACCCGGGCGCGGGCCTGGGCGCCAACCGCCGCGGGATGCGGAACCACGCGCACACGGGCGACACGACCGAGACCCACACGCCGGCGTTCACCGGCGGGCCCAACGTGGCGACGGTCCCCGCCCCGCTGCCGCCCGGCGGCGTGTCCGGGTCCGGCTCGGGCTGGACGGACAGCGCGACCTCCGGCATCACCTCGGACCGCCGGACCTCCGCCCTGTCCACGGTCAAGCCGCCCGCGGGCGGCGCGGTCCTGGTGCGGATGCCGGTGTACTGGCAGCACGTCGCCAAGGTCACCCGGCGCGTGGCCGACTCCCCCCTGATCCCGGAGGCGATCCGCAAGGAGACCGGCCTCCCGGAGGCCGCGGTGGGGCACACGGTGGGCGAGGGCGTGTACGTCTGGGTCGCCAACGACCTGGCCAAGAAGTTCGGCCTGCTGCCGCCGCAGGTCGAGGACGCCTCGAAGGCCGTGCAGACGGAGACCGACGCGTTCATGGAAGCGGCCGAGGCATGGGACGCCACCGCGCACGGCCTGCGTGCCTTCCCCGCCGAACTCGCTGAGGCGCGCGACGATTTCGCCACGGCGCGCGCCCTGCTGACCGAAGCGGAGACGGAGCACAAGACGGCCGTTGGTCAGGCCGACGAGGCCGAACGCCGGGCCGCCGAAGCCGAACGCCAGGCTTCGGACGCGGCGCAGCGGCTGGCCGACGCCGAACGGCGGGCGGAGGAGGCGCGGCTCAGGGCCGTGGCCGACGCCGCCACCGGAGTGGTCACCGAGCCCGTCGACGACGGCACCGCGCACGGCCCCCGCCTCGACGAGGACCGGTGGCGCGAACTGGCCGCCGAAAGCGGGACGGCCGCCGCGCGCGCCGCCGAACTGCGCGCCGGGCAGCGGGAGGCGGCCGCGCTCCGCGACAAGGCCGACGCCCTGGTCACCGAGCGCCGGGGGGAACTCCAGGAGGCGCAGCGGAGGCTGGCATCCCGCGAGGAGCGCCACGCCGAGCTGCTCCAGGACCTCGCCGACCACGGCCGGAAGCGCCTCACCGCCGAGCGCCGCCTCGCCCGCGCCTGGCAGGCCGCCCACGAGACGATGCGCTACTACGGCCTGCCCGAGATCGAGCGCAAGGGCGAGCCGCCGCGCCCCTGGGACCCCGACCTCAAGGACGACCACGAGCCGAACCCGGCCCCGCAGAGCGCGACCGGCTACCCGCACCCCGACGAGGTCCTGGCCGACGCCGAACCCGACACCGTCGAGACCGTCCACGAACAGACCGGCCCCTGGCTGCCGGAGACCGACGGGCAGCGCGACCCGCTGCTCGGCACGGCCGGCGCCGCCGAGGCCGTCGCCCGCGAGCGCGACAAGGCCACCGCCTGGGCCCGGCGGTGGCGCGCCGAGGACACCCGCTATCGGGCCGCCCTGGACGACGCCCGCGCCAAGCGGCGGGAATGGCTCGCCGCGGACCGGCGGGCCGGCAAGGCCCCGGCCGCCGCCGCGAGCGGGACCCCGCAGGCCAGGGAAGAGCTGCGCACCGCCGACGGCCGGTACGCGAAAGCCCGTGAGGAACTCCAGGCGCGCCACGGAGCGGTCGTACGGGCGCGGGCGCGCTTCATCGAGGCGCGGGACTCCGCCCGTACGGCCGGCACGGAAGGCCACAAGCCGTGGCACCCGGACGCCGACCCCGAGACGTACACCCGACCCGAGGACGAGCCGGCGCCGGAGCCGTACACGGTGCTCGCCAAGTACGCCGACGACAAGCCGCTGAGCCTGACCGGGCCGGACGGCACGACGGTCCTCGACCTCGTGGACCCGCCGAGCGCCCAGCGGGAAGCGGGCGGTACGAGCGCGAGCGCGGGTACGGGCACGGGCGCGGGCGTGGGTACGAGCGCCAGCGCGGGTACGGGTACGGGTACGGGCGGCCGGAGCGGCCACGACACCGGGACGAGCTTCCACCGCTCGCTGCTCCACGCCCTCAAGGAGGCGGCCCCGGAACGGCTGGCCGCCCTGGGACTCGACCACGACGACCCGGCAGCCGCCGTCGCCGCGCTCAAGACAGCGATCGCCGACCAACTCACCGCCGACAGCGCAGAGTTGAAGGACTTCCTCGCCGTCGACGACTGGGACCGGTTCACCGCCGAGGAACTGGACGCCGCCGGATTCCGCCTCACGCCGCAGGAGCGCGAGGAGTTCGAGCAGTGGAAGCGGCTGCCGGAGTCCGTGACGCCGAAGCCCGAGCAGCTGGTGGCCCTGGCCCGTACAGCCCTGCTGCGCGACGCGGACGGCCGCATCGGCGACCGCAAGGACACCGGCTGGAACCACGCCGCCGGAGACCTCGTACCGCTCCTCGCCTCCCGAGCCCTGGGCCTGCCGGTGACGGTGGTCCGCGAGGACCTGGGCTACCAGGACTTCACGCCGCACGACCGGGCGGCGCAGGGGACCGGGAGCGCCTCGCAGCCGTCGCCTGTCGTCCTGTACCTACAGGACGACAAGTACCGGCCTGCCGTGCCAGCACGCGACGCGCAGGACGCGACGTCCAAGACCGACGACGCCAAGCCCGCTGCCTTCGAGGGCGACGACACCCTCGTCCTCCCGGACGGCGACCGCCGCACCCTGACGCCGGTCACCGGGCAGGGCTCGCTGTTCGCCGAATCCCTCGCCCGCTCGATGAAGGACATGGAGGAGGGGAAGGACCCGAAGGAGACGAACCGGCACGGAATCCTGCGCGGAACCGGCCGGCAGGAGGCCGCGGCCGTCGTCGAGCGCCTGGCGCGCGAGCTGGAACAGCCGAAATTCCCGGATCTCGGCGACGAGCTGCTGTTCCAGCACCCCTTCAGCCCGGCCGACCTGACGCACTCCGGAGTGCTGCTCGCCCCCGGTCAGGAGGCGGAGCACCGCAAGGGCTCCGGACGCCTCCCGGACTCGGTCTCCCCCAGCGCGACGCAGCGCGAGGCCCTCGGGCGGCGGATGTACCCCGCCGCCGCCGACGAGTTCACGCAGGCCGAACTGGAGGCGGCGGGCGTCCGCACGAACCCGGCCGCCGCCGAAACGGACCCGCTCACCGCCGACACGAACCCGGCCGCCGACGAGCGGCGCGCCCTGTCCGCCGAGGAACGCGACGCCCTCACCGACGAGCAGCGCCGCAAGCTCACCGCGAGGCTGCTGTCCCGCGCCCACCCGTCACCCGCCGCGACCCGGCTGTCCAGGGAGCTCGCCGCGAGCGTCTTCGGCGGCCTGCGCGTCGTCGGCGAGGACGGCCGCATCACCTCGTACGGCGAGGAACCGGAGAGCGGCCCACTGCTGCGCCACGACGGGACGTCCTACACGCCTGCCGTCGCCGAGAAGAAGAAGGCGGAGACGCAGGAGGCGGCGAAGCCGGCGGAGGCGGGGAAGTCCGAGGAGGAGGCGAAGCCGGAGGCGCCGGGGGGCGCGGAGGAGGCGAAGCCTCAGGGGGAGTCGTCCGGGACGGGCGCGAAGGACGAGCAGGCGCCGCACGAACGCCGCCAGGCCGCGGCGGCGCAGGGCGGCTCGCGCTCCACGGCGGACCGGCGTCCGGGTCGGGCCCATCGCGGTGCCAGTATGGCGTCGCTCGCGGAGAAGCTGGGCGCGGCGCGGTCGAAGGTCAGCCGGTGGGGGAGCGGGCTGTCTTCGACGAGCCTCCGCAAGCCGACCACGGGCAGGCCCGCTCAGCCGCACCAGCCCCAGCCCCAGCCCCAGACCGAAGCCCAGCCCCAGCCCCAGCTCCAAGCCCAGCCCCAACTCCAAGCCCAGTCCCAGCCCCACGACGGGCAGCAGACCCTCACCACCACCGACGGCCGCCGCGTCCCCGTCGACAAGGTCCGGCTGCACGAGATCAAGGATGCCGAGGGCCGTGTCATCGGCCACGCCTCGCACAGCGGCGGGGAGTGGGCCGCACGGGAGAAGATCTACGCCGGGTTCCGCCGGGACGGCGCGACCTACTGGCACTACAAGGGCTCCAAGGAGAGCGCGACCTCCGACGGAGACGTGCGGTCGGCCACCGAGACATCGCCCTGGCACGTCACCGGGCGGCAGCAGGACGCCGAGCCGGTACGCCCGTACTTCTTCGACGCGCACGGCACCGACAAGGGCGTACTCCTCGACGTGGCGGGCGAGGAGAGCCCGCTGGAGTTCGACGGTGCTCAACTTGGCACCTACATCAGCTCGTTGACGCCGGAATCCGGTGCTCCTGTCGTGCTCGTCGCCTGCCACGCGGGGGCATCCGGGACGTCCTCCGCCGGGAACGTCATCGAGCGGGCGGCGCAGGCCACGCCGGGCCGCCGTTGGTACGGGCCCAGCGGGGTCGTCGGGCACGTCAACGCGCCCCGCGCGGAGGGCGAGGGCCGGGAGGGCGTGCTCGCGCTGCTCGTCGACCCCGCCACGAAGCAGCGCGGGCACTGGGCCTCGGCCTTCGTGAAACCCGGTACGCCGCCGGAGTCCACGGCCGGTACGGACCAGAAGGAACCCGCGAGCACGGAGAAGGCCGCGGAGGACAAGGCTGCGACGGACGAACCGGCGGAGGGCCAGGCCGCGACGGGCGAACCGGTGGCGGACGAGTCGGCAGCGGCCGAGGCGGGCGCGGACGAGACGGCGGCGGACGAGCCGGCCTCCGACTTCCTGGCCAACCCCGCGCAGCCCGCGCCCGTTCAGGCGCCCCAGCCGTCCCTCGCGGACCTGATCGTCGGCACGCTCGGCGGCAAGGTCGGCGGCAACTCGTCCAGGAAGACCCTGTCGTTTGCCGAACCCGGCGCGGACGCCGCCGACACCGATGCCGCGGCGGCCGGGCCCGCCCCCGTGGTGACGGCCAAGGACGACGCCGAGACGTCGGAGGACGGCCCCGCCACCACGGAGGAGGAGGGGAAGGGAGAGCCGGACGCCGGGCAGTCGCCGGAAGCCGAGGCCGCGACCGAGCAGAATCCTCAAGAATCGCAGGAGCAGCAGGAGCAGCAGGAGCAGCAGGAGCAGCAAGAGCAGCAGGTGCCGCAGCCGCCCGAGCTGCTGCCGGATCTGCCCGTGGACCCGGCCGAGCACTTCCTCATCGACGGCGCACGCGTCCCGTACTCGGAAATCGCGGTGTACCAGTACGAGTCGGAGGGCCGGGTCGTCCACATGTCGTGCCCGCCGGAGATGAGCGTGTCGATCTGCGACTTCTACGCCCAGCGGCCCCCGGCCCCCGGCCGCCCGGACTCGCTCTACTTCGAGGCCACCCGCGACGGCGACGGCGTGCTGCTGTTCCGCGCGGACGGTTCTTCGGTGAAGGTGAACGCCGATCAGCTCGGCGAGTTCCTCGCGCAGTGCCACGAAGGCAGGACGGAACCGCTCCTCCTGGTCGTGGACCGTGCCGGGGATCCCGCTCCCCAGCACGTGGGGCTCGCGGAAGGGGAGAAGCACCTCAGCAGCCCCCTCGACTTCACGCGGCGGGTCGCGCGCACCTACGGGCGGACGGTCTACGGCCCCGTCGGCGCGGTCGAACGCGTCGAAGAGCCGCGGCAGGGTTTCCCGTTCGGCGGCAAGTGGAGCAGCAGCGCGCCGGACGCCGTCCAGGCCGCGGATATCCGGGCGGGCCGCTACTTCCGGCACCCCGGCGACGGCAGGCTCATGCCGTGGAGCACAGTGAGCCTGGTGCCTTCCGCCACCCTGAGGAACAACCAGCACATCTGGTCCGGCGTCTCCTCGTCGGAACTGCCTGAATTCCACCGCCTGATGGCTCAATTCGACCTCGACGCGCCCACTCACGAGCACGACCAGGACGTGTTCTACGGGCGCGACTACACCATCCCCACCGCCGACGTCCCCTGGCCCAAGCCGTCCGAGGAGGCGGCCGAGCCGTCCCTGGACGCGGCCGGGGGGGCCGAGTTGGCGGTCGGGTCCCTGTGGATCGCGCTGCACGGCGCCCCGTGGAGCGTGATGGTCTACGGCGCCCACGAGCCGGACGCCTTCCCGGTGTCCGGTGCGGATTTCGGCCGGTTCGCCCGTACTCGGGTCAACCACTACATCCAGGGGTTCGGCGCCAAGCCGAAGCGGATCGTGCTGGTGTCCTGCGAGACGGGCATGCGCACGGAGAGCGGATTCGGCGGAGTGGTCGAGCACGTGTCGGCCATGACCGGCGTCCTCACCCACGCGCCGACGGCGGTGACCGGGTTCGCGCCCGGCGGCAGCCTGGGCGCCGACGGCACGGCGCAGACCGCCTTCACCCTGACCCGGGATGAGATGACGGGCCGGCTCGGCCGCTGGGTGACCTCGCACCCGGAACACGGGGTGCCGCCGCTGCCGGCCCCGCAACTGGAGGAGAACTCTCCGCTGCGGCCCTACGAGGAGCGGTTCGAGCAGCGGCTCGCCTCCGTGCTGCTCGAAGACGAGCGTGTCGTCCAGCAGTTCCGCACCCTCATGAAGCACGTGTGGCAGGCGACCCCGGAAGCGTCTCGGCCGTACTTCGGCGTCCTCCGCGGGTACGAGGTCGGGAGCGTGGGCTCCGACCCCCGAGCGGTCCAGGAGGTCGTGGAGCACGGGAACGTCCGCGAGATCGTCGCGCTGCTGCACCAGGGCGTGGCCAACGGCATGCTGCCGATCCCGGCCATGCCGGACGTCGTGATCACGGAGCGGACGCGCTGGTCCCGGGAACACCCGCTGGCCGTCACGTCCCGGGACGCCGCCTCCCCCCGCCCCGTACGGGCGACCGCGCACCCGGACGACATCCGGCCGCCGCTCAGCGCGCGTGAACGCGGCTACAGCGTGGACGCGGCCGAGGGCGAGCTGACCTGGATTCCGGACCGGAAGCTGTACCGGCTGTCCCCCCGGTCCCCGTCGGCCAAGGCGCTGCGCGAGTGGGGGGAGTACGCGCCCGTCGGCCTGTCCACGCGCGCGTACGACCTGCTGCGGCTGGCGGCCGACCTGGGGGCGCCCGTGGACATGGCGCTGATCCGGCGGGGCGTCGTCGGCGCGCTGGTGCAGGCCGGGCACAGCACGTACCACGAGGCGATGTCCACGGCCGCACTGTTCGACTTCCACCGCGGCAACGTCCACGGGCTGACCTACCACCACACCGCGGAGCGCCACCAGCACCGCACGACCAGCCTCGACACGCACCACGACGTCCCCGGGCGCTACCGCTCCCTGGACCTGAGCGAGGCGGAGCTGAGCGCGGCGAAGGGCCCGGAGCGGCTCTTCCCCGCCGAGCACGCCGAGCACCTCGCCACGTACGAGCGGCTGAAGGAGGAGCTGGACGACCTCGAACTCCCCTCGGGGCCGCTGCTGTCGGACGCCCGCGACTCCGAGCACACCGAGGCCGAGCTGTCCGACCTGGCCGGACGTGTGTACGCCATGGCCCCGATGAGCAACGACGAGATGGTGCGGGTGTTCTCGGCGCTCTCCCCCTGGCCGGCCGACCCGGCGCAGGAGAGCGGCCGCCCGCAACTGGCCGCCCTGCTCCACGAGAAGGCCGTCGCCCTGCGTCAACTCCCGGTGCACGAGAAGGCGCTGGAAGCGGCGGGGCTGCCGAAGACGCTCTCCGTGGGACCGGGGGCGGACAACCACCCCGAGCACGTCCGCTACGCGCTCCAGGCGCTGGACGCGGCGGGCCGCGCGCGGCCGGAGTGGGACCTGTCCGAGGGGCTGCCGCCCAGCTCGCTCGGGCCGGCCGCGGGATTCCTGCTCACCCACCACTTCCTCGCGGGCGACTTCGCCGAGCCGGCCGGGCGCAAGGCGCTGGCCGCCGTGCGAGGCCAGGCGGAGCGGGCGCGGCAGTACGCCTGGGCGCCCCCGGGCCGCGGCGGGGAGCTGCTGCGGCACCTCGCCGAGCGCGAGCCCGGCGTCTCGGCCGACATGCCCGCCGAGACGGTGGTGACGGACTGGGAGGCGCTGCTGTGGGCCGTCGGCGGAGAGGCGCTCCCGCGCGAGTGGTTCGTCAAGGCACTGGACGGCGTCGGCGACCCGGCCGCCCCCGACCTGGCGAAGCTCATGCTGGCGGACCCGAAGTACACCTGGGACGGGAACATCCGCAAGCGGCGCCCCGCGGCCGGCCACGTGGTCGTCAACGCCGACACTCGCGAGGTGGGCATCGCCACCGGGAAGACGGGCGCGGACGGTACGCCGGAGCTGATCTCCCTGGTGCGTGACCCGGCGGAGGACGAGCCCGGCACGACCGCCACCGTGCGGTACGGCACCGTCGGCGGGATGGGCGAGGGCACGGTCCGGTACGGGCCGGGCCCCTGGCACACGGTGCACCAGACCCTCAAGAAGCAGCGGGCCGCCCGGCTGGCGCGCGAGGACGCGGAACGACAGCAGGCCGACGCGGCAGCCGAAGCCGCCTTCCGGGAGGAGTCGCGTCAGCGGGCGCAGGCCGAGGCCGACGCACTGGCCGCCGAGGCGGAGGCCGCTGCGGCGAAGGCCGCCGAGGCGGAGGCACCTGAGGCGGAGGCTGCCGAGGCGGAGGCAGCCGCCGATGCACCGGCCGCCGAGTCGGAGCCGGTGCCCCAGCCGGTCGCCGAGTCGGAACCGGTACCCCAGCCGTCTTCCGAGTCGGAGCCGCTGCCCCAGCCGTCCGCCGAGTCGGAGCCGGGCGAGCGGGGGGCCGCCCTCTCCTCGCAGGCGTGGCGCGAGGATCAGGCGGAGTGGGAGCGGCTGCTGGACGAGGACGCGGTAGGAGCTCCCGAACCCCGGCTGGACAAGAAGCCCGAGGACTTCCCGCAGACGCGCGGCGACGCGTGGGCGCGGTACCTCGCCGCGCGGCACCGGGTCGCCGAGGCGCGGAAGGCGGCCGGCGGGACCGAGGACGTATCGGTTCCGGAGCACGCGAGCGGGGGAGCGGCCGCCGGGCCCAGCGAACCGCGCGGCGCGCGGGGGAGCGACGACGAGCGGCGCGCGGTGGTACGCACCGCCGAGCACGAACTCCGGCGCGCCGACGACCAGTTGCGCGCATGGGGCCACGACCCCGACCGGTTGGAGGAGAAGCAGCTCGCCTGGCACGCCGGTATCGCGGCCCGCCGGGGCATCCTCCTCGGCGGTACGCGCACGCCCGCGCGCTCCGCGGTGCCGGACGGGTCCGCCGTGATGCCCGTGAAGGAGTTCAAGAAGCTCACCAGCGGCGGCCCGCTGGCGAACCGCCCCGGCGCGTTGAAGGGGCTGGACGACGCGCTCGACGCGTACCACGAGATCAAGGCCACCGACTTCGCCGCCCGGAGGGCGGGCCTGGACGGACTCGACGAGCTGACGCGCGCGGCCCTGGCCGAGGTGAAGGAGAAGCGGCAGCACGGTCTGAGCGCCCTCCGCGCCCAGATCCGCAACGAGCGGAACGTCTACGACCCGCTCGTCCGGGCGGCGAGCGTGTCCGATGACGTGGAGCTGTACAAGCTCCTCGCCGGCGCGTACGAGGAATCCCTCTCGCTGTTGGCCGGCAGCCCCGGTGAAAAGCCGGTGCAATTGCTCTCCGGGACCATCGCGATGCAGCTCGACGGGCAGGTGAACGCGGTGAAGAACAGGGCCATGTTCGGTGCCGGGGACGAGCAGGCCGCGGCGGTGGAAGCGGTCCAGAGGATGGTCGGCGGGGAACTCGACACGCTTGAGGAGATGTCCCGGGACGCCACGGCCCCCGAATTCACCCGGCGGCTCCTGACGGATCTGCTGGGGCACCGGGGAAAGGTCGGGTTCGTGCTGGGAAATCCCGGCACACGGCTCTCCAGGCCGACCGACGCGGAACCCGACAAGAAGTACGCCATGAAGGTCCTCCTGGGCCAGCCGGAAGGAAAGACGGAACGGATCGGATCGCTGGCCCATGAATTGACGCACGTGGACATCGGTGAAACGTACGGGAACACCCAAGCGCTGCTGATCTGCCCGAAGGGGCTGACCGTGGACGAGATGATCGCGCTGGCCCAGCGGCGGGCCGCGAAACTCGGCGGGTTGCGAGGGCTCCTCGACGACACGATCGCCGCCACCTCCGGCCGCGGATTGCTGATCGAGAACAAAATCGGCTACGTCACGCGGTACAAGCAGTTCGACAAATATCTGAACGCGTTCAGGCACACCATGAGCGACGCGGAAGTGACCGCGCTGACGGACGTGGAGCGGGGAGCGGGCGACGCCGCCACGGCGCTCGTCGAATACGACACCGTTCTCACCCAGCTCCTCGTCTACCTGCACTGCTGGGACGTTCCGCACAGCCATCCCTTCTACGCGAAGGTGCTGGAACTGGCGCGGGAACAGCACGCCGAGCGGCATCCCTGAGAAATCAGGGGCCGCACCCGACCGAACGCAATTCCCGCCGCCGCGCCCCGAAGGCGGCGGCCGAAACGAGGAGGGAACCGATGGGACAGACCCAGGACCGGTCCGCGGAGCCGGACGGCGACGGCGGGGCCGGGGCGGAGCCGGAAGCGGGCCCCGTCTCCGGTCCCGGCGGCACGGCCGCGGACGGCGACACGGCGATCGTGGGCGGCGTCATCGGCGCCCCCGCGCCGCGTGTCACCGACAGCGGAGCGGGCGCCGAGGAGGAGTCCGGCGGCGCGGGCCGCGGCGGACCGGCGGCCGTGCCGGGCACGCTGGGCCGGGGGGAGGCCGAGCCCGACGAGGCGCCGTCCGCGTCGGCCGCCGCCGGGGAGTCGGCGCACGCCGGGGTGGCGGTGGGCGTCGCGACGGCCGCCGTCGAGGCGACGGCCGAGGAGCCGCCGCCCGCCGCCCCGGTGTCCGAGTCGTCCTCGGGTGTCGTCAAGGGGGCTGTGGCCCCCGTGGCAGGGGACGAGCCGGCCGCGAAGGAGCCCGCGGGCGAGGCGGAACACAAGGCAGCGGAGACGGCGGAGGCAGCGGAGGAAGCGGGGACGGCGGGAGGTCCGGAGAAGAAGGCGGGCCGTCTGCTGACTGGCCGGAAGGCGGGCAAGAAGGCCGCGACGGCCGCCGCGGGCGCGGGCACCGCCACCGCCGCCGCTGCCGTGGCCGCCTCCGCCGCGCCGCCCGGCGACGGGACGGGCGCCCCCTCGCCCAAGCGCCCCGGCCGCGTGCCGAAGCCCATGGTGGCCGCCGCGGCGTTCGCCGGGGCCGCCCTGCTGGCCACGCCCTTCGTCGTCTCCGCGCTCCAGAGCGGCGGCGGCGCGTCCGGGCCCGGCGAGCGGGCGGCGGCCTGGAGCGCGGGCGACCCCGCCGAGGGGTACGTGCCCGGCACCGACCCGGCCGAGCGCCGGGCCGCGGGCCTGCCGGCCGTCGGCGGGCCCACGAACGGGGCCTCCGACCACGGCGGCACGGACGCGAGTTCGCCGGGCGGCGGAGCGAAGGGCGACGGCGACGGCGGCGCCCGTACGGACGGCGGCGCGGACAAGAAGGCCGACGGCGGCGGGGACACGGGCAAGGGCGGCGGGAGCGCCGACGCGGGCAAGGGCAGCGGCTCCAAGAGCAGCGGCGCCGGCTCCAGCGGCTCCACGAGCAAGAGCGACAGCTCCAAGGGGGGCGGCGCCCCCAAGTCCATGAACAAGATGGTGTCGTCCGTCGTCTTCAGCGCCGTCGCGGGCCCCGACTGCGACAGCCAGCGCTTCCAGAAGAACGGTTACTTCACCGACGGCAAGAAGGGCTGGACCTCGTCGTCCGGCGGCTACAGCGGTTCCGGCTGCGGCGGCTCGTACCTCTCGGTGCCGATGTCCGGGGACTCGCACGACAAGGGGAACAGCGTCAACTGGCTGTTCGACACCCCCGCGAACGCCAAGCAGTGCGGCATCTCGGTCTACATCCCCCGGAACAGCAGCCTGCAGAAGGTGGGCGGCGACCCCTCGCACTACACGGTCTACAAGTACTTCACGCCCAAGAGCAGCAACCAGATCGGGTCGTTCTCGATCCGGCAGGTCGACAACCAGGGCGGCTGGTACAACGTGCCCGGCACGTTCCCGGTGACCAACCAGAAGCTCGCGGTCCAGCTGCACGACCAGGGGTACGACTGGCACGGCGACACGAGCACGTACGCGCATCACGCGGCCTCGGCGCTCAAGGTCTCCTGCACGTCGTAGCCGGCCGGGCGCCCGCCGCCCGGACGCCGATGAGGGGCGAGCCGCCGGACTCGCCCCTCATCGCGGTGTGTTCGCGTGTTCGCGCCGCGCGGTTCAGCGCACGGTCACCGTCAGCACGGGGGAGACGACCCCGCCGCCGGCGATGCGCAGCTCGTTCTTGCCCTTGATGCCGAGCTTGACGCGCAGGGAGTACGTGCCGGACTTGTTGACGGCGACGGACGCGGGCAGCGAGACCCACTTGGCGCCCTGCTTCTGCTGCAGGGTGACCGTGGTGCCCGCCTTGATGCCGGTCGCCGTGCCGGAGATCCGGAACTGCTCCCACGCCTTGACCGAGGTCGCGCTGGCCTTGGCGGTGAGCGCGGCCTTGGCGGGGGCGGGCTTCGCGGGAGCCGGAGCCGGCTTGGCGGGCGCGGGCTTGGCGGGTACGGGCTTGGCCGGCGCGGGCTTCGCCGGGGCCGGCTTCGCGGGGGCGGTCTTCGCCGGGGCCGGAGCCGGGTTCGAGGCCGCCATGGCGGCGGTCGCGCCGCCGGTGAGCACGGCGGCGCTGAGGGCACCTACAACGGCGAGACGGTATGCACGGTTCATGGGGGGGTCCTCCCTGGTGTGCGTGTTGTAAGCCTTCACGGAGGAACACGGTGAAAATGGGGCTGTGGTTGCCTCTGCTCCGAAGGTTCTCGACAAATCTTCGCGCACCGTCAACTCGGGCACCGCCCAAGCCCCTTGAACACCGCCCGGCGGACAGCCGAGGCTGCCCGATCAGCCGCGTCCGGCCCGGCCGATGCCCGAGCCCGCGCCCGTCACCACGGCTGTTCGTCGAACGGAGTGAGGACGCGTGCCGTCAGGGCCCGGACGCGTAGCGCGATCGTCCATGGGACCGGAGGGCACGCGAGATGCGGCGCGTAGCGGCCTTCACAACCGGACGCCGCCGCGCGACGCTGGCCCCATGGCCCCGCAGTCGCTCACCGAGAACCCCTTCACCCTTGGCGTGGCGTCCGGCGACCCGCTGCCGGGCTCCGTCGTGCTGTGGACACGGCTCGCGCCCCGGCCCTACGAGGCGGGCGGCGGCCTGCCGCCGACCGGCAGTGTGA
Source organism: Streptomyces sp. NPDC050617 (assembly GCF_040654795.1). Lineage (NCBI taxonomy): Bacteria > Bacillati > Actinomycetota > Actinomycetes > Kitasatosporales > Streptomycetaceae > Streptomyces > Streptomyces sp. NPDC050617. Next base: position 49,847 of record NZ_JBFAIS010000016.1, on the reverse strand, counting down.
GCGTCGGCTGGGAGGTGGCCGCGGACGACGCGTTCGGCTCGCCCGTGCAGAGCGGCACCGTGGCCGCGCCCGCCGCGGACAACTACACCGTGCACCTCGACGTACGCGGCCTCGAACCCGCCCACGACTACTACTACCGCTTCCGCGTGGACCGGTGGACCAGCCGGACCGGCCGCACCCGCACCGCGCCCGCGGCCGGCGCGGCCGTGGAGGGGCTGCGGCTCGGCCTCGTCTCCTGCCAGCAGTACGACGAGGGCTACTACACGGCCCTCGCGCACCTCGCGGAGGAGGACCTCGACGCCGTCCTGTTCGTCGGCGACTACATCTACGAGAACGCCATCAACGCCAAGGCGGGCGCCCGGAACTACACCGACCACCCGCTGCCCGCGGTCTTCAACCACTGGACGGTCACGCTCGACGACTACCGGCTGCGGTACGCGCTCGGGAAGTCGGACCCGGACCTCCAGGCCGCGCACGCCGCCCACCCCTGGATCGTCACCTGGGACGACCACGAGGTCGAGAACAACTACGCGGGCGACATCTCCCAGCACAACGATCCGGTCGCCCAGTTCCGCCGGCGCCGGGCCGCCGCGTACCGCGCGTACTGGGAGAACATGCCGCTGCGCGAGGCCCAGCGGCCCAAGGGCCCGGACATGATCCTCTACCGCCGCTTCCAGTACGGGAGCCTCGCCCAGTTCGACGTGCTCGACACCCGGCAGTACCGCTCCGACCAGGCGTACGGCAACGGCTGGAACTACCCCGGCCCCGAGTCCGAGAACCCCGCCCGCACCCTCACCGGCGCGGCCCAGGAGCGCTGGCTCCTCGCAGGGTTCCGCGCCTCCACCGCCGTCTGGAACGTCATCCCGCAGCAGGTCGTCTTCTGCCGCCGCAAGAACACCACCGCCGCCCGCTCCCGGCTCTCCATGGACGCCTGGGACGGCTACCCCGCCTCCCGCGCGCGCGTGCTGGCCGGGGCCGCCCAGGCCGGGATCGGCAACCTCGTCGTCCTCACCGGGGACGTGCACGTCAACTACGCCATGGACATCAAGAAGGACTTCAACAAGCCCGGCTCCCGGACGCTCGGCGTCGAGTTCGTCGGCACCTCCGTCTCCAGCGGCTTCGACGGGACGGACAAGCCCGCCGACTGGTCCACCATGACGGCCGCCAACCCGCACATGAAGTTCTACAACGGCCGCCGCGGGTACGTCCTGCTCTCGCTCGACGAGGAGCGCGTACGGGCCGACTTCCGCACCGTCACCGGCGTCCGCACCCCCGGCGCACCCGTCTCCACGGCCGCCTCCTTCATCTCGGAGGCGGGCGATCCGGGGGTGAGACCGGCTTGACCGCAATGCGACCCGGTTCATACCTCGGTAAGGGCCGCAGCCCCTCGTGGTCATGACACCATGGTGTATCAACCAAGTACCCCATGGAGAGACGAATGACGGACCCCGGCCCCACCACGGCCGCGACCCAGAAGGACCCCGAAACCCCCGAGAATTCCGAGCCGCGCGAGACCTCCGAGAACGCTGACGGAATCCGCATACCCACCCCGCCCAAGGCCGCGGCACGCCGCGCCGGCCTGCTCGTCACCCTGGTGCTCGGCGGTCTCACCGCGCTCCCGCCGCTCTCCATGGACATGTACCTCCCGGCGCTCCCGGAGGTCACCGACGCCCTGCACAGCCCGGCCGCGACCGTCCAGCTGACCCTGACCGCCTGCCTCGTCGGCATGGCGCTCGGCCAGCTCGTCGTCGGCCCCATGAGCGACAAGTGGGGGCGCCGCCGCCCGCTCCTCACGGGCATGGCGATCTACATCCTCGCCACCGCCGTCTGCGCCGTCGCGCCCACCGCGCCGCTGCTCATCGGGTTCCGTCTGGTCCAGGGCCTCGCCGGGGCCGCCGGCATCGTCATCGCCCGCGCCGTCGTCCGCGACCTCTACGACGGCATCGCCATGGCCCGCTTCTTCTCCACCCTGATGCTCATATCGGGCGTCGCGCCCGTCGTCGCCCCCCTCATCGGCGGCCAGATCCTGCGGCTCACCGACTGGCGCGGCGTCTTCGTCCTCCTGACCGTCATCGGCATCCTGCTCACCCTCGTCGTCTGGCGCTGGCTGCACGAGACCCTGCCGCCGGAGCGCCGCCACGCGGGCGGCCTCGGCGACGCCCTGCGCACCATGCGCTCGCTCCTCGCCGACCGCGTCTTCGCCGGCTACACCCTCGCTGGCGGCCTCGCCTTCGGCGCGCTCTTCGCCTACATCTCGGCCTCGCCCTTCGTCGTGCAGGACATCTACGGGGCCTCCCCGCAGACCTTCTCCCTGCTGTTCGGGATCAACTCCATCGGGCTCGTCGCCGTCGGCCAGCTCAACGGCAAGGTCCTCGTCGGCCGCGTCAGCCTCGACAAGGCCCTCGCCGTGGGCCTCACCGTGATCACCCTCGCCTCCGTCGCGCTGCTCCTGATGACCTCCGGCGTCTTCGGCGAACCGGGGCTGGCGCCCATCGCCGTCGGACTGTTCGTGCTGATGTCCGCGATGGGCCTCGCCATGCCCAACACCAACGCCCAGGCCCTCATGCGCTCCCGCGATGCCGCGGGCTCCGCCTCCGCGCTGCTGGGCACCTCCACCTTCCTGCTGGGCGCGATCGCCTCGCCGCTCGTCGGCATCGCGGGCGAGCACACGGCCGTACCGATGGCCGTCGTCCAGCTGGCCTGCGCGCTCGCCGCCGTCGCCGCCTTCGTGGGGCTGTGCCGCCCCTGGCAGCGCAGGAACGAGACCATGAGCTGAGAGAGCCGGCCCCGCCAGGGGCCGCGCCGGGCCACGGGCCCGGAGTGAGGGCGGACCCCCGCCCCTACTCCGGGCCCGTCTCCGTACGCTCCAGCAGCCGTTCGTAGCGCTGCCGGGCGGCCTGCGGGGTGCCCAGGCCCAGCCCGAAGGCGACCTCGGGCCAGGTCATGCCGCGCCCCCGCGCCATCTGGAGGAGCCCGGCCTCCAGCTCGTCCAGCTCCCCGCGGACCAGTGGGAGGAGCGACAGGGCGGCGGTGATGTCCGCGTGGTCCACCTCGGGCTCGCCGTCCTCGCGGAGCGCGGCCCCGCTGAGCAGGAACGCCACGAGCCGCACGGCCTCGTGCGCGCCGAGGAGCGCGGGGTTGGCCTGCCGGCGGCGCTGCTCGTCGGTGGCCGCGTGCCGCTCGGCGATGCGGAAGAGGGAGGCGTAGACGCGCTGGGCGCGGGCCTCGTCGGGGTGCTGGGGCGTGAAGGGGTCGGGGGCCTGCTCGGGGTTCTCGCCGGATGTGGGAGTCATGCGGCCAGCATGGAAGGGCGCACAAGCCGATGTCAACAGATCGTGATGAACAATCTGTTTGCATGGCGGCTTGTGCGCCCCGACGTCTGACGGACCCATGGCCCGCCGACCCGTCCGACCTGTCCGGCGAAGAGAGCTACAGCGAACGCTCCACCCGCTCCGCCATCAGCTTGATGAACCGCGACGGGTCGCTCAGCTCGCCGCCCTCGGCGAGCAGCGCCATCCCGTAGAGCAGCTCCGCGGTCTCCCCGAGCCCGGCCTCGTCCGCTCCGTCCGCCCCGTCCGCCCCGGAGCGCTCGCCGTGGGCCTTGTTGACCGCGCTCACCAGCGGGTGCCCGGGGTTCAGCTCCAGAATGCGCTTGGCGCGCGGCATGTCCTGCCCCATCGCCCGGTACATCGCCTCCAGGGCCGGGGTCGCGTCATGCTCGTCCGAGACGACGCACGCGGGCGAGGTGGTCAGGCGCGAGGAGAGCCGCACTTCCTTCACGTCCTCGGCCAGCCGCTCCGTCATCCACGTCAGCAGCGCCCCGTACTCCTCCTGCCGCTTCTCGCGCTCGGTCTCGGCCTCCTTCTTCTCCTCCTCGCTGCCGAGGTCGACCTCGCCCTTGGCGACGGACCGCAGCTGCTTGCCCTCGAACTCGGGGACGGCGTCGACCCACACCTCGTCCACCGGGTCGGTGAGCAGCAGCACCTCGATGCCCTTGGCCCGGAACGCCTCCATGTGCGGGGAGTTCTCCAGCGCCTGCCGGCTCTCGCCGGTCAGGTAGTAGATGTGCTCCTGGCCGTCCTTCATGCGCTCCGCGTACTGCGCCAGAGTCGTCGGCGTCTCGGCGTCGTGGGTCGAGGCGAACGAGGAGATGCCGAGGATCGCGTCGCGGTTCTCGAAGTCGCCGAGCAGCCCCTCCTTGAGGACGCGGCCGAACTCCTTCCACAGCGTGGCGTAGCGCTCCGGGGAACCGGACATCATGTCCTTGATCGTGGACAGCACCTTCTTCGCCAGCCGCCGGTGCATCAGCTGGATCTGCCGGTCCTGCTGGAGGATCTCGCGCGACACGTTGAGCGACAGGTCCTGCGCGTCCACGACGCCCTTGACGAACCGCAGGTAGGGCGGCATGAGCGCCTCGCAGTCGTCCATGATGAAGACGCGCTTCACATAGAGCTGCACCCCGCGCTTGTGGTCCCGCATGAACAGGTCCTGCGGCGCGTGCGAGGGGATGAACAGCAGCGCCTGGTACTCGAAGGTGCCCTCCGCCTGCATGCGGATCGTTTCGAGCGGGTCGGTCCAGTCGTGGCTGATGTGCTTGTAGAGCTCGTGGTACTCCTCGTCGCTCACCTCGTCCCGCGACCGCGCCCACAGGGCCTTCATCGAGTTGAGCGTCTCGGGCTCGGGCTCGCTCCCGGTCTCCGGGGCCTCCCCGTCCGCTTCATCGGCGGCGGCGGGCGCCTCGGCCGCCATCCGGATCGGCCAGGTGATGAAGTCGGAGTACCGCTTGACGATCTCCTTGATCTTCCAGGGGGAGGTGTAGTCGTAGAGCTTGTCCTCGGTGTCCGCGGGCTTGAGCCGCAGCGTGACCGAGGTGCCCTGCGGCGCCTCGTCCACGGTCTCGATGGTGTACGTGCCCGTGCCGTCGGATGTCCAGCGGGTGCCCTGGCTCTCGCCCGCGCGCCGGGTCAGCAGCGTGACCTCGTCGGCCACCATGAAGCTCGCGTAGAACCCGACGCCGAACTGGCCGATGAGCCCCTCGGCCGCGGTCGCGTCCTTGGCCTCCTTCAGCTCCTGGAGGAACTTCGCCGTGCCGGAGTTGGCGATGGTCCCGATGAGTTCGCGGACCTCGTCGTACGACATGCCGATGCCGTTGTCCCGTACGACCAGCGTGCGGGCCTCGCCGTCGGCCTCGATGGCGATGTGGAGATCGGACGTGTCCGCGCCGAGCGCGTCGTCGCGCAGCGATTCCAGACGCAACTTGTCCAGCGCGTCGGAGGAGTTGGAGATCAGCTCGCGCAGGAAGACATCCTTGTTCGAGTAGATCGAGTGGATCATCATCTGCAGGAGCTGGCGTGCTTCTACCTGGAACTCGAACGTTTCGGTCGGCATGATTCGCTATTCCTTCTCAGGTGCCTAGGACTGACCTGGGAACTCTAAAACAGCCGACCGGCACGGGTCCGGGCCCTGCCGAACTCCGCCGAACTCCGTCGATACGGAATCCGTGCCGCCGCTCTCCACCGCAGCGCGCAGCCGCAGCACACGACTGGCTCAACTTCGTTCACACTATTGACACTTGGCGTACACAATCAGACTCTTTTGCGACCGGGCCGTTCGTCTTGTCGCGGCCCGGTGCTCCGTGTGCCAGGAAACAGCCCGCAGCGTCCGCCCCCGGCCAAGGGGCGGAGGAGAGGAGACGACTGTGCTCAGACGCACGGCGACGGCGCTGGCCGTGGCGACCCTCGCCCTGAGCGGCGCCCTCGTCAGCACTGCCGCGAGCGCCGCGCCCGCGGCGAAGGCGGCGGTCGACTGCAAGCACTCGATCAGCCATGAGACACCCGGCAGCGCCTCCGGGACCTTCAAGAAGAGCATCACCCTCAAGACCGGCCCGTACGCCGACTGCGGAAAGGTGAAGCAATTCCCCGAGGGCTCCAAATTCTGGATCTGGTGCGGGGCGTACAACAACTACAAGAACCTCTGGTATTACGGCCGCGTCGACGGCACGCAGACCAAGGGCTGGGTGTACGGGGACAACCTGGTGTGGTCCGGGACCTGGAAGAGCTGCTGAGAAGCCGAGAAGAGGAGACGACTGTGCTCAGACGGACCATGACGGCCCTGGCCGTGTCGACGCTCGCCCTGAGCGGCGCCCTCGTCAGCACTGCCGCGAGCGCCGCGCCCGCGGCGAAGGCGGCGGTCGACTGCAAGCACTCGATCACCCATGACCACCCCGGCAGCGCCTCCGGCACGTTCACGGGGGGCTTCAACCTCAAGACCGGCCCCTACGCGGACTGCGCGAAGGTGAAGAAGTTCCCCGAGGGCACGAAGTTCTGGATCTGGTGCTCCACCTACAACAGTTACAACAACCTCTGGGCGTACGGCCGTGTCGACGGTACGCAGACCAAGGGTTGGATTCCCGTCAAGGATCTGATGTGGCACGGCTATATGTACGCGTGCTGAGCGCGCAATGCCGCAATGCCGCAATGCCGCAATACCGTAATCCCGTGATACCGCAATCCAGTAATGCCGTGATCCCGTAATGCCGTGGCGCTGCGATGCCGTAGCGCCGTGGTGCCGCGATGTCGTGACGCGCGGTTCCGGCCGGGGCGCCGGCCGCCCGGCCGGGACCGTCGTCCCGGCCGGTCCGGCGGCCCGTAGAATTCGGCGGATGTACGACGCCCCCGATTCCCCCCGGACCGGCGAGACGCTGCGCGCGGCGCTCGCCGAGCTGCTCGACGGGCTTCCGCCCAAGCAGGCCGCGCAGGCCGTCGAGCGGCTGATCGCCAACTACCGGGGGCGCACGCCGACGGACGCGCCCGTGCTGCGCGACCGTTCGGACGTGGTCGCCTACGCCGCGTACCGGATGCCCGCGACCTTCGAGGCCGTACGCGCCGCCCTCGACGCGTTCCGGGAGCAGGACCCCGACTGGTCGCCGGCCACCCACGTGGACGTCGGCGGCGGCACCGGCGCGGCGAGCTGGGCGGTGGACGCCGCCTGGCCCGGCGCCGAGCGCGCCACGACCGTCCTCGACTGGGCCGAACCGGCGCTCGCGCTGGGCGGCGAACTCGTCCGCGGCACGGCGTCTTCGGCCCTGCGCGCGGCACGGTGGGAGCGGGCGGAGATCGGCGCCGGGCTGAAGCTGCCGGACGCGGACCTCGTCACCGTCTCGTACGTGCTCGGCGAGCTGACCGAGGCCGCCCGCGACGCCGTGGCCGAGGAGGCCGCCCGCGCCGCGCGGGCCGTCGTGATCATCGAACCCGGCACCCCCGACGGCTACCGCCGCGTCCTCACGGCCCGCGACCGGCTGATCGCCGCGGGGCTGCGGGTGGTCGCGCCGTGCCCGCACAGCGCGGGCTGCCCGATCGTGCCGGGCACGGACTGGTGCCACTTCTCGGCCAGGGTCAGCCGCTCCTCCCTGCACCGCCGGGTCAAGGGCGGCTCGCTGCCGTACGAGGACGAGAAGTTCAGCTACGTCGCGGCCGTACGGACCCCCGTGGACCCGGCCCCGTCCCGCGTCGTCCGCAGGCCGCAGATCCGCAAGGGGCAGGTGCTGCTGGACCTCTGCACGGCCGAGGAGCAGATCCGCCGCGAGACCGTCACCAAGCGCCACGGCCCCCTCTACCGCGCGGCGCGCGACGCCGACTGGGGCGACGCCTGGCCGCCGCCGTCGGAGTGACGGGGGCCGGCCGCCCGTTCGGCGCGGCCGGACCCCATCCGTTTCCGCTCAGCGCAGTTCCTGCGTGCAGCACTTGACGCTGCCGCCGCTCTTGAGCAGTTCGCCCAGGTCCAGCCCGACCGGCTCGAACCCCCGCTCGCGCAGCGGCCCGAACAGCCCCACCGCCGCCTGCGGCAGCATCACGTGGAGGCCGTCGCTCACCGCGTTGAGCCCCAGCGCCGCCGCGTCCGCCTCGGCGGCGATCAGGGCGTCGGGGAACAGCCGCTCCAGCACCGCCCGGCTGCCGGGCGAGAAGGCCGCCGGGTAGTACATGACCTCGTCGGCTTCGGCGTCGAGCACGCACAGCGCCGTGTCGAGGTGGTAGTAGCGCGGATCGACGAGGTCGAGCCCGATCACCGGGCGGCCGAAGTACTCCTGGACCTCGGCGTGCGAGAGCGGGCTGCTGCGGAAGCCGCGGCCGGCCAGCAGCCAGGAGGAGGTGACGGCGAAGTCGCCCTCGCCCTCGTTGATGTGCTCCGGCTCCCGGACGTCGCGGTAGCCGTGCGCGCGGAACCACTCGGCGTGCACGGCGGCCTCGGCGGTCCGCTCGGCGTGGGCGAAGCGCGCGCCGAGCACGCGGCCGTCCACGACCGTCGCGCCGTTGGCGGTGAAGACCATGTCGGGCAGGCCGGGGCGGGGTTCGAGCTCCTCGACGGTGTGGCCGAACGACCGGTAGCGGTCGCGCAGGTCCTCCCACTGCGCGACGGCGAGCCGCAGGTCCACCGGCTTGGCCGGGTCCATCCAGGGGTTGATGGAGTACGTGACGCGGAAGTGGTCCGGAGGGCACATCAGATAGCGCCGGGGGGTGGCGGAACGCGGTGGCATACGCAAGGAGAGCTCCTCACGACGGAGTCGGGCACGTACGGGATGTCGCACGTGCCCAAATCGTCCACCCCGGCGCTCCGCACCGCATGATCCGTACGGGTGGTTCACGGCCCGTGTCCGGTATGGCCTGCGCCCGGCGGGCCGGCCCCCGGCCCCCGCGCGGCGCACCGCCCGGCCCAAGACGAAACGTCTCGGCTAGGGCGCTCGATATCCTTCGGGTCATGCCGAACAAGACAGCGCCCGACTCCACCCGCCGCAGCGAGCGGTCCCGCCGCGCCATCCTGGACGCCTCCCTCGAACTCGTGGCCGAAAGCGGCTTCGCCAAGCTGACCATCGAGGCCATCGCCGCCCGCGCCGGCGTCGGCAAGCAGACGATCTACCGCTGGTGGCCCTCGAAGGCCGCCGTGCTCTTCGAGGCGTGCGTCCCCGACGGCGGCGACCCCCGGGCCGTGGAGCTGCCCGACACCGGCGACATCGAAGCCGACCTCAAGACCGTGCTGCGGGCCACCGTCGACGAACTCAACGACCCCCGCCTCGCCGCGCCCACCCGCGCGCTCGCCGCCGAGTCGCAGAATGACGAGGACCTCGCGGCCCTGCTCACCGAGCGGGTGCTCGAACCGCAGCTCCAGGCGTACGTACGGCGGTTCAGGACCGCCCAGGAAGCCGGTCAGGTCGCCGAGGGCATCGATCTGCGCATCGCCCTCGAACTGCTCGTCGGCCCCCTTTTCCACCGCTTCATGACCCGCACCCTCCCGGTCACCCACGAGTACGCCGACACCGTCGCCGACCTCGCGCTGAACGGCCTGCGCCCCCGCTGACGGCCCGCGCCGGCCGCCCTCCGCCGGCCACGGTCCGTACGCCCTACGCACACAGTCCGTACGGGCCCCGGCGCGCCACCGGTGCGCGCCCCCGCCTGCCGACGTACGCCCCTGACGCCCGTACGACCCGTCCCGGCCACCCCGGATACGGACACTGGTCACACCAGGAGCAGGATGGTGGCAGCATTGATCCCAGCCCGCGGTCGAAGTGAGGGGATAGATGGAACGCAAAAGCAGGTTCTCCCAATGGCTGCGCCGACCGAGGAGCACGGCCGCCGATACGGGTGCGGACGCCCAGGCCGTCCGCGAGGATCTGCTCCTGGCCGCCGCCGTCGCGGGCTTCCCACTGGCCCTCGCGGCGCATCCGTCGGGATACGGCTGTTCCTGCGAACGCATCGGCTGTCCGACGCCGGGCCGCCACCCCGTCTCCTTCGCCTGGCAGACGCTCGCCTCCACCGACCCCGAGAAGGTCGGCGGCTGGCTGCGGGCCAACCCCCAGGCCAACTTCATCACCGCCACCGGCATCGACCACGACGTCCTCGACGTGCCCCTCGAAGCGGGGCGGCAGGCCCTGGAACGGCTCGGCGCGGCGGGCGTCGAGGTCGGCCCCGTCGCCACCTGCGCGCCCGACCGGATGCTGTTCTTCACCAAGACCCGCGGCACCCCGGACGACGAGGACGAGTGGTGGCCGTGCGAGCTGGACTGCCACCCCGAGACCATGGACGAGCACCCCGGGCTGCGCTGGCACTGCCGCGGCAGCTATGTGCTCGTACCGCCCTCGCGGGTGCCCGGCGACGGGATCGTGGCCTGGCTCCTCGGCCCCGAGCGGCCGCTGCCCGAGCCGCTGACGCTGCTGGAGTCGCTCACCGACGCCTGCGCGCAGTTCGCGGGGGAGCGGCCGGACCACGACCACGAATCCGCGGCCTGGCCGATCGGCCGCTGACACCGGCCCGCCGCCCTCCTCGGGGCCAGGGCCGTCCGTACGGGCGTCAGCCGCGCCGTACGGGCCTCAGTCGCCCTTGACCGCGGTGAGCCCCTCGATCCGGTTGAGGAAGGACACCTGGCCGCCCGCGTCCTTCGACGGCACCCGCACCGCCGACTCCGAGACCTTGGTGAACGTCACCGACCGCTTGAAGTCGCCGGTCAGCAGCGCCCTCGTGCGCGGATCGCCGATCGCCGGCTTCACCCCCTTGGCCAGCGTCCGCTTCTCCCGGTGGTGCGCGGTGAAGAAGACCACCGCGCCGCCGTCCTTCGTGCGCAGCGCCAGCGGCGCGTACTCGGGAGGCCCGGCCGGGGTGTCGATGTACGCCGTCCAGAACGACGGGGTGCGCCGCAGCTTCTCGCGGGCCTCGCGCGTCCGCGACGTCGACTGGCCCGGCGCGAACTTCCCCTTGCCGCTCTGGAGGTACGTCGTGTACGCGCCGCTCATCGCGGCCGGATCGACGACCAGCCCCGAGCCCTCGCCCACCGGCACCGGCTCGGCCCAGCCGTCCTTGCCGGCCGCGAACTCGGGCCGGTCGTCCGGATTGAGGATCGACAGATAGGCCGCGCGCCACGGCTTCTTCGCCCCGTCCCGCGTGAAGACCAGGTACCAGCGGTTGCCGTCGCGGTTGCTGGCGGCGTCCGCGACGAAGAACTTCGGCCACCCGGCCTGCGCGGGGATGGTGAAGCGGGGGTCCTTGAACTCCAGCGCCGGGTACGACTTGTTCCCGCCGGGGGAGAGGGTGTGCTGCGCGGTGAGGTCGGCCCGGTTGTTCGCTGCCAGCGGCCCGGCCTCGAACGCGTCGACGGCCGCCGGATCGAGCTCCCGGTACGCCTTGTTGTACGCGTCCGTGAACCCCTGGAGGACCTTGGGGGCCTCCTCCCGGCTCACCGCGGGCAGGATCTCCCGCTCGCCGTGCACCGTCACGCACCCGGTCAGCGTGAGGAGCGTCGAGGCCGCGAGTGCGGTGAACAGGCGACGGGGCAACCGGCGTCTCATCGGGCTTCGGCTCCTTCGGGCTGCTTGGGACGGCGCAACCCTACCGGGGGCGGAGCGGGCGAGGAGGGCGGGTACCGGGAACCGCGGCCCTCAGCCCCCGTCCCGCCGCCGGGCCCTCGGCTCCCGCCGGGGCATCACCAGCGGCTCCCCGGTCCGCGGATGCGGGACGACCTCCACCGGCTGCCGGTAGACGCGCGTCAGCAGCTCGGCGTCGAAGACGCGCTCCGGCGGGCCTTCCGCCGCGATCCGCCCCTCGTGCAGCACGGCCACCCGGTCCGCGTACGCGGCGGCCAGCCCGAGGTCGTGCAGGACGACCACCACCGCGTCCCCGGCCGCCGCCCGCTCCCGGCACACCCGCAGCACCAGCTCCTGATGGCGCAGGTCGAGCGCGGCCGTCGGCTCGTCGAGCAGCAGCAGCGGTGCGCGCTGCGCCAGCACCCGCGCCAGCGCGACGCGGGCGCGCTCGCCCCCGGACAGCGCGGAGAACGGCCGCTCGGCGAACTCCGCCACCTCGGCGGCGGCCATCGCCTCGTACACCGCGTCGTCGTCCGCGTCCTCGGCGGGCGTACCGGCCCAGGGCGCGCGCCCCATCCGTACGACCTCCTCAACCGCGAACGGGAAGGACACCGCGGCCGACTGCGGCAGCACGGCCCGGCGCAGCGCCAGGTCGGGGGCGGACCAGTCGGCGGCGGCGCGCCCGTCCACGCGGACCTCGCCGGACTCGGCGGGCAGATCGGCGGCGAGCGCGGCGAGCAGCGTCGACTTCCCCGCCCCGTTGGGCCCCACCAGCGCCAGCACCTCACCGGCGGCGACCTGGAGATCGGCCTCGGCCAGGACGGTACGCGCCCCCAACCGCACCCGCAGGGCGACGGCTTCGACGAGGGGAGCACCGGGGGCAGGGGGCTGGGGGAGCGCCCGCTGCCGGGAGGAGAACAGCCCCTTGATCATGCCCAGCCTCCTTGTTTGCGCCTGGTCCGTCGCAACAGCCAGCTGTGTTCTTCCGGGGGCAACCCCCGGACCCCCGGCCGGAAACCCAGGCGGGGCCGGTCGGCGGTCTGCGGCGAGCGGTGTGTCATGCCCAGCCTCCCTGCTTGCGCCTGGTCCGCCTCAGCAACCAGAAGAAGAACGGGCTTCCGAAGAGGGCCGTCAGGACGCCCAGCGGCAGCTCCGCCGGCTGGGCGACGGTGCGGGCCGCGAGGTCGGCGGCGACCAGGACGAGGGCGCCGCCGAGCGCGCTGCCCGGTACGAGGAGCCGGTGGCCGGGGCCCGCGGCCATGCGCAGGAGGTGGGGGACGAGCAGGCCCACGAAGGTGATGATCCCGGCCACCGCCACCGCGGCGGCCGTCAGCAGCGCGACGATCAGGACCAGAGTGATCCGCAGCCGCTCCACGTCGACGCCCAGGTGGCGGGCGGGGCGTTCGCCGAGCGAGAGGAGGTCCAGCTTCCGCGCGTAGAAGGGGGCCACGGCCAGCCCGGCCAGGGCGCACGGCAGCACGGCCAGCACCTTCGGCCAGGTGGCCTGTGCGAGGGAGCCGAGCTGCCAGAAGGTGATCTGGGTGACCTGTGCGTTGTCCGCGAAGAAGATGAAGAGGCCGATCAGCGCGCCCGCGAAGGCGTTCACGGCGATGCCGGTGAGGATCAGCGTCACCACCTCCGTACGGCCGCCCGACCGCGACAGCGCGTAGACGAGCAGCACCGTGACGAGCCCGGCGGCGAACGCGCAGGCCGTCACCGTCCAGTTGCCGAAGAAGCTCAGCCCCAGCGCGATCGAGCCGACCGCCCCGACGGCCGCGCCCGCGGAGATGCCGATGACGCCGGGTTCGGCGAGCGGGTTGCCGAACACGCCCTGCATCAAGGCGCCCGCGCACCCGAGCGACGCGCCGACGAGGAGGGCGAGGGCGACGCGCGGCAGCCGTACGTTCCACAGCACGCTCTCGCCGACCCGGTCCAGCCGGGCCCCGCCGAGCCCGACGCGGTGCAGCAGCGAGCCGAGGACGTCGCCGACGGGGATCTCGTACGCGCCGATGCCCGCGGAGAGCAGGCAGAGGACGAGCAGGGCGGCGGCCATGGCCGCGATGAGCAGGGTCCGCCGCCCGCGGCGGCCGGCGGCGCGCGGCCGGGGCGGTGCGCCTTCGGCGTCCACGGGGCCCTCGGCCGTCGCGTCCTTCGTCACAACGGCCATGTCAGGAGCCGCCCTTGTGGATCTGCTCGACGAGGGACTTGAGCACGGTGTCCGTGCGCGGGCCGAAGTTGAGCAGGACGCCGTCGTCGACCGTGGCGATCCGGCGGTCCATCCCGGCCGGGGTCTCGGCGACGCCCGGCACCTTCAGCAGGCCGTCCACGCCGCCCACCGAGTCGAGCCCCTTGGTCATCAGGAGCAGCACGTCGGGCGCGGCCTTCGCGAGGGCCTCGCTGGTGATCGGCGTGAAGTCCTTCTTCAGCCCGGACTCCACGCCCGCGTCGACGCCGCCCGCCGCCTCGATGAGCGAGTCCGCGCCGGAGCCCTTGCCGCCGAGGAGGTAGACGGCGGCCGAGCCGCGGAGGTAGAGGAAGGCGACGCGGGGCTTCTTGCCGCCGTGCGGGATGCCCTTCCGCACGGCGGCGACGCGCTGCTCGGTCCGTTTGCGCAGCTCGTCGCCGGACGCGCGTACGCCGAGCGCCGCCGCGACCTCGTCGATGCGGGTTCCGACGTCGGCGAGCTTCTTGGGCGGGTCGAGGACGACGAGGGGGATGCCCGCGGCCCGGATCTGCTCGATGGCCTCGGCCGGTCCGGTCGTGGTGTCGGCGAGGACGAGGGTGGGCTTGAGGGAGAGCACGCTCTCCGCCGAGACGTCGTGCGCGCGGGTCACCACCGGCAGTTTCCTGGCCTGCTCGAAGGTGGCGGTGATGTCGCGGGCGACGACGTGGTCGCCGAGGCCGAGGGTGAAGACGGTCTCGGAGAGCGAGCCGGTGAGCGGGACGATCCTCTCGACGCTGCGCACGGTCACGTCGTGGCCGTCGGCGGACCGCACGGTGGCGGGCAGCTCGGGCGCGGGGCGCGTCGCGATCGGCTGTACGCGGTCGGCGGCGGCCCGCTGCTTCTTCGCGTCGGCCGGACTCTTGCCGTTCCCCTCGGCGGACGCGCCGCAGCCGACGAGCGCCATGGCCAGGGCGAGGACCGCCACGAGTGCGCGGAGGGGGCGTGGGGCCCGTATCGGCGCGCCCGCCGACTGCCGTTGCTGCACGATTCAGCCTTTCCGCTTCCGGGAGGTATCCGACCTGAACTGTTGTAGCTTAGGTTAGCCTTACCTTAATAACCACACCCTGGAGGGGTTCCTGATGCTGCCGTTCAGACCTGTGCGCGCCGTCGGTGCGGGCAGGGCGCTCGCCCTCGCGCTCTCCGCGGCGCTGACGGCGGCGCTGCTGCTCCCGGCGGGCACGGCCCACGCGGCGGACAGTCGCACGGTCTCGGGCGGCAGGCTCGACTGGGGCATCAAATCCTCCTTCCAGAGCTACGTCACCGGGCCCATCGCGCACGGCAGTTGGACCCTCCAGGGCGGGGCGGCCACGGTCGGCGGCAGCGCGTTCCGCTTCCACTCCGCCAAGGGCTCGTACGCACCGGACAGCGGCGATTTCGAGGCGGGCTTCTCCGGCGGGGTCCGCTTCACCGGCCACCAGAAGCCCGACGGCAGCCACGAACTGGACCTCACCATCAGCCGCCCCACCGTCCGGATAGCCGGCGGCAAGGGCACGCTCTACGCCGACATGGTCAGCAAGGCCAAGGGCAGCGGGCGCGTCACCACCGCCTCCCAGGTGCCGCTGGCCGCGCTGAACCTCTCCGGCGTGAACATGCGCGGCGGCGGTACCGCCGTCTCCCTCGCCGACATCCCCGCCACCCTCACCGCGCAGGGCGCGCAGGCGTTCGCCGGCTACTACACGGCGGGCACCGCGCTCGACCCGGTGAACCTGTCGGCCGACGTCCGGCCGGGCGCGGCGGACCCGTCCCCGAACGCGACGCCTTCCGGCGACGCGGCCAAGGACAAGGACAAGGAGCACGAGAAGGACGCGCCCAAGGGCGAGTTCACGGACGCGGCCGTCGACTGGGGCGTGCGCCGGACCTTCCGCGAGTACGTCACCGGGCCCATCGCCCAGGGCAAGTGGCAGCTCGGCGACGGCGCTCAGGACGGCGGCGCGCTCTTCCGCTTCCCCCAGGGCAAGGGCTCCTACGACGAGGACAAGGGCGCCCTGGACGCCTCCTTCGCGGGCACCCTGCGCTTCACCGGCAAACACCTCGACCTCGCCTTCAGCGAGGTGAAGGTCGCGGTCCGGGACGGCAAGGGCACGCTGTCCGCGGGCGTCGCCGACGGTAAGAGCGAGCCCAAGTCCGTACCGCTCGCCACGTTCGAGGCGAAGAGCCTCAAGCCGAAGGACGGCCTGATCGCGATCGCCGAAGCGCCGGCCAAGCTGACCGCCGAGGGAGCGAAGGCGTTCGGCTCCATGTACCAGGAGGGCGCCGACATGGACCCGGTCTCCCTCTCCGTCGCCCTCGACGCCAAGGCGAAGCTGCCGCCGCTGCCGGACATCGGGCACGCGCCGAGCGCGACGCCGACGGCGGCCGACGCGAGCCCGACGCCCGCCGCAGCCGCTTCTTCGTCGGACTCGTCGAGCTCATCGGCCGTGCCGATCGCGGCGGGCGCGGGCGCGCTGGTCGCTCTGATCGCCGCCGGCGCCGCCTTCACCGTCGTCCGCAAGCACCGGACGGCCGCCGCCGGAGCGGGCGCGGAGGACGGAACCCCGCCCGCGAAGGACTGACGGGCGTGCGCCGCGCGCTCCGCGGCGATGGGCCGGCCCCTGTCGCTCCCGTGCCGCCCCTGCCGTGCGACGGCCCCGGCTTACGGCCTCGGCTTACGGCCCTGGCTTACGGCCTCCTCGGCCGTGAACCGCATCCCCCCAACACCCCCTCAAGGAGAACCCCGACCATGACCGTCACCCCCTCCACGCCCCCCGCCCGCCCCGCGCGGCGCCTCGCCCTCGTCGCCGCCACGGCCCTCGCGCTGGGGGCGGGCGCGCTGAGCATCCCCGCGTTCGCGGCCGACGGCGGCGCGGCCGGCCCGCCGAAGGTGGAGCTCAAGGACGGCACCCTGGACTGGGGTGTGAAGGAGTCGTTCCGGAAGTACGTGACCGGGATGGCGAAGGGCACGATCGAGACGGCGGACGGCGCGAAGCAGGCCGCCGACAACGGCCCGTTCACCTTCACCGGCGGCTCGGGCACGTACGACATGGGCACGCACGCCGTCGCGACCACCTTCAAGGGCAGCGTCCGCTTCATCTCGAAGGCGCACCGCTTCGACATCAAGCTCGCCGACCTGAAGCTGTCCACCAAGGGCACGGCCGGCAGCATCACCGCCGACATCACCGCGGAGGGCAAGACCGAGGACGACGTCGAACTGGCCTCGCTCGACCTGTCCAAGGCGGAACGGAGCAGCGGCGACTCCACGATGACCTTCGCGAAGATACCGGCGAAGCTCACGGCCGAGGGCGCGAAGGCGTTCAACGACATGTACAAGGAGGGGCAGGAGCTGGACCCGGCCACGCTCACCGTGAAGGCGGGCGGCGGCGGGCAGCCGACCCAGAAGCCCACGCAGCAGCCGACGCAGCAGCCCACCACCGCGCCGACGACCAACCCCACCAACCCGACGACCAACCCCACCGACGGGCCGTCGAAGCAGCCCACGACCGGGCCGACCGACCAGCCGAGCGCGAAGCCCACCGTTCCCGGCAAGACGCCCGGCGGGTCCGGCGACGACGCGGACGCCGAGTCCGGCACGATCGCCGACGGCAACCTCGACTGGGGCGTGAAGAAGTCGTTCCGCACGTACATCACCGGCGGCGCGAAGGGCAGCATCGAGCTGTCCGGCGGCGCGGCGAAGAACGGTGACGGGTACCGCTTCCCCAAGGGCCACGGCTCGTACGACGCCGACACGTCCGCCCTGGACGCGGCCTTCGACGGCGCGGTCCGCTTCACCGGCCACGAGGGCCAGCTGGACCTGAGGTTCAGCGACCTCAAGGTGCAGGTCAAGGGCGCCAAGGGCGCGCTGGTCGCGGACGTCTCCGCCAAGGCCCTCGGCAGCGGCAAGGTCGAGAACAGCAAGGACCTGCGCCTCGCCGACCTGGATCTGAGCGGCAAGCCGATGAAGGCCAAGGGCAAGATCGTGACGCTCTCGGGGGTCCCGGCCCGGCTGACGGACGCGGGCGCCAAGGCGTTCGGCGGCTACTACGACGAGCCCTCGAAGCGCGACCTCGACCCGGTCACGCTGAACGTCTCCCTCGACAAGAACGCCCAGCTCCCGGGCGGTTCCGGCGCGTCCGGCGGCTCGGGCTCCGGCGGCGGTTCGTCGGCCGGCGGCCTCGGCGGCGGCGCGGGCACGACCGGCGGTTCGGGCGGCATCACGGGCGGCTCCGGCACCGGCGGCAGCTCGCTCGCCAGCACCGGTTCCAGCACCCCCACCACCGCGCTCGTGGGCGGCGCCGCGGCCCTCGTCCTCGCGGGCGGCGCGGCCGCGTACGCCACCCGGCGCCGCGGCAACGCACGCGGCTGACGGTCCCGTAGACCGCGCGGGCCCGACTCCCAGCGGGGCCCGCGCATCGGCCGGAGCCTCCGATCGCTCACATCGAAGGCTCCGGCCGCAGGCGTGTCCCCGTGCCTACTCGACGGTCAGGTCCCCGTCCGGCACGTCCTCGACCGTCACCTTCCCCGCCGGCTGCCCGGTCCCCTTCGCCACCGCGTCGGCGATCCCGTCGGGGTCGGGTTCGGTCGGGAACGGCACGTCCTCCCCGTCCCCGTAGCTCTCCAGCGCCTTCGTGAAGTAGCTCGGGTCCCAGGCGCCGACGGCGCCCTTCACCTCGACGGCTCGTACGCCCCGGTCGCCGACCCGCTCCCGCAGAGCCGCGAGGATCTGGTCCGAGCGGTACTCGCCGGGCACCTGGAACAGGCTGGCGTGCGCGCCGACGAGGCCGCCGTCGTCGAGCCGTACGGTCACGGTCAGACAGCTCGTCACGCTGGGGTAGAAGAGCGTTCCACCCGGCCCGACCTCCTTGACCTGCCCTTCGGTGATCTCGGCCGTCGCGGCGGCAGTCGCGACAGACGGCGCGACGGCGGCGGTCGCGGACACCGCCGGGGGCCGGGGCGCGGACTCCGGCGCGGCGGCGGCATGCCCGGTACCGGCGGTGAGCGGCAGGGCCAGCAGGGCGGCCAGGGGAAGCAGAGCAGGCAAGGCGTTTCCTTCTCATCGGAATGTCGACAACCGGACAATCCTAGAGAAGGGGGGCGTGTGCCGACCGGTGAGGTTCAATGCCGCGATGACGGGTGTTCATGTGCTCAAGGTGTTCTGCGGACCGGACGGGCGGGGCGGCAACCCCCTCGGCGTCGTACGCGACGGCGCGTCGATACCCGGTCGGGAGGCGCGGCAGGCGCTCGCCGCCGACCTCGGCTTCAGCGAGACGATCTTCATCGACGACGCCGAGCGCGGGGTCGTCGACATCTACACGCCCAGCGTCCGGCTGCTCTTCGCGGGCCACCCTCTGGTCGGGGTCGCCTGGCTGCTGGGCAGCACCGTGCTGCGGCCCCCGGCCGGAGACGTACCGGCCCGCCGGGACGGCGACGTCGTGTGGATCCGGGGCCACGCCAAGTGGGCGGCCGGGCGGCGGACCGAGCGGTACGCGTCCGTTGCCGGGGTGGACGCGCTGCCCGCGCCGCCTGCCGGGGAGGGCTGGCTCTACGCCTGGGCGTGGCAGGACGAGGCGGCGGGCGTCGTACGGGCCAGGGCCTTCCCGCGCCGCGGGGGCGGGGTCGTCGAGGACGAGGCCACGGGCGCGGCGGCGATGATCCTCACCCAGGAGCTGGGGCGGCCCCTGTGCGTACGGCAGGGTGCGGCGTCGGAGGTCCTGACCCGGCCGCACCTCGACGGGACCATCGAGGTCGGCGGCCGGGTCCTGCCGTCGTCGGTACGGCCCCCGGGGGCCGTCAGGCGCTGAGCGGACCGCTGGCGCCGTCGCCGAATTCCGTGCCCAGCTCCCGGAAGACGGCGGTGTTCAGCGCGAAGGCGCGCTTGCACTCGTCCACCACGCGCTGCTTCTCCAGGTCGTCCAGGGGCAGCGCGTCCAGCAGCTCGCGGTAGCCGCGCTTGAAGGCGGCCGGGTTGCCGATGGCGTCGAAGACGTAGAAGCGCACGCCGTCGCCCTTGCGCTCGAAGCCCCAGGTCTTCTCGGCGGTGCCGCGGATGATCTGGCCGCCGGAGAGGTCGCCCAGATAGCGGGTGTAGTGGTGGGCGACGTACCCGCCGGGCCAGGTGCGGGCGCAGTGCGCCACGCGCTCGGCGTAGGCGGCGGTCGCGGGCAGCGGGGTGATGTCCGTACGCCAGCCGGGGCCCGCCAGGTGGTCCAGGTCGCGCTCCAGGGCGGCCGTGCGCGCCAGCTCGGGCTGGACGAACGGGCCCGCGACCGGGTCGCCGGCCAGGCGCTCGGCGCTGTCCTCCAGGGCGCGGTAGACGAACCACAGCTGCTCCGTGTAGCGCCGGTAGGCGTCCACGCCGAGCCGGCCGCCGAGCATGTCGCTCATGAAGGACGAGTTCTCGGCCTCCGTGTGCTGCTCGTGCGAGGCGTTGCGGATCAGCGTGGAGAACGGAACGGACGACGTGGTGCTGGTGGCGTCCAAGGCGGACCTCCGGGGACCGAGGGGAGCGGGCGGGAACCGATTGTCTCTACTTAGGCTTACCTAAGTCAACCTGTTCCCGACGCCTTGTCGGTAAAAACGTACCCCGTCGCGCGTCAGGGAAGCGTGAGAATCTCGGCTCCCGTCTCCGTGACGACGAGGGTGTGCTCGAACTGCGCCGTCCGCTTCCGGTCCTTCGTGACGACCGTCCAGCCGTCCTCCCACATGTCGTACTCGTACGTGCCGAGCGTCAGCATCGGCTCGATGGTGAAGGTCATCCCCGGCTTGATGTCGGTGGCGTGGTGCGGGCTGTCGTAGTGCGGCACGATCAGGCCGGAGTGGAAGGACGTGTTGATGCCGTGGCCCGTGAAGTCGCGGACCACCCCGTAGCCGAACCGCTTCGCGTACGACTCGATGACCCGGCCGATGATGTTGATCTGGCGGCCCGGCTTGACCGCCTTGATCGCGCGGTTCAGGGACTCGCGGGTGCGCTCCACGAGCAGCCGCGACTCGTCGTCGACGTCGCCGCAGAGATAGGTGGCGTTGTTGTCGCCGTGCACGCCGCCGATGAAGGCCGTGACGTCCAGATTGACGATGTCGCCGTCGCGCAGCACCGTCGAGTCGGGGATGCCGTGGCAGATGACCTCGTTCACCGAGGAGCACAGCGACTTCGGGTAGCCGCGGTAGCCGAGCGTGGACGGGTACGCGCCGTGGTCGCACATGTACTCGTGCGCGACCCGGTCCAGCTCGTCCGTGGTCACGCCGGGCGCGATGTGCTTCGCGGCCTCCTCCATCGCGCGGGCGGCGATGCGGCCCGCGATCCGCATCCGCTCGATCGTCTCGGCGTCCTGCACTTCGGGGCCGGTGTAGGGGGTGGGGGCCTTCTTCCCGACGTACTCGGGGCGCGGGATCGACGCCGGGACGGGGCGGGCGGGGGAGAGCGTCCCCGGGACAAGAGTTGACTGGCCAGACATGCCAGCGAGTGTATCCAGGGCGCATCGGGCAGCATGGGGGCAAGAGTGTCCGGCGGGGGCTTTACGGGAGGAGCGGTCGATGGCGCTGTTCAGGAGACGCGCGGCCGGCAAGCCGGGGGAGTGGTACTACTGCCTCCAGCACGGCAAGGTCGAAGAGGGGCCGGAGTGCCGGGCGGCGGACCGCATGGGCCCGTACGCCACGCGCGAGCAGGCCGCCCACGCCATGGAGACGGCCGCCGACCGCAACCGCGCATGGCAGAACGACCCCCGCTGGAACGACGACGCCCCTGACGACGCCTCCGACGGCCCCGGCCAGGGGACGGGCGGCGGCCGGGGAGCGTAAGGGGCGCCGGCCCCGCCCGTTCCCCCCCCGCCCCGCCCGGTCCTCCGCGCGGGGCCGTCGCCGCGCCGGTCAGCTCTTCGCCGAGACGGTGAACCGCATCAGGTCCTGGCCGGTGGTCACCGGCCCGTCGTAGGTGCGCTTGACGGTGCGGGTCCACCGCGCGGCGTCGATCGGCCGGTCGTGCTTCTCCCCGATGTGGGACAGGACGAGCCGACGGGCCCCGATCCGTTGGGCGACCCCGCCGACCTGGGAGAGCGCCGTGTGCGAGCGCCGCATGTGCCGGGCCAGGATGTCCGACCCCTCCATCGACGAGTCGCCCATCGCCTCGTGTACCAACAGGTCCGTGTCACGGGCGAGTTCGACCAGGTTGGGGGTGGGGCGGGTGTCGCCGGAGAAGGTGACCGAGCCGTGTTCGGTGTCGAAGCGGAACGCGAGGGACGGGAAGAGCGGGCCGTGCGGGACGAGGGTCGCGGTGACCTTGACGCGGTCGTCCTCCATGACCGGGAACGGGCGGGTGCGCGGCGCCGGGTCGTGCGCGGTCGCGCCGACGTCGGGAAGGCCGATCTCGTGCACGTCCGCCAGGTCCCGCGGGTCCGCGAGGGCTATGTCGCGCATGAAGACGTTGGTGCTGTAGGCGAAGGCGGCGTGGCAGTCCTCGGTGTGCTGCTTCAGGCCGGGCGTCGGATTCCGCGGAGCGACGGTGCCCGGCGTGGAGCCCCTCTCCTCGAACGGAAGTGCGCCCGCCGACCCCGGACCGTGCACGGTGACCGGATCACGCGCGTCCGCCGCGGTCAGGAAGAAGTCGTAGTACGACATCAGGTGGTCGGAGTGGAGATGGGTGATGAACATGTGCCGCAGCGCGGAGCGGTCCAGCCCGGCCAGGCCGAACTGCCGGGCGGCGCCCAGCCCCGCGTCCACGAGGTAGACGCGGCCGTCCACGATCAGCGCCGACGACGTGCCGGCCCGTTGCGTATCGATCAGCGGACCGGCCCCGGTGCCCAGCAGGACCAGCTCCAGGCCGCGTCGCCGGGCGGCCGGACCGCTGTGCGCGGCGCGGGCGTCGGACGCGCCGCCGACGGCAGGCGCCGCCAGGGCCGGCGGCGAGGCCAGCGCCGCGCCGAGTACGCCGCCGCCGAGGGCCGAGGTCCGCAGCACCTCACGCCGGCCCCAGCGGCGCCGCTCGGCCCGGCCCGGCGCGCCCTCTCCCGTCTCCTGTACCTGCCCGGAGTTCTCCTCGCCGGGAGACCCGCAGTCACACATCGGTAGCACCTTTCGTCCGGAAACCGTCGGAACCCCCCTGACCTCGGAGAACTCCGCCCCAGTCCCCGGCCTCCGGAAGACGGAACCACGCCGGGAGACGGCCGGGGAAGATCGCGGCGAGCAAGGAAAGGGCAAATAAGGAAAAGGAAAACGCGCTGAAGACCCGGGCCGGGCCCCGAGATCCAGCACGCACGCTCCCGAGCTACCGCCGGGCGCCGTGCCCCGCCCGGCGCGGCGTCACCAGCGCACCGGCGGCGGCGTCGTGAGCTGGTCCGCCAGGCGGGAGAGGCGGTCGCGGAAGCGGCGGCGGCCGTGCGGGGCGGGCAGGCTGTTCTCGCCGGCGGCCGCGCTCACCAGGTGCTGGACCGTGTCGAGGTCCAGTGACGTGCCGTCGTCGGTGGCCGGGACGGCCAGCGCGTCGTGGGCCAGCGACCGCAGATCCGCGTCGCCGCCGTCCAGCGCCAGGATCGTCGTGCCGCCCCGGCGCGCGTCATGCACCCGCTCCAGCAGCGCGGCCTCCGGCCGCTCCGGCGTCACGACGAGCACCGTCTCGCCCCGCCGGGCCGCCGCCAGCCGGCCGAGCCCCACCGAGAGGTGGGCCGGCACCCCGCCCGGCACCCGGTGCCGTACGAGCGTGGGGGACAGTTCCGGCAGCCCCGACCACGCCGCCTCGTCGTCGAGGTGCGCCGCGAGGTGCCACGGCTCGTACCCGGCGCTGCCCACGAGCAGCAGCCCGCCGCGGTGCGCGCCGACCGAGGAGCGCAGCGCCCCGGCGAAGCGGCGGGTGGACTGCAGCCACTCGGTCCCGGCGAGAACTTCGCGCAGCAGCGCGACCCGTACGGCATCCATGGGCCCGCATCCTGCCGCAGACTCCCGCCCCGAGCCCTTCGGTTGAACTCTCTCACTCGTACGAGTGGCCGTCGCTCCGGTGACCGGCCCCGTTCATCCCGCGTTCGCCCGTCGCGGGTACGTCCGGGTGACGGGCCCGCGGGGCCCGCCGGTTGCCTTGACGGGGTATCGGCCCCTCCCTATGGTCACCGCAGGACAAAGGACGTCCTACGTCCGGCTGTTGGGGGATTGCGCATGGCTTACGAGACCTCCGTGCCGTTCCGGGCCGGGAGCGAGGGATACGCGAGCTTCCGGATCCCGGCCGTGGTGGTCTCCGCGCAGGAGACCGTGCTCGCCTTCGCCGAGGGACGGCGCGCCTCGGCCGCCGACTCCGGGGACATCGACATCGTGCTCCGGCGCTCCGGGGACGGCGGCCGCACCTGGGGCCCGCTGACGGTCGTCAGCGACAACGGCAGGGACACCGCCGGAAACCCCGCCCCCGTGGCGCTCCCCGGCGGCCGCATCCTCCTGCCGCAGGTGCACAACGCCGCCGACGCCACCGAGCAGCGCATCCTGCGCGGCCAGGTGTCGGAGGCCGACGGGCGGCGCGTCTGGCTCCAGCACAGCGACGACGACGGGCTGACCTGGTCCGCGCCGCGCGAGATCACCGGGCAGACCAAGCGGCCCGGCTGGCGCTGGTACGCCACCACCCCCGGCCACGCCCTGCGGCTCACGCACGGCGAGCACGCGGGCCGGGTGCTGGTCCCCGCCAACCACACCACCCCGCCGCTCGGCGCGGACTCCGGCGCGGAGCCGCGCTACAACAGCGGGCACTGCGTCTACAGCGACGACGACGGCGCGACCTGGCGCATCGGCTACATCGACGAGAACCCCGACGGCTACGTCAACGTGAACGAGACGACCGCCGCCGAACTCCCCGACGGGCGCGTCTACTTCAACACCCGCAACGACGCCGCCTCGCCCGGCCGCCGCGCCGACGCCGTCTCCCGCGACGGCGGCGCCACCCTCGAAAAGCCCTTCCGCCCCCAGGCCGGGCTCGTCACGCCCATCGTCGAGGGCAGCGTCCTGCACCTGGGCCACCCCGACGTGCTGCTCTTCTCCGGCCCCGCCGACCCGGCGCACCGCGCGCTGATGACCGTACGGGCCAGCCGCGACTCCGGCCTGACCTGGCGCCCCGTCCACACCGCGAGCGGACTGCCCGCCGCCTACTCCGACCTGGTGCGGATCGACGCCGACACCGTCGGGCTGCTCTACGAGACGGGCGACTTCAGCGCGTACTCGACCATCACCTTCCGGCGGATCCCCGTGGAGGAGCTGACATGACCCCGGACGGAGTGGGCCGGCGCGCCGTGCTGGGCTCGGCGGCCTCGGCCGCCGCCCTCGCGCTCGCCGGCTGCGGTTCCGGCGACGGGAAGCCCGCCCGGCCGCAGGACCGCAAGAAGGGCGAGCGCGCCACCCTGACCTTCTGGTCCTGGGTGCCCGGCATCGACGGCCCCGTCGACCTGTGGAACCGCACCCACCCGGAGGTGCGGGTCGACGTCGAGAAGGTCTCCGCCGTCGGCGGCGCGCAGTACGCGAAGATGCACGCCGCGATCAAGGCGGGCAACCCGCCGGACCTCGGCCAGATCGAGTACGCGACCGTGCCCAGCTTCCTCCTCGACAACGGCCTCCTGGACCTGTCCGCGTACGGGGCGCGGCGGCACAAGGAGAAGTTCGTCGGCTGGGAGTGGGCGCAGTCCGTCTTCGGCGACGCCGTGTACGCCATTCCGCAGGACTCCGGGCCCATGGGGCTCTTCCTCCGCCGCGACCTCCTCGACAAGTGGGACATCGAACCGCCCGCCACCTGGGACGCGTACGAGACGGCGGCCAAGGCGGTCCGCCGGAAGGGCGCGTATCTGGAGACGTTCTCGGCGACCAACGGCAACCGCTTCGCCGGGCTCGCCTGGCAGGCCGGGGCCCGCTGGTTCCGGGTGGACGGCGAGCGGTGGACGGTGAGCATCGACGACGACGCCACCCGCCGCGTCGCCGACTTCTGGGGCGGCCTCGTCGCGCGGAAGCTGATCCGTACCATCCCCGACCGGCAGAACGCCTGGTACAAGGACATCCAGACCGGGCAGATCGTCTCCTGGCTCGGCGCGAGCTGGGGCGATGTGCTGCTCGCCGGCAACGCCCCGGCCACCGCCGGAAAATGGCGCGTCGCGCCGATGCCGCAGTGGAAGAAGGGCGAGGCGGCGTACGCGAACTGGGGCGGCTCCGCCACCGCGGTCTTCGCCGGCACCAAGTACCCCAAGGACGCCCTCGACTTCGCGGTCTGGCTCAACTCCGACCCCGCGTCCATAAAGCTCCTCATCAAGGGCGGCTACGGCTTCCCCAGCGCCAAGCGCGGCTACAGCACCGCCGACCTGGAGGCCCGCCGCGACTTCTTCGGCGGCCAGCACTACACCGGCGTCTTCGAGCGCGCCGCCAAGGGCGTCGACACCAGCTGGCAGTGGGGCCCGGCCACCGACACCCTCTATCAGCGGCTCGGCGACGCCTTCACCGACGCGCTCGCCGAGGGCGGCTCCTTCCGGTCCGTGCTGAAGAAGGTGCAGGAGCGGACCGTGGGCGACCTCAAGGACAAGGGCCTCAAGGCGGAAGCGGGTTGAGGCGCGCCACCCGCACCGAGGCCCGCAGCCGCCGCGCCGCGGCCGGCTTCCTGCTGCCCTTCCTCGCCCTCTTCCTGCTCTGCTTCCTCGCGCCCATCGGCTACGCCCTCTACCAGAGCCTGCTGAAGCCGAAGCGGTCCGGGCCGCTCGGCCTCGGCGGCACCACCCACGAGGTGTGGGCCGGGCTCGCCAACTACACGCACGCCCTCGACGACCCCGCCTTCCTGGAGGGGTTCGGGCGCGTCCTGCTCTTCGGGGCCGTCCAGATCCCCGTGATGATCGTCCTCGCGGCCGGCCTGGCGCTGCTGCTCGACGCCGCCTCCGCCCGCTGGGTCGGCTTCTTCCGCACCGCGTTCTTCCTGCCGTACGGCGTCCCCGGCGTCATCGCCTCGATCCTGTGGGGCTTCCTGTACGTACCGGGCATCAGCCCGCTCGTCGAGGTGGCCCACTCGGCGGGCTGGCAGATCGACTTCCTCGCCCGCGACAGCGTCCTGTGGTCGATCGCCAACATCGTCACCTGGCAGTTCACCGGCTACAACATGCTCGTGCTCATCGCCCAGCTGAAGGCGGTGCCCATCGAGCTGTACGAGGCCGCGCGCATCGACGGCGCGCACGCCGGGCAGATCGCCTGGCACATCAAGCTGCCGCTGATCCGGCCCGCGCTCGTGCTGGCCACGGTGTTCTCCATCATCGGCACCCTCCAGCTGTTCGCCGAGCCCATGGTGCTGCGCCCGCTGGCGGCCACCATCGACTCCGGCTACACGCCCAACCTGCACGCCTACAACGAGGCGTTCACCAGCAACAACCAGCATGTGGCCGCGGCGGAGGCGGTGCTCCTCGCGCTGGTGGCGTGCGTGCTGTCCTTCGGCTTCCTGCGGCTCGTCGGGCGGCGGGGGAGGGACGGGAAGTGACCGGACCACCGCTGCGGTACCGCATCGTCACCACCTCCCTGCTGGCGGTGGCCGCCGTCTACTTCCTGGTCCCCGTCTACTGGCTTGTCGTCTCCGCCACCAAGTCCACCGGCGACCTCTTCGGCAGCTTCGGCTTCTGGTTCGCCGACCCGCACCCGATCGCCTATCTGCACCGGGTGCTCACCTACGACGGCGGCGTGTACGTCACCTGGTTCGCCAACTCCCTGCTGTACGCGGGGGTGGGGGCCGTGGCGGCGACGCTCCTGTCCGCCGCCGCGGGGTACGCGCTCGCCAAGTTCGTCTTCCCCGGCCGCGAGTCGGTCTTCAACCTGATCCTGGCGGGGGTGCTCATCCCGGGCACCGCGCTGGCCCTGCCGCTGTACCTGCTGTTCAGCGAGATCGGCCTGGCCGACACGTACTGGGCGGTGCTGCTGCCGTCCATGGTCAGCCCGTTCGGCGTCTACCTCTGCCGGATCTACGCGGCCGCCGCGGTGCCCGACTCGCTCCTGGAGGCGGCCCGGATCGACGGGGCGGGCGAGGCGCGGATCTTCACGGTGCTCGGGCTGCGGCTGATGACCCCGGCGCTGATCACCGTCTTCCTCTTCCAGTTCGTGCACATCTGGAACAACTTCTTCCTGCCGCTGGTCATGCTGGCCGACGCGGACCTCTATCCGATCCAGCTCGGCCTGACCTCCTGGCAGGGGTACGCGGACCGGCAGCCGGAGCTCTACCAGTACACGGTGGGCGGCGCGTTCCTGTCCGTGCTGCCGCTGATGGTGCTGATGGGCGTGGGCCAGCGGTACTGGCGAACGGGGCTCACCGAGGGCAGCGTGAAGGCGTGACAGTATCGCTGTCATGACTACTCCTGATGACACGAAGAAGGCGCCCGCCAAGGACCCGTGGGAGCTGCCCGACGTCTCCGGCCTCGTCGTCGGCGTGCTCGGCGGCACCGGCGACCAGGGGCGCGGCCTGGCCTACCGGCTCGCGAAGTCCGGACAGAAGGTGATCATCGGTTCGCGCGCGGCCGAGCGGGCCCAGGCGGCCGCTTCCGAGCTGGGGCTGGGCGTCGAGGGCGCGGACAACTCCGAGTGCGCGCGGCGCAGCGACATCGTGATCGTTGCGGTGCCGTGGGACGGCCACGCCAAGACCCTTGAGTCGCTGCGCGAGGAGCTGACGGGCAAGCTCGTCGTCGACTGCGTCAATCCGCTGGGTTTCGACAAGAAGGGCGCCTACGCGCTGACCCCCGAGGAGGGCAGCGCCGCCGAGCAGGCCGCCGCCCTGCTCCCGGAGTCGCGGGTCACCGCCGCCTTCCACCACCTCTCGGCGGTCCTGCTCTCGGACCCGGAGATCGCGGAGATCGACACCGATGTGATGGTGCTGGGCGAGGAGCGGGCCGACACGGATCTCGTGCAGGCGCTGGCCGCCCGCATCCCCGGCATGCGCGGCGTGTTCGCGGGCCGGCTGCGCAACGCCCACCAGGTGGAGTCGCTCGTCGCGAACCTGATCTCGGTGAACCGCCGCTACAAGGCGCACGCCGGGCTGCGGGTGACGGACGTATAGCGGGTTACGGGCGGGTGGCGTACGTACGCCACCCGCCCGCCTTTCGCCGCGGGGGCTCAGAGCGCGATGCGGCGCTCGTCCTCGGAGATGGCGAGGTCGTTGATGGAGGCGTAGCGGCGGCGCATCAGGCCGCGCTCGTCGAACTCCCAGTTCTCGTTGCCGTAGCTGCGGTACCACTGGCCCTGCTCGTCGTGCCACTCGTACTCGAAGCGGACGGCGATGCGGTTGTCGGTGTAGGCCCACAGCTCCTTGCGGAGCCGGTAGTCCAGCTCGCGCTGCCACTTGGCGCGCAGGAAGCCGACGATCTCGGCGCGGCCGGTCAGGAACACGTCGCGGTTGCGCCACTCCGAGTCCTCGGTGTAGCCGAGGGCGACCCGCTCGGGGTCCTGGCTGTTCCAGGCGTCCTCGGCGGCGCGCACCTTCTGCTGGGCGCTCTCCGCGGTGAACGGCGGCAGCGGCGGCCTGGTCTCGCTCATGGTCGACTCCCTTCGCCGGAGAACGTTCGTTCTCCCGGCGTGTGCCAGCGTAGGAGAATGAACGTTCTCCCGCAAGGCGGGCCGATCGGGGGAGGGCGCGGACGCTCTGACGGGCCGGTCCGTGGAGAGTCGTGGACGCCCCGGCGGGCCCGTACCGGGCATGGGGGACACTGGCAGGGAAACATCGCACCCCGGACAGGAGCCGACCCCCATGCCCCGCCTCGCCCTCTATGCCATCGCCGTGTGCGTCCTCGCGGTCGTCGCGGCCGTCGTCTCCTTCGCGAGCGGGAGCTGGGTCGGCGTCGTCTGGATCCTGCTGGCGGGCGTCTCCTCCAACATGGCCTGGTACTACGTGCGCAAGCAGAAGAACGACCGGGCGGCGGAGGAGCGGCGGCGGCAGGCCGCGGCCGGCTGACGGCCGCCGCCCGCCGGAACGTCAGCCGAAGGTCGTGTACGGGGCCTCCGACAGCGGCGGGATGTCCGGCGTGCCGCGCCACACCTGGAACAGCTCCCGGCCCCAGTAGGTGTCCCACTCGGAGACGCCCAGGGCCCGCATGAGCGCGTGGATCGCGTCGAAGAACACGGAGTTCACCCCGGGGATCCACAGGACGGCGAAGACGGCGAGCAGCCCGAACGGCGCGAGCGGCTCCACCTGGCGCCGCACCTTGTACGACAGCCATGGCTCGATCACGCCGTAACCGTCGAGCCCCGGCACCGGCAGGAAGTTCAGGATCGCCGCCGTCACCTGGAGCAGCGCCAGGAACGCGAGCGCGTACCGGAAGTCGTCCGGCACGCCGTCCAGCGCGTCCAGCCAGAACGGCGCGGTGCACACCGCCGCGAACAGCACGTTCGTCAGCGGACCCGCCGCCGAGATCAGACTGTGCCGCCAGCGGCCCCGGATGCGGTGCCGCTCGATGAACACCGCGCCGCCGGGCAGGCCGATGCCGCCCAGGATCACGAAGACCACCGGCAGCACGATGGAGAGCATCGCGTGTGTGTACTTCAGCGGGTTCAGGGTCAGATAGCCCTTCGCGCCGATCGAGATGTCCCCGCTGTGCAGGGCGGTCCGGGCGTGCGCGTACTCGTGCAGGCAGAGCGAGACGATCCAGCCCGAGACGACGAACAGGAACACGGCGACGCCGGGCATCTTCGAGAACCCCGTCCACACCGCCCACGCCGAGACCGCCATGACCGCGACGAGCGCGAGGAAGACGGAACTCACCCGCCGGTCGCCGCGGGCCGCTGTACTTGCCATAGGTGGTGCTCCTGGGGTCGCTGGGCCTGGCCGGTGATTCCGGGACGTACCGGCGTACGACCGTACCGGCTGACACCCGCAAAACGCCCCGCCGGACCTCCCGAGTTCCGGCGGGTCCGGCGAGAGTGGGGCCATGCCGCTCTGGAAGGTGTTCTACGCGGACTGGGAGATGGAGTGCTGCGGCACGCCCTTCCCGGTCGGGGCCGAAGTGCGCTGGACGCTGCTGCTGACGGAAGACGCCGACGAGACGTGGCAGGACTGCCTCAGCGAGGTCGAGGGCCCGGCCGAGCCCCGCGGCGGCATGGCCGTCATCCGGGCCGGGGCGCTCACCGCCCTGTGGAGCGAACCGCCGTGGCCCCTGCCGCGGCGCGCCCGCGTCACCGGCCGCCTCTCCGTCCAGGGCCACGGGCCGTACCCGCAGGGAGTGGCGCCCACCGTCGGCCTGGTCCGCCGCATCCACGTCGTCACCCAGGGCTTCGCCGAGCCCCGCACCGGGAGCCGGGAGTTCGCGCCGGTGCCCGGGGAACGCTGGCTCCGGGAGGTCGACCTGTGCCCCAAGTGGTTCCGGCGCGAGGTCGACGGTCCGCAGCGGTTGCGCCGGGGCGTCGGATACCGCCGAGACGAAAGCGGGGTTCTGGTCGGGGTGGAGACCGCTGATTGGTGAGCTGGGGCGGGTAAAGGACAATGGGGCGGTGCGCTACGGCATCCTCGGTACCACCCAGGCTCGACGCGACGACGGTACGGCCGTCGCCCTCGGCGGCGCGCGGCTGCGCGCGCTGCTCGCCGCGCTCGCGCTGCGCCCCGGACGGCCCCGCGCCGCCGAAGCGCTCATCGACGAGATCTGGGAGGCCGACCCGCCCGCCGACGCGCACGGCGCGCTACAGGCGCTCGTCGGACGGCTGCGCCGCGCCCTCGGCCACGACGCCGTCGAGTCCCCCGAAGGCGGCGGGTACCGGCTCCGCGCCGACGCCGACGACGTCGACCTGCACCGCTTCGAGCGGCTCGCGGACGAAGGGGCCCGCGCGCTCGCCGACGGCGACCCCCACAAGGCCGCGGTCCTCCTCGACGACGCGCTCCGCCTCTGGCGCGGCCCCGCCCTCGCCGATCTGCCCGACCCGGGAGCCGCCGCCGCCCGCTGCGACGCACAGCGCCTCGACGCCCGCCGCGCCCGGCTCGCCGCCGACCTCGCCCTCGGCCGCGCCGAAGCCGCCCTGCCCGAGCTCGTGGAGCTGTGCGCCGAGCACCCCCTCGACGAGCGGCTGCACGCGCTGCGGCTGCGCGCCCTGCACGCCGCCGGCCGCACCGCCGAGGCCCTCACCGCCTTCGACGAGCTGCGCACCGGCCTCGCCGACCGCCTCGGCGCCGACCCCGGAGCCGAACTCCGGGCCGTACACGCCGAACTGCTGGCGCCGGCCGCCGCCCCCGAGCCGCCCCGCCGCCCGGCCGCCGCCCCGGCGGCCGGCAACCTGCGCGCCCGCCGCACCTCCTTCGTCGGCCGCGAGAGCGACCTCGAAGCGATCCGTACGGACTTGGGCGCGCACCGGCTCGTCACGCTGCTCGGACCCGGCGGCGCGGGCAAGACCCGGCTCTCCCAGGAGGCCGCCGACTCCCTCAAGGCGGCCTGGCCCGACGGCGTATGGCTCGCCGAACTCGCCCCCCTAGACGACGCGGCCGACGCCGCCGCCGTCCCCGAAGCCGTGCTCACCGCGCTCGGCGCGCGCGAGACCGTGGTGCGCACCGCCGCCACCGAGGGGCTGCGCGCCGCCTCCGACCCGAGCACCCTCGACCCGCTCGCCCGGCTCGCCGAGCACTGCGCGCCGCGCCGGATGCTGCTCCTCCTCGACAACTGCGAGCACGTCGTCGACGCCGCCGCCCAGCTCGCGGAGACCCTGCTCGCCTCCTGCCCGGACCTCTCCATCCTCGCCACCAGCCGCGAACCGCTCGCTGTGCCGGGCGAGCTGGTGCGGCCCGTGGAGCCGCTGCCCGACCCCGTCGCGCTGCGGCTCCTCGCCGACCGCGGCGCGGCGGCCCGCCCCGGCTTCTCCACCGACGACGACCCCGACGCCTGCGCCGAGATCTGCCGCCGCCTCGACGGCCTGCCGCTCGCCATCGAACTCGCCGCCGCCCGGCTGCGGCTGCTCACCCCGCGCGGCCTCGCCGACCGCCTCGACGACCGGTTCCGGCTCCTGACGAGCGGCAGCCGGACCGTACTGCCGCGCCAGCAGACCCTGCGCGCCGTCGTCGACTGGTCCTGGGACCTCCTGGACGGGCCCGAGCGCGCCGTGCTGCGCAGACTGTCGGTCTTCGCGGGCGGCTGCGCGCTGGAGGAGGCCGAGGCCGTCTGCGCCGACGGCGCGGACGGCACGGGAGTCGCCACCCGCGACGTCGCCGCCCTCCTCGGCTCCCTCGTCGACAAGTCCCTCGTCGCCGCCGCCCCCTCGGCCGACGCCGGCGGCGCGATGCGCTACCGGCTGCTGGAGACCGTCGGCGAGTACGCCGCGGAACGGCTCGACGAGGCGGCGGAGCGCGCCGCCGTCGAACGCCGCCACCTGGTCGCGTACCGCGAACTGGCCCGCACCTCCGACCCGTTGCTGCGCGGCCCCGCCCAGCGCGCCTGGCTGGAGCGGCTGGAGCTGGAGCACGACAACCTGCGGACCGCGCTGCGCCGGGCGCTGGCCGCGGGCGACGAGCACGAGGCGCTCTGCCTGGTGCTCTCCCTGAGCTGGTTCTGGCAGCTGCGCGACCACCGGGTGGACGCCTACACCTGGGCGCAGGCCGCCGCGGAGCTGGGCCCGGACCCCTTCGCGGCGCCCGTCACGCCGGCCCCGCCGCTCTCCGCGCGCTGCATCGACGCGCCGCCGCCCATGGACGAGGAGCAGCTGCTGGAGGCCCGGCGCGAGGTCCGGCTGGTCGCGCTCTCCAGCATGGAGAGCAATTTCAACTCGGCCACGTCGCCGGAGGCGCAGGCGCAGTTGCGCGGGATCATCGCCGCCTACCGCCCCGGCCTGCCGCAGACCTGCCGGGTGCCGGGCTTCTCCTGGATCTTCGCGGTGCTGCTCACCTGCGACGGCGACATGCCGCGGCTGAAGGACGTCATCCACGCCTGCGTGGAGAGCTGCCGCGAGTTCGGCTACGAATGGGAGCTGGCCCACGCCCTGCAGATGCGCTCGAAATTCCTCAACGACCAGGGGGACGGGGCTGAGCAGGCCGCCCGGGACGCCGACGAGAGCCTGGAGATCTTCCTGCGGCTCGGCGACGACTGGGGGGTGTCGGAGGCGCTGTCCGGCCGGGCCGAGGCGCGCGAGCAGCGCGGCGAGTTCGAGCGCGCCGCCGAGGACTACCACGCGGCGGTCGAGCGGTACGAGGAGCTGGGCGCGTACGGCCAGGTGCCGTTGCTCCGGGCCCGGCTCGCCGAGGTGCTCATGGAGTCCGGGGCCATCAGCGAGGAGGAGGGGGAGCGGCGGCTCCGCGAGACGCTCGCGGACGGACAGCGGGTGGACCGCGACGCGGGCGCCTTCGCGCGGCTCCAGCTCGCGGTGCGGATCGCCCGCTCGGGGCGTACGGGCGAGGCGCGGGCCGAGTTCGACGAGCTGTACCGGGATTTCGAGGACCACTCGATCGACCTGTTCCAGGGCATGGTCGTGGGGCTGTACGGCTGGCTGGAGGTCCTGGAGGGCCGGCCCGAGGCCGCGCTGGCGAAGCTGCGCGAGGCGCTGTCCAAGGCGCAGACCCCGCTGGGACAGCTCATCGCGCCGCACCTGCCGTCCACGCAGATCCTGACCGGCGCCCACGCGCACGCCCTGCTGGGCCGCGAGCGGGCGGCGGAGGCGCGGCGCGCGGCCCGGCTGCTGGGGGCGTTCGACGCGCTGCGCCCGTCCGGCCACGCCCGTTCGGAGGAGCGGGAGGCACGGGCGGCCGCCGAGGCGGCGGCCCGTGCCGCGCTGAGCGACGAGGCGTACGAGCGTGCGTACGCCGAGGGCGGCGCCCTCTCCGAGGAGGAGGCCGCCGCCCTGGTGTGAGGCCCGCAGCGGGCCGCTCAGGTCTTGCTGCGGAACTTGCGTACGGCCAGCGGCGCGGTCACGAGCGTGATCGCGACCGCCCAGGCGAGGGTGATCAGGACCGGCTGGGCGACCGCCCCATGCCCGCTGAACAGGTGGCGCGAGGCGTCCGCGAGGTTGGACAGCGGGTTGACCTTGGTGAACCCCTCCAGCCAGCCCGGCATCGACGAGGTCGGCGTGAAGATCGAACTGCCGAACTGGAGCGGCATGATCACGATCATCGCGAGCCCCTGGACGGCCTGCGGCGTCTTCATCGCCAGGCCCAGCAGGATGAAGATCCACATCAGCGAGGCGCCGAAGACGAGGGACAGCACCACCGCGCCGAGCACGTGGAACACGGACCCGTCGACCGACATGCCCAGGATGAACCCCATGACCAGCAGGATGGCCGTGGCGACCATCATCCGCCCGATCTCCACGACCATCTTCGCGATGAGGACGGAGGACCGGGCTATCGGCATGGTGCGGAACCGGTCCATGACGCCCTTGCGGAAGTCCTCGTTGACGCCGGTGCCCACCGCCATGGCGATGTTCATGCCGTTCATCGCCATGAGGCCGGGGATCAGGTAGCTGACGTACTCCTGCTGGTTCCCCTTCCCGGAGATCGCGCCGCCGAAGACGTACGTGAACAGCAGGGTGAAGACGATCGGCATCAGCAGGACGTCGAACATCGACTCCGGGTCCTGCTTGATCTGGAGCATGTTGCGGCGGGCGAGCGCCCCGATGTGCCGCAGGTTGGCGCGCAGGCCGATGCGGCCCTCGCCGTCGTTCGCGGGCCGCGCGGGTGCGGTCAGGGTGGCGGCGCTCATGCGCGTACCTCGCTTCGGTCGGTGCTGCGGTGGTGCGGCGTGCGCCGGGAATTCGTGCTGCGGCAGGTGCTCATACGGCGGCCCCGGCGCGCTCCCGCGTACGGTCGTCGGACTCCGTGTCCGCGTCGGCCAGCGATGTCTTCTGGCCGGTGATGGCCAGGAACACCTCGTCCAGGCTGGGCAGATGGGTGTCTATGCCGGCGATGGCGAAGCCGCGCTCGCCCAGCAGGCCGACGACGGCCGTCAGCTGCTCGTCGCTGATGATCGCGACGTTGACCACGCCCTCGGCCTCGTCGATGGTCGCCCCGCCGACCCCGTCGAGCCCGGCCTGCGCCAGCGCGCCGACCATGCGGGGCATTTCGCCGCGGTCCGTCGGCCGGATCCGCAGGGTGCGGCCGCCGACCTTGGCCTTCAGCTCGTGCACCTCGCCGCCGGCGACGACCCGGCCGCGGTCGAAGACGGTCAGCTCGTTCGCGAGCGCCTCGGCCTCCTCCATGTACTGCGTGGTGAGGAGCACGGTGCTGCCCTCGCCGACCATCCGCCGCACCTCCTCCCACACCTCGTTGCGGGTGCGCGGGTCGAGGCCGGTGGTCGGCTCGTCCAGATAGAGCACGGACGGCTGCCCGGTCAGGGACGCGGCGAGGTCGAGGCGGCGCCGCATGCCGCCGGAGTACTGCATCGCGGGCTTCTTGGCCGCCTCCGTCAGCGAGAACCGCTCCAGCAGGTCGTCCGCCCGGCGCCGGGCGTCGGCGCGGGACAGGTCGAGCAGCCGCCCGATCATGTAGAGGTTCTCGTAGCCGGACAGCTTCTCGTCCACCGAGGCGTACTGCCCCGTCAGCCCGATCACCCGGCGCAGCTGCCGGGGCTGCTTGAGCACGTCGTACCCGGCCACCCGCGCCGTGCCCGAGTCGGGGCGCAGCAGCGTGGCCAGCACCCGCACGAGCGTGGTCTTGCCCGCCCCGTTCGGCCCCAGCACACCGAGGATCGTCCCCTCGCGCACATCGAGGTCGACTCCGTCCAGGGCCTTGGTCGCGCCGTAGTGCTTGACCAGCCCCCGGACCTCCACGGCGTTGCCGCCGCTCTTCTTGAGGTCGTTGTATCGCGTCATGGCCATAAGGTCGCAGGCCCCGTCGACAGCCCGCCGACAGCCCGCCGACACGCGCCTGCCGGCACCGACGGGCTGGCGATACGCGCAGGTCGGCGCGGGTGCGGGCGGCGGGTTACGGGCACGGACGCGCGAGCCGCCCGCCAGGGCGTGTGTCAGCGGACGACGCGGCCGCGCAGGATGATCCGGCTCGGGGCGCGCAGCACGGCCGTGTCGCGGCGGGGGTCGGCGGCGTAGACGGTGATGTCGGCGAGGCCGCCTTCGACCAGGCCGGGCAGGCCGAGCCAGTCGCGGGCGCGCCAGCTCGCCGCGCCGATCGCGGCCTCGGCGGGGAGCCCCGCCTCGATCAGCCACTCGATCTCGCGGACGACGTCGCCGTGCGGCAGCGAGTCCGTGCCGGCCAGGACGGCGACGCCCGCCTCGTACGCCTCGCGGGCGCGGGTGATCATCGTGCGGTGGCCTTGCTGCCAGAGGACGTCCCGGTCCAGGCCGCGGCGCGCCCGCCAGGGGGCGCTCTTGCCGAAGGCGGTGAGCGTCGGGACGTACGCCGTGCCGTGCGCGGCCATCAGCGGGAGCGCCTCCGCCGGCAGGGCCATGCCGTGTTCGATGGAGTCGACGCCCGCGCGGGCCGCGTTCAGGGAGCCCTGCGCGGACTGGCAGTGGGCGGCGATCCGCCCGCCCGCCGCGTGCACGGCCTCCGTCGCGGCGCGCAGCAGCTCCAGCGGTACGGGCGCGGCCTCGAAGTCCCAGTCCGCCATGACCTTGCACCAGCCGTCGCCCGACCGCGCCTCCCGGACGGCCGCGCCGGGCAGGTCGTCCACGACCGTGTGGAAGTCCGCGTGGTCGGACAGCCCGGACCACGCCAGCCACGCGCCCGCCGTGACGAGCCGGGGCAGCTCGGGCGACGCGCGCAGCGCGCCCGGCACGGGGCCGTCCAGGCCGGGGCAGCGCAGCACGGCCACCCCCGCGTCGCGGTGCGCGGCCAGGGCGTCGGTGTCGAAGCCGCCGTCGTCGCGCAGTCCGGGGTGGGTGTGCAGATCGACCAGGCCGGGCAGCAGGAAGCCGCCGTCCGCGACGGTCTCGGCCCGCTCCGCCGGCGGGCGGAAGGTCACGCGGTCGCCGACGAGCCACAGGTCTCGCGTGGTGCCGTCGGGCAGCAGGGTGCCGTTCAAGTGGAGGGCCATGCGCGGAGCATGCCGTACCCCGCCGCCCGAGGGGACGGCGGGGTGGTGGCGACCGGGCCGGGGCCCGTACACCGCATGTTCGTGCACACGGCGTACGGGCCGAGGCCCCGCGCAGCGGCCCGGCGGCTAGTGGAAGCTGTGCTCCGGCGCCGGGTACGCGCCCCCGACGACGTCCTCCGCGAAAGCCTTGGCCGCGTCGCCCAGGACCTCCCGCATCCGCGCGTACTGCTTGACGAACCGCGGGACGCGGCCCGGCGTCAGTCCGGCCATGTCGGTCCAGACGAGGACCTGCGCGTCGCAGTCCTGGCCCGCGCCGATGCCCACCGTGGGGATGTGCAGGACGCGCGTGACCTCGGCGGCCAGCTCGGCCGGCACGACTTCGAGGACGACCGCGAAGGCCCCGGCGTCCTGCACCGCCTTGGCGTCGCGCAGCAGCTGCTGGGCGGCCTCCTCGCCGCGGCCCTGGACCGGGTAGCCCCCGAAGGCGTTGACGGACTGCGGGGTGAGGCCGATGTGGGCCATGACCGGTATGCCGGCCGAGACCAGCAGCTCGATCTGGTGAGCGGAGCGCTCGCCGCCCTCCAGCTTCACGGCCTGTACTCCTGCCTCCTTGACCAGGCGCGTCGCGTTGCGCAGCGCCTGGACCGGGCTCTCCTGGTACGCACCGAAGGGCAGGTCGGCGACGATGAGGGCGCGCTTGGCGCCGCGTACGACGGCGGCGGACAGGACGGCGATCTCGTCCATCGTGACGGGCACGGTGGACTCGTAGCCGAGGTGGCAGTTGCCCATGGAGTCGCCCACCAGCAGCACGGGGACGCCGGCCTGGTCGAAGACGGAGGCCGTCATCGCGTCGTAGGCGGTGAGCATGGGCCACTTCTCGCCGCGCCCCTTGGCGGCGGCGATGTCGCGGACGGTGATCCTTCGCGAGCTCTTTCCCCCGTACAGCGCCTTGTCGCTGCTGTCGGGCCTGCTCGCGGCGGTGGGCTCCGGCGTGCCGGGCGCGGTCCGCCCGGCTGCGGAGGGAGTGGATGTCGAGGCATGCGTCATTGCCATGGCTCCTGTGTCGGTCGTCTCGAGGCGCCCGTACGGCGTCCCCGGATCGCTTCCATGCTGGCACGGCGCGCGCCGCCCCGGAAGGGCGGCCCGTTCGTAAAGTATTTCCAATACGGAACGGGGTCGTATCGGAATCGGTTTACGCTGATCCCATGGCAACCCCCTCCGGCCCTCAGGGCCCCCGTCAGCCGGCCCTCGCGCGCCGGGTCC
Source organism: Streptomyces sp. NPDC050617 (assembly GCF_040654795.1). Lineage (NCBI taxonomy): Bacteria > Bacillati > Actinomycetota > Actinomycetes > Kitasatosporales > Streptomycetaceae > Streptomyces > Streptomyces sp. NPDC050617. The sequence goes on along the minus strand of NZ_JBFAIS010000016.1, from coordinate 11,134 downwards.
CCGAAGCGGTGCACCGCAAGCGCTGGGCGATCCTCGCCGTCCTGCTGTTCAGCCTGCTCGTCGTCGTGCTGGACAACTCCATACTCAACGTCGCGATGAAGACCATCGCCTCGCCCGCACCCACCGGACTGGGCGCTACCCAGAGCCAGTTGGAGTGGGCGATCAACTCCTACACCCTCGTCTTCGCGGGGCTGCTCTTCACCGCCGGCCTCCTCGGCGACCGGCTCGGCCGCAAGAAGACGCTGCTGCTGGGCATGGCGGTGTTCGGCATCGGATCGGTGCTCTCCGCGATGTCCGGCTCCTCCGGCGAACTCATCGCGTTCCGCGCGGTGATGGGCTTCGGCGGCGCCTTCGTGATGCCCGCCACGCTCGCCATCATCATGAACGTCTTCGAGCGCGACGAGCAGCCCAAGGCGATCGGCATCTGGGCCGGCGCCGTCGGCCTCGCCATCGCCATCGGCCCGATCACCGGCGGCGTGCTCCTCGACCACTTCTGGTGGGGCTCGGTCTTCCTCGTCAACGTCCCGATAGTCGTCATAGCGATCATCGCGATGGTGATCCTGGTCCCCGACTCCAAGGACCCCGACCCCGGCCGGCTGGACCCCGTCGGCGTGCTGCTGTCCGTCGTCGGCCTGGTCCTCCTCGTCTACGGGATCATCAAGGGCGGCCAGCTGGCCGACTTCACCACGCCCGAGGTCTACGGCACGGCCGGCGGCGGCGTGCTCGTACTCGTGGCGTTCGTGCTCTACGAGCGGCGCGCCAGCCATCCCGCCATCGACGTCCGGTACTTCAGGAACCCGGCCTTCTCGGCGGCCGTCTCCTCCATCGCCCTGGTCTTCTTCGCCCTGATGGGCGTCACGTTCTTCATCGTCTTCTACACGCAGAGCGTGCGCGGCTACACGCCCCTGGAGTCCGGGCTGCTGATCCTGCCGCTCGCCGCCGCCCAGATGCTCTTCGCGCCCCGCGCCCGGCTCGTCGTCGACAGATTCGGCGCGCGCGCCGTGTGCGCCACGGGAATGCTGCTGGTGGCCGCCACCATGGCAGGGTTCCTGCTGCTCGGCACGGACACCCCGATCTGGGTGCTGGAGGTCCTCTTCTTCCTCCAGGGCACCGGAATGGCGCACATCATGCCGCCCGCCACCGTCTCCATCATGCAGTCGCTGCCGCGCGAGAAGGCCGGCTCCGGCTCCGCCGTCAACAACACCTTCCGCCAGGTCGGCGGCGCGCTCGGGGTGGCCGTGCTCGGCTCGGTGCTCTCCACCACCTACCGCGACGGCATCCAGGACAAGCTCGGCGCCGTGCCCCCGCAGATACGGCACGCGGCGGGCGAGTCCATCGAGGCCACCCTCGGCGTGGCCGAGCGGATGGGCCCCGCGGGCAAGGCGCTCGTCGGCCCCGCCAACGACGCGTTCATCCACGCCATGCACGTCACCGTCGTCGGCTCCGCCGCCGTCGCCGTGCTCGGCGCGATCGTCGTCGCGGTCTTCCTGCCCGGCCGCCCCAAGGACGCCGCGGACCCGAGCCCGGAGCCCGCCGGGGCCGCCCCGGACCGGACGGGGGCCGACGCGTGAACCAGCACCCGCCGCCGACCCGCGGCCGCCCCCGCAGCGCCGCCGTCGACACGGCCGTCATCGAGACCGTGCTGCGGCTGCTGGAGGACGGCGAGTCGGTCGGCGGGCTGTCCATCGAGCGCATCGCCCGCGAGGCGGGCGTCGGCAAGGCCGCCGTCTACCGGCGCTGGACGGGCAAGGAGGCGCTGATGATCGACGTCCTGCGCACCCTGGACGAGGCCCAGCCCGAGCTGCTCGGGGAGTCGGTCCGCGCCGACCTCGTCGCCCTCCTGGAGGCCATGCGCCGGCGCGGCCTGGCCAAGCGGCACTCCGCGCTGCTGCGCACGGTGGTCAACCAGATGAAGGCGCAGCCGCGGCTGTGGGAGGAGTACCACGACACGGTCGTACGGGGCCGGCGCGAGGCGCTGCGGGCCGTGTTGCTGCGCGGCGTCGGCACCGGGGAGGTCCGGGGGGACCTGGACCTCGATCTGGTCGTCGATCTCTTCAGCGGCCCGATGCTGGTCCGCTCGGTGCTGCACGAGCGGGCGGACCTGCCCGAGGGACTCCCCGAACAGATCGTCGACGCGGTACTGGCGGGGGTGCGGCCCCGGCCCTGACGGGTGCCGGGTCCTGGCCCTGACGGGTGCCGGGTCCTGGCCCTGACGGGTGCCGGGCCCGGCTGTGGCGCGTGCCGGTCCCGGCCGCGCCTCGCCGCGGTCCCGGCCGCGGCCCGGCGGTCCCGGAAATGACCAAAAGTTGACCCGTCGCCGATCCCCGCGAGTGGCGGTTCGCCATCGCCCCATCGGCCATCGGATTCGACTGTCAATGCCAGGAAAATGACCGTTCCCGGACCGTTCCGACCGTCCGCGCGTCGGATTATGCCCGTTGTGTCACAGCAGACCCGTGCGGCCCGGTACTCAGGAACCCTCGCGGGTTGCCCGATCGTCCTCACCTACGACCGACGCTCCTGACCGGAGCGCGCAAATCAACCCCTTGAAGTCGCCTATCGTCGAGTCACCCGGCGACCGGCGCGCCGACCACGAGGCCGGGGTTCACCACGCGGAGCAGTGAGGACAGCGGATGCCGCAGGCACACATGGAGGAAACGGACCGCGCGGAGACGGCGGCGGAGCCCGCCGGCACCCGCGCCCGCCGCCTTCTCGACCGGTGGCGCGACGGCGGAATCTGGCGGCGCGGGCTGATCCTCGCGGCGCTCGCGATACTGCTCGGCCTGCTCATGGCGCTCCACGCGTCCCTCCCCAACGACATCGGCAACCTCGGCAGCCTCTTCGAGACCTTCCTGCCCTGGTTCGGCCTCGCCATCCCGCTGCTGCTCGTCTTCGCGCTCGTACGCCGCTCGGCGACCGCCCTGATCGCGCTCCTGCTCCCGGCCATCGTCTGGTTCAGCCTCTTCGGCGGGCAGCTCGGCGACCAGACCGGCAAGGGCGGCAACCTCACCGTCCTCACCCACAACGTCGACGCGGACAACCCCGACCCGGCGAGCACGGCCAAGGACGTGGCCGCCTCCGGCGCGGACGTCGTGGCGCTGGAGGAGCTCAAGACCAGCGCCGTGCCCACGTACGAGAAGGCGCTGGCCGGCACGTACAAGTACCACAGCGTCAAGGGCACGGTCGGGCTGTGGAGCAAGTACCCGATCTCCGGCGCCCAGCCCGTCTACATCAAGATGGCCTGGACGCGCGCGATGCGCGCCACGGTCGACACGCCCCACGGCAAGATCGGCGTCTACGTCGCCCACCTGGCGTCGGTGCGGGTGAAGTTCAAGGCCGGGTTCACCGCCAACCAGCGCGACGAGAGCGCGGCGGCGCTGGGCCGGGCCATCCGCTCCGAGTCCGAGCAGAAGGTCCTCCTCCTCGGCGACCTCAACGGCACCATGAACGACCGCTCGCTCGCCCCCGTCACCTCCCAGCTGCGCTCGGCGCAGGGCGCCGCGGGCAACGGCTTCGGCTTCAGCTGGCCCGCGTCCTTCCCGATGGCCCGCATCGACCAGATCATGGTCAAGGGCATGGACCCGGTCTCGGCCTGGACCCTGCCCGACTCGGGCAGCGACCACCTCCCGGTGGCGGCCTCCTTCAAGATCTGACGCCGCCGGCAGGATTTAACGCCGCGCACACCTGAAGGAACAATCGGCCTGCCACGCTTTGTTTCGCCATTCGCAACAGGAATTCACGCGAAACCCAGCTTTTGGAAGGTCCTCCATGCCCCTGGCGCTGCTCGCCCTGGCGATATCCGCCTTCGGGATCGGCACCACCGAGTTCGTGATGATGGGCCTGCTGCCCAACGTCGCCGACGACCTGGGCACCTCGGTGCCCACCGCCGGTTACCTCGTCTCCGCCTACGCCATCGGCGTCGTCATCGGCGCGCCCCTGCTCACCGCACTGGGCTCCCGCATACCGCGCAAGCGGATGCTGGTCGGGCTCATGGCGGTGTTCACGGTCGGGAACCTCGCCTCGGCGCTCGCCCCCAGCTTCGGGCTGCTGATCGCCGGGCGGGTGCTCGCCGGACTGCCGCACGGCGCGTTCTTCGGCGTCGGCGCGGTCGTGGCCGCCCGGCTCGTCCGCGACGGGCGGCAGGCGCGGGCGGTCGCCACGATGTTCCTCGGCCTCACGGTCGCCAACATCGTCGGCGTGCCCGCCGCCACCCTGCTCGGCCAGCACCTCGGCTGGCGCGCCACCTTCCTGGTCGTCGCCGGGATCGGGCTCGTCGCGATGGCCGCGCTCGCCGTGCTCGTACCGCGGCTCTCCCGCGAGCACCAGGGCGGCCTCGGCCACGAGCTGCGCGCGATGGGCAACCGGCAGGTGCTGCTCGGCCTGCTCACCGCCGTCTTCGGCTTCGCCGGCGTCTTCGCCGTCTACAGCTACCTCTCCTCGATGATGACCAAGGTCACCGGCTTCTCCGAGACCTCGGTGACGCTGGTGCTCGCCCTCTTCGGCATCGGCATGACGCTCGGCGCGCTCGCCGCGGGCCCGCTCACCGACCGGGCGCTCCGCCCGACGCTGTACGGATCGCTGGGCGCCCTCGCGGTGGCGCTGGTGGTCTTCGACTTCACGGTGCACGTGAAGTGGGCGGCGCTGATCACGGTCGTGGTGCTCGGCGCGGTCGGCTTCATGACCACCACGCCGCTCCAGATGCTGGTGATGTCCAAGGCCCGGCACGCGCCGACGCTCGCCTCGGCGTCCAACCACTCCGCCTTCAACCTGGCCAACGCGGGCGGCGCCTGGCTCGGCGGCCTCGCCATCGGCGCGGGCTGGGGCTGGACGTCCCCGGCACTGGTCGGCGCGGTGCTGGCGGCGGCGGGGCTGGGCATCGCCCTGACGGCCGGGCTGCTGGACCGGGGGGCGCCGCGGGACGCCACGCGGGTCGTCGCCCAGGGCGCGGGCGAGACGCCCAGCAGGGAACCCGCCGCGTAGGCGCTGCCGCGGCCCGGCCGGGGGCGGGGCGGTTGCTAACGGGCCGCCTCCGCCTCCTCGGCGGTGGCCGACCGCACGCGGTCCGCCGGCAGGGTCCACTCCGGGCCGCCGTGCACCGGGCGCAGATACACCTCGCCCAGATACGAGGCCATGACATGGCCGACGGTGCCCGTACGGATGTCCACGACAAGGGGCCGTTGCGTTGGGGAGCCGCGCTCCCCCAGTGAACTTTCCATGGTCTGAATATCGGTCACGCGGCGGCGCCCTTTAACTCCCGTGCCCCGGACGTATCGCACTCGTTGGGACTACCGTCCTTAGTGGCCCGAATGTCCAAGGGGAAGCCTTGAACACAGCTCTGCGCGATGCTATGGCGGCGTCACGTATGACCGCCGGTTGTCTCGCCCGTACAGTCGGGGTGTCGACCAAGACCGCGGAACGATGGCTGTCGAACCCCGCTCGCGTTCCGCATCCACGGACCCGGGACGGGGTGGAGGCGGCGCTGGGAGTGAGTGCCGACGTGCTGTGGCCCAAGAGCGTCCGTTCCACCATGAAGGTGGGCGCGGACCGGGAGATCGTGTCAGCGTACCCCTACCGCAACGCGTGCCCCAGGGCGGTGTGGGCCGCCCTCATCCACTCCGCCACCCGGAACATCACCTTCGCGGGATACACCAACTACTTTGTCTGGCAGGAGCATCCGCGGCTCGCCGCCCGGCTCGCTGCCAAGGTGGCGGCCGGCTGCGAGGTGCGCTTCCTGCTGGGCGACCCCGCGTCGGCGGTGACGCGCCGCCGCGAGGAGATCGAAGGGGTGCCGCTGACCGTCTCCACGCGGATCAGGATCACCCTGGCCGCGCTGGAGGAGGCGGGCGAACGGTCGGGGATCGAGGCCCGGTTCAGCGATGAGCACATCGCGCTGTCGGTCTTCGCGTTCGATGACCAGATGCTGGTGACGCCGCACCTGTCGTGCCTCCTCGGCCACGAGTCGCCGATGCTGCATCTGCGGCGGCTGGGGGAGGACGGGCTCTACGACCGGTTCGCGGGCCATGTCGCGGCGCTGTGGGAGGACGGCCGCCCGGTGTGGGGCGCGGCGACGGACGCGCTGAACTGACCGGGCGTCTGCTACTACGGGCCGGCCCCGGCGCGGGGTCGGCCCGGTGTGCGTACGGGCGGGTGTACGCGCACCGGGCCGCCGGCCGCGGGCGCCTCAGGAGGCCGGCGGGCCGTCGCAGGCCGTTACGGGAGCCGACCGCCAGACGCCGGACCCACTTGGCTTGTTCCGGGCGCCGTACGCGCGCGCCGCCGGGTGCCACCGTGCGCCCTGCTCGGCCGCGGCGTTGGTCTCTACCGTGGTGGGGGAGCCCGGGAGGTCGGACGATGGACTGGAAGCACCGATCGCCGATCGGGGACGACGGGCATCAGCCGGCGGCCCGTGCCGACGCCCCCGCCGCCCGCTCCCGCGCCGGCCGCCGAGCAGCCGTGGCCGCGCCGTCCGCGGGCCCGGACGCCGCCGGTGACGCGTCGGAGCCTTGGGCGGAAAGACTGATCGGCCAGGTCGCCCGGCGACTTGGCCGGCCCGTTCCCGCTCCGTACGCGGAGGCCCTGCGGCGCGTGCCCCGCCATCTCTTCCTCCCCGACCGGGTGTGGGTCCCCGACGGGAACGGCGGCCATACGCCCCGCGACCGGCACGCGGACCCCCGGGGCTGGCTGGCCGCGGCCTATACCGACACCCCGCTGATCACCCGGTTCCAGACGGCCGAGGACGGGACCCGCCTCCCGTCGTCATCCGCGCCCATGCCGTCCATGACCGTCCGCGCCCTCGAACTGGCCGCCCTCGACGACGGCATGCGGGTCCTGGAGATCGGCACGGGCACCGGGTTCGACGCGGCGCTGCTGTGCGCGCGGCTGGGCGACCACCGGGTGACGACCGTCGAGATCGACCCGGCCCTCCACGCGCGGGCCGGCCGCGCCCTGGCGGCTGCCGGGTTCGCACCCCGCCGTGTCCTGGCGGACGGGGCCGAGGGCCGGCCGGCCGCCGCGCCCTACGATCGGATCCTGGCCACGTGCTCGGTGCGCGCCGTGCCGCCCGCCTGGCTGGCCCAGACCGCCCCCGGCGGACGCGTCGTCACCCCGTGGGACAGCCCGTGGTGCCGCTACGGCACGCTGGCCCTGACCCGGCACCGGGACGGCACCGCCTCCGGCCCGTTCAGCGCCTTCGGCTCGTACATGGTGCTGCGCGGCCAGTACGCCGACGTCGAACTCGGCCGCGACCTCCCGCGCCCCGGGCAGGGACACGAGGAGTCCCGTACGGCGCTCTCGCCGTGGACGGTGGCCGGCGGGGATCTCGACGCCGAGTTCCACCTCGGCCAGACCGTGCCCGGCGCCTGGTTCTCCTGGGACGACGCCCCCGAGGCGGACGGGGCGCACACCCGGCTGTGGATCGGCGACACCGACGCGACGTCGTGGGCGAGCGTCGACTACGACGGCCGCAGCGTCGCCTCCTTCCGCGTCCTCCAGCACGGGCCGCGCCGCCTGTGGCACGAGATCGAGCGGGCCTACGCCGCCTGGGACCGGCTCGGGCGCCCTCCGGTCGACGACCACACCCTGGCCGTGGACTCCGGCGGAGCGAGCACCGTCACCGCCGTCACCGCCGGCTGATCCGAGCCCGACAGCGCTTCTTCGTTCCTTAGCGGTCCGTTAGTGGAACGCCAACGCGGTCTTCCAAGCTGGTTGTCGTCCGGGAGCGAGACGAGAGACCAGAGCAACGGGAGACATGATGTACACCGCGAGCACCGCCGCCAACCGCCTCCGCACGAGCGGCCGCACCGGCCGCCGTGTCGCCGCCGCCCTCGTCGCCGCGGCGGCGCTGGGGCTGGGGGTCACGGCCTGCGGGCAGGGGGACGGGTCGGCGAATGGCGCGGGCTCCTCGAACTCCGCCAACTCTTCCGACTCTTCCAACTCTTCCAACTCTTCCAACTCGGGTTCCGCGTCGGCCTCGCAGCACGACTCGGCCTCGTCGGCCACGTCCCGGAACGGGTCCGCCGGCGGCTCCTCGAACAGCTCCGCCGCGCAGGGGCACAGCGGCAGCGAGTCCGCGCCGGAAGGGAGCGGCGTCGCCAACGCGGGCAACCACCGTGTGATCGTGGGCAAGATGAGCTACCTCGCGCCCGGCAAGCTGCTCGTCAAGCCCGAAGACGGCGGCAAGGCCCGGGAGTTCGACGTCTCCAACGCGGTGGAGGTCCGCGGGGCGGCCGCGATCTGCGGCGGCGCCGACGGCTCCGTGAAGATCGGCGAGGACGGCTACGGCACCAAGAGGTGCACCGGGGACCAGCTGGAGAAGGCCGCGAAGACCGGCAGCGTCGTCGTCCGCGTCACCATGGAGGCCAAGTCCGACATCCCGGTCCCGGACCTGATCGAGGAGAAGTACCACCCGTAAGCGGCCCCCGGCCGCCCCAGACTCCGCACGCCCGGTGAATCCCCCCTCCGGGCGTGCGGACCCGTGTGGAAAGAGCGGAGCGGCCGCCCGGCGCTACGAGCCGGGCGGCCGCTCCGAAGGCGACCGGGTCAGCCCGTCTCGCGCCAGCGGTTGGTGATCGGCAGCCGGCGGTCCTTGCCGAAGCCCTTGGCGGAGATCTTCGTGCCCGGCGGGTACTGCCGCCGCTTGTACTCCGCGGTGTCGACCATCCGCAGGACGCGGGTGACCAGCTCCGCATCGAAGCCCGCCGCGATGATCTCCGCGCGGCCCTGGTCGCGGTCCACGTACAGCTCCAGGATGCGGTCCAGGACGTCGTAGTCGGGCAGCGAGTCCGTGTCCACCTGGCCCGGCCGCAGCTCCGCGCTCGGCGGCTTGCTGATCGAGTTCTCCGGGATGGGCGGGGTCTCGCCGCGCTCGGCGGCCGACCGGTTGCGCCACGTGGCGAGGCGGAAGATCGAGGTCTTGTAGACGTCCTTGATCGGCCCGTACGCGCCGACGGAGTCGCCGTAGAGCGTCGAATAGCCGCAGGCCAGCTCGGACTTGTTGCCCGGCGCGAGGACGATGTGGCCCTCCTGGTTGGACAGGGCCATCAGCATGGTGCCGCGCAGCCGCGACTGGAGGTTCTCCTCCGCGAGGCCGGTCAGCCCCAGCGAGCCCATGTAAGCGTCGAACATCGGGCCGATGGGGACGGTGCGGAAGTTCAGCCCCGTGCGGCGGGCCAGCTCGGCGGCGTCGCCGATGGAGTGCTCGGAGGAGTACCGGGAGGGCATCGCGACCCCGTACACGTTCGCCGCGCCGACCGCGTCGCAGGCGATGGCGGCGACCAGCGCCGAGTCGATGCCGCCCGAGAGCCCGATGAGCACGCTGCGGAAGCCGTTCTTCGCGGCGTACGCGCGGAGCCCCGCCACCAGCGCGGTGTAGACCTCCTCGTCGTCGTCGAGCCGCTCGGCCCGGCCGCCCGGCGTCTCGGGCTCGTACGCGGGGAGCGGGTCGGCGGAGAGCGTCACATGCTCGATGCGCAGGCCGTCGTCCACGGTCCCGGCCGGGGGCTCGGCCGCGGCGGCGGGCAGGTCGAGGTCGACGAGCACGCACCCCTCCTCGAACTGCGGGGCGCGCGCGATCACTTCGCCGTCCCGGTCGACGACGATCGAGTCGCCGTCGAAGACCAGCTCGTCCTGGCCGCCGGTCATCGCCAGGTAGGCGGTGGTGCAGCCGGCCTCCTGCGCGCGCTTGCGCACCAGGTCGAGGCGGGTGTCGTCCTTCTCCCGCTCGTACGGGGAGGCGTTGACGGAGACCAGCAGCCCGGCCCCGGCGCTGCGGGCGGCGGGCACCCGGCCGCCGTCCTGCCACAGGTCCTCGCAGATGGCGAGCGCGACGTCGATGCCGCGCACCCGCACCACGGGCAGCGTCTGGCCGGGCACGAAGTAGCGGAACTCGTCGAAGACGCCGTAGTTGGGCAGGTGGTGCTTGGCGAAGCGGAGGGCGACCCGGCCGCCGTGCAGCACGGCCGCGGCGTTCTTCGGGGCCCCGGCGGGCCGGCCGTAGCGGGGCTGCTCCGACTCGTCGCGGTCGAGGTAGCCGACGATCACCGGCAGCTCCCCGAGGCCCTCGGCGGCGAGGCGGGCGGCCAGCGCGTCCAGCGCGGCGCGGCTCGCCTCGACGAACGAGGAGCGCAGCGCGAGGTCCTCGACGGGGTAGCCGGTCAGCGCCATCTCGGGGAAGGCCACCAGATGGGCGCCCTGTTCGGCCGAGTGCCGGGTCCAGTGGAGGATCGTCTCGGCGTTACCGGCGAGGTCGCCGACGCAGGAGTCGATCTGGTTCAGGGCGAGACGAAGTTGAGGCACGCGGCCCAGTGTAATCGTCTGTCTGACGCGATGGGGTGTGAGCGAGGCCACCCGGCGCGGTCCTGGGCCGGGCGTGGTGGCGGCCTTCCGCGTGCCGCATCCTTGGGTCGGGCGTGTCGCGATCCGTGCGAGGCTGTGATCGCACAAATGTTCCGCGAACAAACGTGTGGCGAAGCCGCTGAATCTATGACAAGCTTCGCGATCTGTCTGCGGCATGGTGCGCCGCGAAGAGATCAATGCCCCCTGACGCCCAGTCAGGGGTGCGCATGAGGAGACGTGTTGAGCACGCAACAGCCGTGGGGCTACCCACAGCAAGGCCCCGTCGGCTTCGGACTGGCCATGAAGCGCCGCGTCCCGCTCGGTGTGTGGCTGGGACTGCCGCTGATCACCCTCGGGATCTACAGCCTGGTCTGGTACTACAAGATCCACAAGGAGATGGCGGAGTTCGACAGCCGCCGGCAGATCAGCCCCGTCGGCAGCCTGCTCGCGATCACCATCGGCGGGATCGTGATCATCCCGCCGTTCGTCTCGGTCTTCAACACCGGCCGACGGATAGCCGACGCGCAGCGCGCCGCCGGTCTCCAGCCCACGTGCAGCGCCGGCATCGGCCTGCTGCTGATGTTCGTCTTCGGCCTGTACCAGCTCTATTACCAGATCGAGCTGAACAAGATCGTCGACCACTACAACCAGGCCGCCCCCGGCACCCAGGTGCCGCTGGCGAACTGAGACCGACGCCTGCTGAACGTCGGTCTCCCCAGGTCAGATTATGCGCGGCCGTTCCAGCTTCCCCAATACTCGGGCGGCCGTTGCGGCTGGAACAGGACGCCTCGCAGGCTGTGGACAT
>NZ_JBFAIS010000015.1:210952-223171 GCF_040654795.1 Streptomyces sp. NPDC050617 | reverse complement strand
CGTCCGTGACGCGAACGCGTTCCTGCGCGCGGTCTGCTCCGCAGACACGACGCGCCGTCGCTACGCGACGGAAAGACAGCACCGCACTCCGTGCGGTATTCGGGACTTCGTCCCGAGATCCGGTCCACTCCGTGGCCCGGGAGGCCAACTCCGTTGGCCTCGGGCTCGGATCGCTCCGCGATCCGGCCTAACGGAACACGCTCCGCGTGTTCCTGGGGCTGGCTAGGGAGAACGGGGTGACGGCGTCTCAGGTGATGAGGTCTCAGTGGGCTGGTGTCACCGTGCCGTTGGAGCGGAGTATGAGCGGAAACTGCCGGGTGGGCGTTCACCGCGAGGTTTCAGGGTAACATGAAAGATCAGATAAGAATCACTCGGAGAATCGCATGCGTCATTCTGCTTGGCCCGCTATCTTATGGAGATGTAAGCCACTCCCGCTACAGGGCTCCGGAGCACCAGACGGGGTGTTACACACGGCCCAAGAACCGTTCAAAAAGAGGACAGAAATCCAACCGTCTGGCCTCTGATTTCCAGCATGGCCCGATTCTAACGGCCCGGATAGCGTCAGACGCGAGCGATAAAGGGAAGTTGCATGCCGGAGAAAGAACTGTTCCCTCATCAGGTGGAGGCCGTCGATGCCGTCCTCCGCGTTCTGCAGACACCCTCTGGTGGACACATGCCCGCCGAGGGATTGCGGACTCAGGTCATCGCCGCGACCGGTTCGGGCAAGACACTGGTCGCCGCCGAGGCCGCCGGAAAACTGGGGGCGCGCCGGGTGTTGGTTCTGGTGCCGACCCTGGATCTGCTGACGCAGACTGCGGCCGCGTGGCGGGAGGCCGGCCGTACGGGGGCGGTGATGGGAGTCTGCCGGCTACCGGCCGAGGATTCTGACGGCGTGCCCTGTACAACGGACCCGGCCGAGCTCGTGGCGTGGGCGCGGGGGCTGGAGCGGGTGACGGTGTTCGCCACCTATGCCGCCGTCGGCCTCGGCATCCTCCAGCGCGCCCATGCCCAGGGCCTGGGCGTGTGGGACCTGATGGTCGTGGACGAGGCCCACCGCACCAGCGGCGATGCGGGCAAGCCGTGGGCGGCCGTACACGACCAGGCCAGGATCCCGGCTGCCCGCCGTCTCTACATGACCGCCACCGCCAGAATCTGGGAAACCGCCGGAGGCCGTCGCGACGAGGCACCTCAGCTGATCGCAAGCATGGATGCGGACTCCGCCGTCTTCGGGCCGGTGGCGTTCAAGCTGACCTTGTCCGAAGCCATCAGCCGCGGCCTGGTCGCGCCTTACCAGGTCGTGTGCGTCGACATCACCGATCCCGGACTCCACGACGCCCACCAGAGGGCCGGCTCCGGCTCGGGCATGGCGCGCGGGGCCCGGCTCGCGGCGCTGCAGACCGGGGTCCTGACCGCAGCAGCGCAGGGGCGGTTGCGCAAGGTTCTGACGTTCCACAGCAAAGTCGGCGAGGCCGAGGCCATGGCCGAGGGCGTCGTCGACGTGGCGCAGCGGCTCTGGCAGGACGATCCGCGCCGGTTCCCGGCGCCGGAGCGGGTGTGGGCCGCCTGGCTGTACGGCGATCATTCCCCCGGTCACCGGCGCGCCGTGCTCACCGAGTTCGCGTCCGACGTCATCGAGGACCAGTACGGGCTGCGGCCGGCCGCCCTGCGCGTGCTCAGCTCCGTGAAGGTACTGGGCGAAGGCGTTGATACAGCGAATTGTGATTCCGTCGCTTTTTGCGATGCGCGTGGGTCGATGGTCGATATCGTGCAGATGGTCGGCCGCGCCCTGCGTATGAAGTCCGGCGAAGGGAAAGTCGCTTCGCTGATCGTTCCGGTATTTCTCACGCCGGGTGAAAGTCCGGACGAAATGCTGACCTCTCCGGCCTACGACACCTTGGCGAAGATCCTTGGAGCGCTTCGCGCGCACGACACCGACACCATCGAGGCGCTCGCCGACTCCCGGCGGCGCAGCGGCGGTTTCGAGCTGGAGGAGGGGGCTGGTGCCGGCGAGGGGGGCCGGGGGCAGTCGGAGGGTGAGCAGGGTCCGAGTGTGTCTGCGCGGGAGCTGCTGAAGTTTTCCGTGCCGCGGGATCCGGTGCTGCTGGCGCGGTTCGTGAAGCTGCGGGTGATTGAGCCGGAGAATGCCTTCTGGCGGCGCGGGGTCGAGGCGTGCGTGCGGTATGTGAAGGAGACCGGGGCCGTGCGGTTGCGGGTGCCGTACGACTTCGTCACTCCCGAGGGTTGGGTGCCTGCCGGGTTCCCGCTGGGGACGTGGCTGGCCGACCAGCGGCGTTTGTGCAAGGCCGGGCGTCTTGTTGCGGCCCGTGTCGGTGAGCTCGACGGGCTGGGGATGGTCTGGTCGCATCAGGACGTCGCGTTCGAGGAAGGACTGAGCGCCGCCCGTGCCTGGGCTGCGGTTCACGGGCATTTTCTGCCGCCGGCCGGTGCCGTCTGGGACGGGTACCCGGTCGGGGTGTGGGCGAAGAACCAGCGCACTGCGGCCCGGCTCGCGGATGTCCTCGCCGAGCGGCGCGGGGCCGGCCTTCCTGTCGAGTCCGGCGCCGGGGCGCTCACCCAGGCGCGGCGGGATGCGCTGGAGGAGGTCGACCCGGGCTGGTGCCCGGCCTGGGATGTCGGGTGGCAGCGCTGTTTCCGCCTCGCCCAGGTTCATGTCGAGGGCGGCGGGTCGGTGCCGGCGGCGGCGGGCGAGGTGTTGGTGCAGGGGGAAGACCTCGGCCGCTGGGTGGGGGCCTGCCGCCTCGGCTGGGATGGTCTCGTGCCGGTTCAGCAGTGGTTGCTCGCCAACGTCCTCGGTCTCGCCCCGGCCGACGAGAGTGAGCGGCCCGTGAAACGTACGCAGAGCGGCAGGTGGGCTCTCAATCTACGTGCCGCCCGCCAGTACCACGCCCGCGAGGGCCACTTGGAGGTGCCCCGGAAGCATGTCGAGCGGCTGGGGCCGGACGGCGGGTCGGGCGGGGGGCGGGCCGGTGCTGAGGAGTTCCTGGCGGTGAAACTCGGCATGGTCCTCGACAACATCAGGAAGCGTGCCGAGACGCTCACCGAGCAGCGTCGTGCGGACCTCGATGCCCTCGGGATGCGTTGGTCCGCCGTCGTGTCCCGCAGGAGTCCCCGGTAGCGCGGCTGGAGTGCGGGAGGCCCGGGTCCGTGGGCCTGGGCCTGATCGGCAGTGCGGTGACAGGGTGCGGGCTGGGGCCTCTGGGTTACGGGTCCAGTGGGTTGCCGTCCTGTGCCGTTCCGCGCCCTGTGCGCCCTGGTGCGGGTGTTGGGGAGCAGCAGCGTTCGGTGGCGTCGGTTTCTATGCGGCGAAGCCGATGTTGGTGACGTATTCGTACTGCCCCCACTGGCTGCCCAGGTCCGGTAGGACATCGGCGGTCCAGGTGTCCTCCAGGTCCTGGTGGTCGCCGGCTGCCCAGGAGGCGACGATCCGGTCCCAGCGGCGTACGTTCATCGTCCGGTGTTCCACTACCCGCTGCAGCGGGTATGGCACGCCGGACTGGTTGAGGGGGTGGATCTCCACCCGGGTGCCGCGGCCGTCCCGGTTCAGGCGTTTGAGGAGGTGACGGGCGACGTTGTGCCGGCGCACCGTGCGGTATGCGGCGTCGATCCTGGTGAGGTTGGCCTTCGACGGCGATTGTTTGCCCTCCAGCCATGCTTTCAGGGTCCGGTCGGTGACCGTCAGGCCTGCCTCGCGCGCGGCCTGGCGGGTCTTGCCGGATTTGGTCAGGTAGTGCAGGCGTGCCATCAGGCCGCGTTTGGCGGTCACGGGGGTGGCGATGCCGCCTGCGAGTTCGTCGAGTTTGCGGGCCACGGCGTCGCTGCCTTTGATGCCTCGGGCGCCGAACTTTCCGAAGTCGATGTTCTTCTCCGGCACTACTCCCCTCCTTCCGCTTCCGTCTGCGTGTGCTCGGTAGTGCCGGTGCCGGCGGTGTAGGTGTCTTTGACCTTGACCTCGGTGACGCGGCGGCCTTCGGGGAAGACACGGCGCCAGTCGCCGGTGATGTGCAGTTCGTCGGTGCCCAGCGCTCGTACGACCGTCAGGCCCTCGTCATGGGCCTTGAGCGCCTTCAGCCACAGGTTGGCGAAGGCCTGGGAGCGGATGATGTGCATCCAGTCCGGGCGGTAGAGCTCCCGGTTGTAGTTGCTCTCCCCCATTGTCGAGACGAACTTGGAGTACATCGCCTTCACGTATTCCAGCGTGACGGGGTCGTCTTGGGCGATCGCGGCGTCGCGGGCGTCCTTGAGGGTGATGCGGAACTTCTCCAGGAGGTTCTCGGTGGCGCCGGAGGTGTAGGACTCGTGGATTTTCGGCGGGTCGCACAGGGCGTGTTGGGGGCCGGACAGGCGTAGCAGGAGGCGCAGGGTGGGTTCGGTGACCCAGAGGGGGCCGGGTTCGTCGCGCTGGCCGATCGGGTTGGGCAGGACGTCGTCGTGGTGCCAGGCAGGTGGGGTGATCAGGTGGACGCCGGCGCGGCGGCGGTCGTGGGTATCGGTGGTGGAGTGTTCCAGCTGGCCGATCGGCAGGTGGGTTTTGAGGGCGGAGAGGTAGGCGCCGTTGATGTCGAGGGCGGTCACTTCGTGGTGGCCGGGCGGGAGGGTGGGGCGGGTCCATTTGGGGCGGGCTTCCCAGATCTGGTCGGCGCCGCGGGAGGTCTGTTTCTTGAGGATGTCGGGGATCCAGGGGTGGGCGATCACGTCGTAGCGTGCGCCTTTGCGGGTCTCGTCCAGGAGTTGCATCGCGTCCGGGATGGCTTTTTTCAGCAGTGCTGCGGTGGCTGTTTCGACGTCGCCGTGGTGTTTGGCGAGGGTGCTCTGCACTGCCTGGTGGATCGCGTCGGCCGGGCCGGGTTGTTCTTGGAAGGCTCGCTTGCGTGGGGCTGGGTTCTTGGGGTGTTCGGAGGGGGGTGGTGTATGCGGCGGGCATGCTTCACGCGGTGGTGCCTGTGCTGTGTGGGTGCGCGGTGCGGCTGACGCGGGTGTGGGGGCGGACGTGGGTGTGGGTGTGGGGGGTTCGGCGGGGTGGCAGTCGGAGGGGTTCAGGTGCTGGGCGTACCCTGCCACGCGGGTCCGGGCGGGGTGGCCGCAGAGCACGCATGGTTCGGGGGCGGCGAGGGCCTCCACCTCGTCGTCTGCCGCGGGCTCCGTCTCGTCGCTGTCTTTCGTGGGCTTCGCTGTGGGGGTGTCGGGTGCCGGGTTGCCGGCCGGTGGAGCGGTCGGTTCGGCTGCGGGGTTTGTTCCCGGTTCGGCTGCCGGGTTTGTTCCTGGCTCGGCTGCCGGGTTTGTTCCCGGCTCGGCTGCGGTGGCGAGTTTGGCGGCCAGCCCGTCCAGCAGGTAGGCGTACGCAGTGCGGGTCGCGCCGAGCGGGTCGCGGCCGCCCTCCCACCCGGTGACGGTGCTCGGGCTGACGCCCAGTGTCCGGGCCACCTGGGCCTTGGACAGCCGGGCCTGCTCGCGCAGTTCCCGCCGCCGCTGCGGTCCCGGGAGTTCGGCCTGCGGGCCGACGGAGTCGAGCAGCGAGTCGATTGCCTCGAAGTCACTCACCGGAGGGCCCCTTCAGATGTAGGTGACGGGGTTGCGGGACAGGTGTGGGCTGGGGGTGGGCCGGCCGACCCGCGGGTCGCCGCGCAGGAGGGTGCCTTCGAGGGCGTAGCGGTCGCCGTGTTTGGAGATTCCCGTGATCCTGGCGACCGCGATCACGGTGCCCTCGGTGTTGATGATCTGCGCCTCGTCCTGGGACAGGGCCCGGTCGGCCTTGAACTTCCAGATGCCGCGGCCGGCCTCCCATGCCTCGTCCTCGCTCATCCCGGGACGCCACCCCACAGTGGCCCGTCCCAGGCGGTCGTCCGCATGCGCGGCGCGTTCAGCGCCGATCTGGATCTGCAGCACCCGCCACCCCTGGAGAAGGAACCATCCGACTTGTTGGCAAGTTACCACCAGCTGCTACTTCGCAACAAGTTAGAGGGTATCTGACTCGCCGCGTATCACGTCGGTTTCACCCCTCGACCCGGAGCGTCTGACGCGGAGGAGCTCCTCGGTCATGGTGCGGGGCGAACGGCTCCGCGAGTGCGGATCGGGCAGGCCGGCGCCCGTGCGCGGCGCGGCCGGCGCGGAACTGTTCCGCGCGGCCGTGCGGGTGGGCCCGGGGCTCGTGCGGCGGGGCTCGCGGGGGATGCGTCGTTGCGCCGGCGACTGAGGTGCGTGCCGCAGTACCCGGCGTCACCCCCCTGAAGAACTTTACCTTCCGGATGGTAAAGTTGCGGTATGGCGAGTACCACGAAGGACCGGATTCTGGACGGGGCCCTCGAGCTGCTCCGGGTCGAGAGAGGCGCGATCACCCTGGACGCCGCTGCCAAGCAGGTGGGGCTGACCAAACCGGGGCTGATGTACCACTTTCCGACCAAGGAGGCCCTGATGCTCGGCGTCGTCGATCACGTCGCCGGGCGCTGGGAGGCGTTGTTGCGAGGCCGTCTCGGGCAGTCGCCCGAGACGGCCTCGCCGCACCAGCGGATCCGCGCCTACGTCGAGGTGGCGCTGAGCGGGCGGTTCGATCGCGCGGACTACGCGATCTACACCAACGCCCTGTACCGGCAGGCCCTGACCGCGACCTGGGTCCGGCGCCTGGCGCCCTGGCTCACGCTGCCCGGCTCCCTCCCGGGACCGGTCCGCGCCCGGCTCACCGCCGCGCGGTTGCTGGCCGACGCGTACTGGGCCGCCGCGGCCACCGACGTCTTCCCCGTCCCGGACCGCGACCGCGCCGAACTGCTGACCGTCGCCGAAACGCTCCTGAAGGACGAGATGCCCCGATGAAGACATGGCTGCTGCTCGCCGCGGCGATCCTGCTGGAAGTCACCGCCACGCTGTCCTTGCGGGCCGCCATGGACCACCCCGCCTGGTACCCCCTCGCCATCGCCGGCTACGTCGGCTCCTTCTCCTCCCTCTCCGGCGTCCTACGGGCAGGCATGGGGCTGGGGGTGGCCTACGGGCTCTGGGGGGCCTGCGGCGTCGCCCTGACCGCCCTGCTCGCCGCCGTCGTCTTCGGCGACGCGCTGACCGCGACGACGGGCGTGGGGATCGTCCTGGTCATCGCCGGCGTGCTGTGCGTGGAACTCGGACTCCAAGCCGCCCGGGCCCGCCGGCTCCGCACGGAAGGAACGGCACGGTGAACGGGGTCTTCCTCGTCTGCGGGATCCTGTCCGGGCTCTGCGGCACGCTGTCGCTGCGGATGGCCTCCCACGGCGGCGCCAAGAAGTGGTACATCGCCGTCTGTACCGGGTACGTGCTCGCCTTCTCCTTCCTGACGCTGGCCCTCCGGCACGGCATGCCCCTCGGGGCCGCCTACGGCATCTGGGCCGCCAGCGGCATCGCGCTGGCCGCCCTCGCCGCCCGCGTCCTGTTCCGCGAACCCCTCACCAAGGTCATGGGGCTGGGCATCGGCCTGATCGTCGCCGGCGTCCTGTGCATCGAAAACGGCGCCGTCCACTGACCAGACCAGTTCGCCCACGGGGGCGCGGTGCGGGGCGGTGCTGCGCCCTCCCCGGGCGAGTGCACGGCCTCGCGGTGCCCAGCCTGCGCCGGCCCTGCCGGAGGTCCGCCACGGCGGACCCGCGGAAGGCCTCGCCGCCGCTCCCCTGTCGCGTTCTTCGGGCTGTAGCCGGGCGGCGCCGGCCGCCTCCGCCGCCGGTCCCAGCCGGCGGTCCCGGCTGCCGGTCTCAGCCGGCGTCTCCCGCCAGCGCGGACTGAACGAACACCCGGTATCCGCATTCCGGGTCGAACCCGTGGATCTCCTTGGTGTCCAGGGCGTCCATGAAGTCGAGGATGTCCTCGCTGAATTCCTGACCCGGCACCAGAATCGGAAAGCCGGGCGGGTACGGGGTGACGAAGATCGCCGATACGACCGGCTGACCGGCGGCGACCCGGCGCCGTGCCTCTCCGGAGGAGACGAACTCGCACAGCTCTTCCCGATACGCCATGTAGTAAGCCTTGCGCATATCCCCGTCGGCCGCTTCGCCGGCGGGCTCGGCACGGAACGCGTCGTGGAACCGCGAGAAATCCGGCAGCGGCGGATGATCGTGACTGAGCGCATCGATCCGCCGGTCGCGCGCGTGTTTCTTCTCGGGCGCCAGCTGCCCGGCCGCGGCCTCCAATTCCTCCGCGATGCCGATGAGCGCCCGGAGCAGGTGCGCGGCGGCGGTGCGGGGCGTGCCGATGTTCGTCATCGCCAGTACCGTATTGCGCGTGGTCTTGTTGACCTGAATGCCCCAGCGGTCCATCAGCTGAACGTGCTTGAACGTGTCGCCGTCGAGGCCCGTCGCGGAGATCTCAAGGGTCAGCCGACACGGGTCGAGGACGAACTCGTCCGTGCTCCACGCCTTTTCCATAGCCGCCGGCCCGGCGTGCAACGGGCACGGCCCGCCCTGCTGCCGGTAGGGGTCCGGGATCAGTTCACTGCTGTCGAGCACCCGGAAGTACTTCGACAGCAGCGGGTGCCCGGCGACCTGATCGCGCAGCGACATCGCCAGTTCGACCTGGCGCGACACCAGCTCGAACCCCTCCAGCTCGACCTGGCGCCGGCCGACGTCGAGGGACGCCAGCACCTGGTAGTTCGGAGAAGTCGAGGTATGCGTCATATAGGCCTCGTGAAAGGCCTCCTCGTTCCGCCGGCCGAAATCGTCGTCCTGCACGTGGATCATCGATCCCTGACGCAACGAGGTCAGGGTCTTGTGCGTCGACTGCGTGGCGTACGCGCGGATCCTGGCCGCGTCCGGGTCCGGAAGCAGCCGCTCACGTACCAGTTCGTCGTCGGACATCCCTCGGATGCGCTGGAGATGCCGCCGGTACTCGGCCCGGTATTCCGCTGTTGCGATGCGTTCGGCCAGCCGGGCCGCAGCGGCCATCGCGGTCCGCCGCCGGTACACGGGGTGGAAGCGGGCGAAGGCGAACCACGCCTCGTCCCACAGGAACACCAGGTCGGGTTTGATCGCGAGGCACTCGGCCATCACCCGTTCCACGTCGTACACGACGCCGTCGAAGGTGCAATTCGTGAGCGAGATCAGCGAGACCTGGTCGAGCCTGCCTTCGCGCCGGTACGTCAGCAGCGTCCGTTTGATGTCGGCCAGCGGAATCGCGCCGTACAGGGAGAACGCGTCGATCGCATAGCTGTCGAGGTAGGCGACGTGGGAACCGGCGAGCACCTGCGCGTAGTGATGCGACTTATGGCAGTTGCGGTCGACCAGCACGACATCGCCCGGCGCCACCAGCGACTGCGTGACGATCTTGTTCGCGGTGGACGTCCCGTTGGTCACGAAGTAGGTCCGCCGCGCGCCGAAGGCGCGGGCGGCCAGATCCTGCGCCTCCTTGATCGCACCATGCGGCTCCAGCAGCGAATCCAGCCCGCCGGCCGTCGCCGACGTCTCGGCCAGGAAGATGTTCAGCCCGTAGAAGTCGCACATGTCGTGGATCCACTGCGAGCGGACCACCGAATTCCCGCGGGAGACCGGCAGCGCGTGGAAGACCCCGCTCGGCTTGCGCGCGTACTCCACCAGGGCCGAATAGAACGGCGTCCGATACCGCCGGGCGACGCCGCGCAAAATCGTCAGATGCAGGTCCAGGACGTCCTCCTGCTGCAGGAACACCGAGTCGAACTCGCGCCCGATCTCCGTCGCGAGCTGCTCGACCGAGGCCTGCTCGACCAGATAGAGGTCCAGCTCGGGCCGCTCCTCACGGACCCGGCGGGCCAGCGCACCGGCCCGGTCCGCCACCGTGCGGCAGTCGAGATCCGGCGGCCCGACCGCAGGCAGCAGCTCCCGCAACAGCGTCAGGTCGAAGTCCGACCGGGTGTGAAAGTCGGGCCGGACCACGACCGCCTGAATCCACGGGTTGACCAGGACCGCCACCATCGCGTCGACGAAACTCGACACCGCGATCACGTCGTACACGAACGCATCCTCACGACGGCGCGACGCGCGCAGCCCGCTGAGGATCCGCTCCGCCTCGGCCTCCGAGAGACCGGCGACCACCAGCACGTCGAACCGCGGACGGCGGTCGGCGCCGCTGTCGGTGTCGGAATCCTGCGCATCCGGGGCCGCGACCGTCGAGAGCGCCACGTCGGCGATCAGCCCCCGGCCGATCCGCGCCGCCGTCCGGCTCAGCTCGGCATACGACCCCTGCGACGCCAGCGCCCGCAGCGTCTGCGCCACATCCGGCCCGGGACAGCTGAAGTAGTGCGTGAGCACATCGGCATCCGCCAGATGCCCGTCGAGGACGCCCACCGCCTCGGCACGCCCGGCGGACCCGTCATCGGCCGGCGACAGCCTGCGCGCGACATCGGAGATCGACCACCACAGATCGGTCTGCAACTGGGCCACGCTGTTGTACGCGGACACCCGCCGCCCCGGCCCAGCGCGACCGGGCCCAGCGCGACCGGGCCCGGCCCGGCCGGCTGCCCGCGCCGCGGACCGACCGGGCTCCGTGGACGACTCCATGACCGACTCCGTAATCCGGGACATTTTCCGGGACATTCACGGCCAGGCTAGGACCGGGCCCGTACACCCGCACCCGGAGCCCGCCAGACGCGCCGCCTGCGCACCACGCCCATACCGTGCACCACGCCCGTGCCGTGCACTACGCCCGTGCCGTAGGAGCGCGGTCCGCCTCCCGCGCCCCCCGCCTCTACCTACGCCTCCGCCTCCGCCTCAGCCTCCGCCTCCGCCTCTACCTCCGCCTCCGCCTCCGCCTCTGTCTCCGCCTCTGCCTCTGCCTCTGCCTCTTCGACAGCGGCGAGCCTGGGGCAGGAGTGATTCGCTCGACGCGCCGCGCGCCTTGCACCGAACCGGCCGGCACCGTCCGCCGGCGACCACAAGCAGCGCCTGCCGGACGGCGCGTTCATCAAGCTGAACTACTGGGCAGTCTGCGGAACCTTCGAAGAAGAGCAGTTGGTGTACGTGGCGAGTACGTACCCGTCGGGCGACGCGCCGCCGGCCGGCCTCGGCGCGCTGACACTCCCCCTACCGGGGCACAGGCCCTGCCAGGCGCCTCGTACGCGCGATCTCCCGGCGCGACCCCGCACAGCACCACGAACCGCAATACCGCGGCCGGCCCGACAACCACACCTCGGCGGCCGCGGCCGGACCGGCCGGCCTGACCCGATTCGCAACCCGGGACGTCATCCCACCAGACCCCGAGGCACAGAAGCCGACCGCCCCCGTCGCCGACCCTCGCTGCCGACCCCCGTCGCCGACCACCCGTTCCCGGGCGCAGCGCAGCGGCGCGCACGGACACGAGCCCGGAGCCACCCGGCCATCCGGCGACCCGGCGACCCGGCGACGCTGCGGTCCGCGCGACGCTGCGGCCGGTGGCCACGAGCCCGGCCCGGACCGACCCGACCGCGGGTCTCGGTCCGTGATCGCGGGCCTCGGCCCGGCGACGGCACCGCCCTCGTCCCAGCAGCCCGCACCACCGGGGCGGGGCACGCATCGCCGGGGCGGGGCACGCATCGCCGGGACGGGGCACGCATCGCCGCAACCCCACCCGCAGCGAACGCCCGGCTCCGCCGTCAGGCCCCGCCACCGATATCCGTCAGCCCGCCCCGGCCCCGGCCGCCGGCAACCGAGCCCGGACGGCGTAGTCGCGCTGTCCGCGGAGGCACACAGCAGTCCGAACAACCCACGCGGCGCCGCGCGGCCCTCCGGACGTACCGCGGGAGCGGAGATGCCCCCGAGCAGGACGCCGGCAAAGCGGGCGAGGGCAGGACAGCCGGGTGCCCGGCAACTCCAGCCGACTGCCCGCCCTCCCGCTCCGGGGCGAGCCACAAGGCGCCGCCCCCGATGCGATCCAGTAGGCACAGCAGCTGAGGATGAGGACGGGCCCGCAGGGTGTCGGCGGGCAGCGGAACATCGGCGGGCAGGCGCCGCAGGGCGTAAGTGAACAGATCCGCGTTACGGAGCCCAGGGCGCAGTGCAGTACGAGGCGGTGCGTTACGGGCGCGGTGCAGTACGGGGGCGACGGGGTCGTGGAGGAGGGCACCGACGCCGGGTCGCGTGCGGCCCGCGCACCCGCCCGGCCGGTACTCCCCCGGCGCAAGCGGGAACGAGCAGCATTCGTCCGGGCCAGGGGCCGAGGTCGAGGCAGGGGCCGAGGTCGAGGCAGGGGCCGAGGTCGAGGCAGGGGCCGAGGTCGAGGCAGGGGCCGAGGTCGAGGCAGGGT
>NZ_JBFAIS010000015.1:0-210856 GCF_040654795.1 Streptomyces sp. NPDC050617 | reverse complement strand
AGGCAGGGGCCGAGGTCGAGGCAGGGGCCGAGGTCGAGGCAGGGGCCGAGGTCGAGGCAGGGGCCGAGGTCGAGGCAGGGGCCGAGGTCGAGGCAGGGCGGGAGCGGCGGTGTGCCGCGGCCCGGCCGGTGGCCGGTTCCGGCGGGCCGGGCTGCCGGCGCCGCCTATCCGGTGGCCGCGGCCGGCTGCGGGACTGCGGGGCGGGTGTCCGGCAGGAGGGCGAAGCAGCCCAGGCTCAGCAGGGCGACCGCGGTCAGGTACACGGCCACGCCCCAGGGGGCGCCGGGCCCGTGGGCGAGGGCGGTGGCCACCATCGGTGTGAGCGCGCCGCCCAGGACCGTGCCCAGGCTGTAGCCGACGGACGCGCCCGTGCAGCGTACCCGGGAGGCGTACAGCTCCGGCAGATACGCCGCGACGGCGGCGAGCATCGTGACGCACCCGAGCATCGCGCCCAGATAGCCGAGGAAGATCAGCGGCGGCCGGCCGGTCGACAGGAGGCCGATCATCGGGAACATCCACACAGCGCAGCCCGTGCACCCGAGCAGGCACAGCGGCCGCCGCCCGTAGCGGTCCCCCAGAACGGCGGCCACGGGGATGAGCGCGCCCGTGATGACGGCGACGGACAGTGTGCAGCCGAGCATGACGGTACGGTCGACGCCCAGGCGGTCGACGGCGTAGGACAGGGCCCAGGTCGACATGGTGTAGGAGACGGCGGTCGAGGCGGCCAGCGCTCCCGCGGTGAGCAGGAGCAGCCGCCCGTGCTCGCGTGCTACTTCGACGAGCGGCATGCGGGCGCGCTCGCGCTGTTCGAGGAAGTCGGGGCTTTCCGGGAGCGAGGTGCGCAGCGCGAGTCCCGCCGCGGTGAGCACGCCCGCGAACAGGAACGGCAGCCTCCATCCCCAGAGCATGAACTGCGCGTCGCTCAGGGCGGCGGACAGCGCCAGCATGATGCCGTTGGCCAGGACCGAGCCGAGCGGCGGGCCGATCTGCGGGAAACTCGACCACAGTCCGCGCCGGCCGGCCGGCGCGTGCTCAGCGGTCAGCAGAACCGCGCCGCCCCACTCCCCGCCCACCCCGACCCCCTGCACGAAGCGCAACACCACCAGCAGCACGGGCGCGGCGATGCCGATCGAGTCGTACGTCGGCAGACAGCCGACAGCGACCGTGGCGAGCCCGGTCACCAGCAGCGAGATCACCAGGACAGGCCGCCGGCCGCGCCGGTCTCCCAGGTGGCCGAAGAGAGCGGAGCCCAGCGGCCGCGCCGCGAACCCGACGCCGAAGGTGGCCAGGGCGGCAAGGGTTCCGGCCAGCGGGGAGACCGTCGGGAAGAACTTCGGCCCGAGCACCAGCGCCGCCGCGATGCCGTAGACAAGGAAGTCGTAGAACTCGATGGCAGTACCGGCCAGCGAAGCCGCCGCAAGCCGCGACAGACGAGGCACAGCAGCAACACGTACGGACAGCGAAGGAGCCGAGGACGATGTGTACATATCGACTGAACTGCCCTGCATGATCACGGGTTACGGGGCGCACAGAGGCACGCAACCTGCCGGACCACACCACAGGACGCCACCACAGTCCAGCCGCCCACGCCGCGCGACCTACTCCGACCACAGACCCCCACCGGGACCGACCGCGCCGCGCGACCTACTCCGACCGCAGACCCCCACCGGGACCGACCGCGCTGCGCGGCCTACTCCGGCGGGAGCCCCCCACGGGGGCCGTCTTCTCCCTTCGTACACGCAGACGCGCCGGCACAGCACAGGCCCGCCCGACAGGCAGGCAGGCAGGCAGGCAGGCAGGCAGGCAGGCAGGCAGGACCAGCCGCGACCACAGGTCGACCGCTGGCAAACGCCCACGAAGTCACAGCTCCGGGGGCTCCGCCAGCACGTCGCACCCGTGCGCCCCTGGCCGCGCTCGGTCCCACCGGGACTGGAGGAACCGGAGGGGCCAGAGGGCGAACCTGCAACTCGCAAGGCCCGCTACGGACTGACAGCACACCGGATACCTCCCCCGGCCGGCCACCTTCCTCGGCCAACTGCGACCACGGCGACGCCGCCGGCGGATTCAAGACGCACGCCGCCCAGGAGTCGGCACCAGGACATGCGACCCGATCCGAGAACAGCGACGAACGAGTACGGCCAGCCAGGTACGAACTGGCCCGAGGTCCATCCGCTGCAGCCGCAGACAGGGCAGAACAGACACTCCACTCTGGTCGGGGCATCGGGACGGAGCCAGTCGCCGACGTCAACCGCGAGAACCAGGAATCCGCCGGCGGCCAGCGACATGGGCAGGCCCGCCAACACCCACCACAGCCGGGGCACCTCCACGCCCCCACACTCGAAGGACTCGACACAGGCTGACGCGGCACAACCCCGGCGGGACCAAGCCACGCGCCACCACGACCAGCCAGGGCAGGCCACGCCCGGCCAGGGCAGGCAGAGCGGGACGGGGCGGGGCGGAACCGTTTCGGCGGGAACGGCTCGTACGTCGACGAGGCGAGGAAGGGACCTACCACGCGAGGCCCCCGCGCGAACGAGCCGCTCAGCTCCGTGATCGCCTCGGCGGGCAACACGGCAACTCCCGCATCCGAACCCGGCCGCCCCGCAACGCACCGCGGCGACGGACACCGTCATTTCCTCACGGCCGTCCAGCACCAGCTCAGCACGGCTCCCGAACAGATAACCGGCCTGCACGCAGCCCTGCGCGCCACAGGCCAGTACACCGGCGCGACCATCGACCGGGCAACGCTTGAAGGGCCGCTGCTGACCGCCTACCTCACCGACTCCGCAACGCCTCCGGCCACCCCGCAGCACGGCACGAACCACCCACCGACACCCGGAGAAAACCAGCCCACCTGCGGGCGGAGGTACGGCGGGAACTGGAGAAGCTGATCCGACTCACGGACACCTCGGAAGAGCAGCCGACCGCGGAACTGACGGCCGAAGACCAGCCCGAACTGCGCCGACCACTCGACATCATCCACACCAACACCACCAACGAACCCAAAAGACAACCCACCCAAACCCAACAACCAACCACCCAACCCGACGACTGCTCGATTCGGTGACGGGCAGGACTTGCACAAACCGTTTCAGTAAGAATAGTTTCAGCGAGAACTGATTGAGGTGCTGCCGCGAGGCGGCCGACCACAGGAGACGACGATGACGGTCACGCACCAGGACACGGTCGAGCAATTCCTCGAACGGATCCGGGACGCCTGGGACGCAGGAGACGCGAGCGGCTACGCGGCACAGTTCGCGCACAACGCCTCGTACGTGATCTTCATGGGGGACGTCATGCTCGGCCGCGCCGCCATCGAACAGACCCATCATGAGGTGTTCACCCGGTGGCAGAAGGGCACACGCATGGCAGTCAGGCCAATCGACGTGCGGATGCCGGACGAGTCGACAGCGGTGGTGACCACCGTCGGCGGCATCGGCAAGGGCAGCCGGATCAACGTCGACAAGTTCCAGACCTTCACGCTGCACCGCCACGACGGACGCTGGGAATGCGTGGCCTTCCAGAACACGAAGATGAGCCGCCGCTCCAAGCGCGCCTACCGCCCCTGACGACCTCTCCAGCCGCTCCCGGACGCACCCCCGCCCAGCGCCCGGCCGCATACGGCACCCCCTGCAGGCCGGGCCCGGCAAGCCCCTCGGCGGGTCGGCAGGCATCAGGCCGCGGCCGGGCGTGAACCGCCCCAGCGAAGCGCGCGGCGCAGATCGCGGTCATCCACCCCATCGCCTGGGCATCGGCAGACCCGGTCATCCGGAACAGCACTGACCAAGCACATGCCACCGGGGTAACGGGAAGCGCCGGTCAGCTACTCCCAGACACATACGCACGGCTCTGCACAGCGCCGCCACCGGCGGCGGTGGATCGGCTCCGGCAGGATCTGCTGACCGGCCTGTGCGCCTTCGGGCGTCCAGGGGGCCTTGAAGGTGTCTGCCGCGGGACGGAGCGGTGCCGAAGCCTCGAAGCGTAGGGTGCCTTGGCCTCCTACGCTTCGAGGGCTGGGGTGAGGCGTGTGATCAGCAGACCTTGATCTTGTAGGTCTTGTCGTTGGGGCTTCCGCCTGTCTGCGAGCTGTCCTTGGACAGGTCCTTGAGGTAGTGCCCGGCATTGACCGCGATCATGAACCGGTCGCGGCTGTCGTAGAACCTGGACTGGACGTCGCCGTACTGGTTGCGGTTGTCGATCGAGGAGATGCTGCCCACCGCTGACTCCCCGTTGGGCCAGTGGAAGCGGCGCAGGTCCTGTGTCGTGCAGGTGGACCAGTACATGGCCCCGCCGGAGAAGTTGCTGTCCTTGTAGACGCACAGTCGGCCACGGGAGCATTTTCCGTCCGCGAGGTCCATGAAGGCGCCCTTGCCGAGTGCGATGGTGTGCGCGTCGATCTGGCGTGAACCGGGATTGTGCGCGAGGGCCTGACGTACCTGCTGGGCCATCCCGCCGACTTCCGCACTGCGGTCGTGCGGCGCTGTCGCGTAGGGTCCTCCGCCGCGGCCGTCTGGTGCCGCGGCCCAGGCGGACGCCGCGGGCGCGGCGATGAGCGCGATGGTCAGGGCGCCCAAGGCTGCGGCTTTCACCATGGGGTTGCCGATGAACTTCATGATGCCTCCGTGATCCGGTGTGCGCGGGCCCGTCGGGCCGCTTCGTCGCCCGGTCGGGCCTCGGGACGGGAGTGCCGTATGGAGGTTCCTCCCCGCACGGACCGAGAATGGCCGATGCGGGAGGAGAGGAGTTGACGACGAGCGCCACGTACGTGCCGATGAACGCCAACGACCTCCCAGGCATCCGTGTCAGAGAGGCGGATGGCCGGGCAGGGCCGCGGGAGGTGGCCGGAACCAGAAGTGCCCCGCCACCCCCAACGCGCCGTCGTGGCAGTGTGGGAACGGATGTAGGGGGCAAGTTGCTCGGGGGCTCGGGGGGAAGGCTTATGGGGCTGCTGATCCGTACCGAGGATCTGCCTCCGGCCGAACGGTTCCCGTTCTGGCGGGACATGATCTGCCAGACCATGGCGCCGTACGACATCCGCACCGACCACGTGGACGACTTCCGTGCCCAACTGCACGTGGCAGAACTCGGCGCCGTCGACCTGGGACTGATGATCCAACCGTCCCTGCAGGCCCACCGCACCCGCCAACACATCCGCCGGTCCGACCCTGAGCACTACACCCTCGGTCTCCTCGTGCGCGGGCAGGTCAATATGGCCCAGGACCACCGCGACACCACGCTCGGCCCTGGCAACTTCGTACTGCACAGCACCTCCCGCCCCCTCCGTACCTCTACCGAAACGGGCACAACGGGGTGGACCGGGCTGCTCATCTCCTTTCCCCACACGCTGCTCCCGCTGCCGGACCGCAAGATTGCACAGCTGACCGCCGCTCGGTTGCCGGCCCAGAACGGGCTCGGCCGACTAATGGCCCGGCAGCTTCACGAACTGGCCGACGGCGTGGGGACGTACACGGCCGCCGACGCCGCGCGGGTGGGCATGGTCACCGTGGACCTGTTGTCGGCCCTGCTCGCGCACGAGCTCGAAGCGGGCGCCGCGCTCCCGCCGGAGACACACCAGGCCACCCTGATCGCCCGCATCCACGCCTTCATCGACGAGAACCTCGGTGACCCGGGACTTACACCGCAGGCGGTCGCCGACGCCCATCATCTGTCCGTACGTAGTCTCCACCGGCTCTTTCGCACTTGTGACGGTTCCGTTGCGGCATGGATCCGCTCCCGTCGGCTGGAGCGCTGCCGTCGCGATCTGACCGACCCCGGGCTCCTGCACCAGTCGATCCAGACCATCGCGGTACGCCGGGGCTTCACCAACACCGCCCACTTCAGCCGCATCTTCCACACCGCATATGGCCTGAGCCCCCGCGACTACCGGCGCCAGGCGGCCACCCGCAAGCCACAGTGGTGACATACGGGCGCGACGGCGCCCTCCGGTCTCCGTTCGGAGACCCACTTGGGGCGGCGTGGAACAACTGGCTCAGAGGGGCAGTGCAATGCCCTTGCTGCCACACGCGCGGGCGGCGGTCACGAGGGTGACGTGATGGTGCCGGCGGGCACCAGGTCACACGGCCTCACTGCCGGGGCCGGTGCGGCCTCCTAGCCAGGAGCTCCGGAGCCCTTTCTCGGCTCGACGAGGTACCAGTCGCCGGCTTCCAGCGCGTCCGGGAGAGGTGTGTACGGGAGAGGTGTGTACGGCTCAACCAGCCCCCTCGCGCCCTTGGCCGGACGGTAGAACAGATGCGTAGCCGAGTGCTCGGCGGAACTGCCGTCCTCCAGCGACGTGTTCGCCGGGACTCGGTAGATGTACTTCCCGGGCTCCACCCAGGAGCCTCTGGCCATACACCGACCGGCCTTCAGCGCCCGCAGGGCATCGGAGAAGTCCATACGGACACGGTAGTCCTGACACCCGGCCGCGCAGCACCGGATCGCATCCGACCAGACTCCCAACCACCCCCGCCCCGAGCCCGTCCGCTACCGGCGGCGGGTGATGCCGAACCGGCTGCGGGACTTCACGGCCGGCGCTTCGGCGGCGGCGCGTTCGGCTTCCTCCGCCTGCCGGCGCGCGACGCGCTCAGCCTCCGCCCGGTCGGCGGCCTCCTTGGCGCACGGTCCGCACAACCCGTCTCGCCCACCGGGGCCACGAGGACCGCCTGGTCTCCTGCCAGCGTTCGTCGGTGAACTTGGTGCCGCAGCGCGTGCACACCGGCCGTCGCGCCTCCCGCTCAGCGGCACGGTGCCGCTCCTCCTCCGCATCGGCGCGGGCTTCCTGGGCGCGAAAGAGGACGTCGCCGTAGGGGTTGTCGAGCGCGGCCGTCAGCGTCTGCCCGCCCTGGCGTCCCAATCGTCGCCACATCGCCGCGCCGGCGCCGTGCTCCGCACGCTGCCATCAGCGCCTTCCACGACCTCGGGGCCGTTCAGGCCGGCGACATCGACGCCGCCCGCGAGTTCGCCGACACCGAGCCGCGCATGTCCAGGAACTGGTCGCCGGATATCGGTCGACGCCCACACCACGGCAGGGAGCAGCGCCGTCACGGCCGGCGTCGCCGATCGGCGCACTGCGGCGAACGCCAGGAACACGGACACGCGCAGTCCGAGTCAGGACAGGAAGGTGTCCAGGAGGCTGCCTAGGTTCCCGGGCGTGTTCGGCACGAGCGAGTGCCGCAGCATCAGCAGCGCGCTGAGCACGGCGGCGCTGCCAGGGCTCGGCCGCGCCGCCGGACGCCGCCGCGGCCGGGTCCCGCCGACTGGTCCGGGGCCTGGGCCCGGAGAGTGCCGGGGGGGGAGGTAACGCGGTCACGAGCGGGCCCCCTTGTCGCCGTTGTCCTCGCTGCTCTTTTCGCCGTCAAGCGCGGCGGGCAGCTGCGTGCGCAGCGCCTCAATGAGCTTGCCGCTGCGGTCCAAGGCGGCGGACAGGCCCTCAGTGGGCGTGGTGTTCGCCCGCTGGGCCAGGGTGACGCCGAGCACGAGGCGCTGCCGGCCGCCCGCCCGTACCTCGGCGGCCCACATCAGGCTGCCGCCCGCGGGGGTGGTCGAGCCGGTTTTGAGGCCGATGACGCCGGGCCGGTCCAGGAGCTGGTTGGTGTTGGTGACCGTGCCGGGTATGCCTGGCACGGTGGTCTCGCGCAGGGCGACGACCTTACGCAGGGCCGGCTGCCCCATGGCCGCCCGTGCCAGCTTCAGCTGGTCGTCGGCGGTGCTGCGGGTGCTCTCCTCGACGCCGCTGGCACCCGTGTACGCGGTGTGGGTCATCCCGAGGTCCTGAGCGGCCCGGTTCATCTTCTCGACGAACTTCTCCTGGGAGCCGGAGTCCCAGCGGGCGAAGAGCCGGGCGGCATTGTTGCCGGAGGGCAGCATGAGGAGCTCCAGGAGCTGGCGCTGGGTGAAGCGCTGCCCCTCGCGCAGCGGCACAGTGGACTCGCTCAGGGACTGCGACTCCTGGGCGGCCTTCGCATCGACATCGACCCGCGGCCCCTGCTCCCCGTCCTTGAGCGGGTGCTCCTTGAGGATCACGTACGCGGTCATCACCTTGGTCACGCTCGCGATCGGCACCGGCGTGGCCCCGCCCTTGCTGCCGAGCGAGCCCAGCCCGTCGACCGCGATACTGGTCTGGCCCTCGCCCGGCCACGGCAGGTCCATCTTGCCGGCGATCGCCGCGCGGTCGGTGAGGGAGGAGTGCGAGGAGGCGATAGGGGACGGCCGGTCCCCGACAAATGCGACACCCGCGTACGTACCCCCGCCGAGAACCGCGGCCAGCGCCAGCGCGCCGCACACCGCACGTCGCCGGGGGACCCGGACCGCCCTCGCACGCCACACACCCATCGGAACCCGCCTCTCCGCCGCCAGTCGCACGGTTCGCCGTGCACTGCACACAGCCTGGACGGGCCCCGTATCCGGTCGATCGTGGCCGTGCATCCACTAGTGCGCGGTTTTGTGCCGGCCGGGTGACGGACATGTTCCGAGACCATGACCGACGCTCTGGAGCCCGTCGGCCACGCCGCTTTGCTGACCGCCGAGCGGGCCGTCCGGACCGAGATCAAAATCGGATATGCCCGCGTCGCAACCGGCGGGCAGAAACCCGAACGGCAACTCGACGCCCTCACCACCGCCGGATGCCGGATACCGGATACCGGAAGATCTTCACGGACACGAAGTCCGGCAGACCGCGCTCCGGCCGGAACTCACGGCATGTCACGCCTTCCTCAACCCCGGTGGTTTTGTAGGGACCTTCGGGAGATGTTCGTGCCGACTCCGGGAGGCGCTCAATGGAGCTCGAGGCACGGAATGTCGGTGAGTTTTGAAGTCGCTCGTGCGTGCGATGGCGGGGTGACGAGCCTCCAGCCCTGATCACGAACCTCGCACTCCTCGGCCCTGGTAGGTGGCTAACGGGGCGCTGACAGCTGGCAGCGGCAAGGTGCTCGGCCCTGTACTCGTGAAACTGCCGCTACCTGGCATGCAGCGGGGCGTGGCTGACTTCCGAGGTCTGCAGCGGGGGCATGCAGATTGACGCGGTGCTCGTACTCGCGGCGGGCCTTGCGCTGGGCCGGGACCGCCGCGGTGCCGTCGGGGGCTTGGCGGAGGTCGAGGTGTCGGCGGTGGGTCGCGGGCATGGCCTTGATGCGCAGGGTGTAGCCCTGGCCGCGCCGCACGGTTACGCCCTGGTCGAGCGTGGCGCGCTCTGCGGGCTCCCGTTCGGCCGCCTCTGCCGAAGGCCCGCGCCTCCCGGCCACGACGGTCGAGGTTCACCCCGGTTCATCCGTTCGCGCGGCGCCGCCGCCCCTCCCGGGGCTCGTTGGACAGCCCTATCCGGTTCCCGCGGCGCGGCCAGCGCGACGGGACAGCTCCGCGAACGCCACACGCAACTCCGCCGAGGCAACTACCTCGATCTCGGTGTCGAAGCGGGCCAACGCCGCCGCGAGGGCGGCGACCGGACCAGGCTGACGCCGGGATCCTGATCCTGGGCCGCCCTCGCCATGGCAGGGCCAGACGTCCGCGCTCCCGGAACCCTCGAACCGGGCCGACAGGAAGGCGGTCACGTCGCCCCCGGCACTCCACGGGGAACGAACCGCGGCCCAGCCAGGACCCGCAGTGCCATCCGGTCGACACGGAAGGTCCGCCAGTCGCCGCGGTCGGGGGCCCAGCCGGCGACGTACCAGCGCCCGAAACGCACCACCAGATGATGTGGCTGCACCCGGCGAGGCGGGCGCGGCTCGGCATCCTCGGTGCGCCCCGGTGCGCCCCGGTGAGCGGTAGTCGAACCGCGGCCTCTCCCCCGCGCGGGCCGCGGCACTCAGCGTCAGCAGGATCCCGGTATCGGCCTGCGAATCGGCACCGTGCCCGGCCACGCTGACTTTGTCGGTGTCGAACCGCTGCCGCAACCGCGACGGCAGCACCTGCCGCACGGTGGCCGGCGCCCGCGCGGCCGCCTCCTCGATGCCCGCGCCCGTCCCGACGGCGATCCGAAGCGCCACAGCCAGCGCGACCGCCTGCTCCTAGTCGAACAGCAGTGGCGGCACCTGGCTGCCCGCTGCGAGTCGGTAGCCGCCGTGAGGGCCCTTGATCGCCTGCACGCGGTAACCCAGCTCGCGCAGCCGGTCGACGTCGCACGGCACGGTTCGTTCGCTGACGCTCAGCCGCTCGGCGAGCAGGCCGCCCGGCCAGTCCCGGCGGCCCCGCAGCATGGACAGCAGCAGCGTCGGCAGCCGGCTGGAGGTCGTCGTCGAGGAGGCGATCGGCATGTTTCGCCGTGCCAAAAGAAGCGGACGTTTTCTGACCTGTACTGCTGACATCGTCGGTCCTGTCGCCGGAACCTCCGGCACCAGAAATCACTCGTGAAGGACCGGAACACCATGTCGCTCAACGCTGTCGCGCACCTGAACTTCCACGGCCAGGCCCGCGAAGCCCTGGAGTTCTACCAGTCGGTCTTCGGCGGCCGGCTCACCGTCGCCACCTACGCCGACTTCGGGATGCCCGCCGAACTGCCCGGCGCGACGAACGTCGTTTTCGGCCAGGTCGTCGCCGACAACGGCTTCCGGGTCATGGCCTACGACGTGCCTGGCGAACACACGCCGACCGCCCCTGGCGCGCCCACCACGCGTCGGCAGAACGGCACCACGATCACCCAGGAGCCGTTCTTCCTGTCCGTCCGCGGCGACAGCGTCGAGGAGGTCACCCCCGTGTGGGAGGGCCTCGCCAAGGGCGCGACCGTGATCGAGGCGTTCGGCCCCGCCCAGTGGGCGCCCGCGTTCGGGATGCTGGCCGACCGCTTCGGCGTCACCTGGATCGTCGACGTCGCGGCCGAGTACACCCAGGCCTGACCGTTCCGCGAGGTGTGCGGCCGGACCGGCCGCCCACCTCCACCCCAGGAGAAACCCATGCGAACCCGTCCGCTCGGCCGGACCGGCATCCAGGTCAGCGCCTACGCCCTGGGCACGATGATGTTCGGCCCGTACGGCAACCCCGACCCCGACGACTGCGTCCGCATCGTCCACCGCGCCCTCGATGGCGGCATCAACGTCATCGACACCGCCGACGTCTATGGCGGCGGCGGTAAATCCGAGAAGATCATCGGGAAGGCCCTGCGCGGCCGCCGCGACGACGTCGTCCTGGCCACGAAATTCAACGGCCCGATGGGATCCGACCCCAACCGGCGCGGCAGCTCCCGCCGGTGGATCGTTTCCGCGGTCGAAGGGTCGCTGCGCCGCCTGGGCGTCGACCACATCGACCTCTACCAGGCCCACCACCCCGAGCCCGGCACCGACACGGAGGAAACCCTCGGCGCGCTGACCGACCTGCTGCGCGCGGGCAAGATCCGTGCGATCGGCCACTCCAACCTGCCCGCCTCGGACATCGCCCAAGCCCAATGGGTGGCCGAACAGCGCGGGCTCGCCCGCTTCCGCTCCGAACAGCCGCACTACTCGGTCCTCAATCGCGGGATCGAACGCGAGATCCTGCCGGTCTGCGAGCGCTATGGGCTGGGTGTGCTGGTGTGGAGCCCGTTGGCGATGGGCCTGCTCGCCGGGCGCCTCCGAAAAGACAACGGGGAAACGGTCTCGGCCGGGCGTCTGCACTGGGCACGGCGGCATATGACCGACGAACGCAAGCTCGACGCCGTCGAAGCGCTCGCCCGGATCGCCGAGCAGGCCGGACTGTCGCTGCCCCACCTCGCTCTGGCGTTCGTAACGGCCCACCCCGCGGTCACCTCGGCGATCATCGGCCCCCGCACACCCGACCAGCTCGACGACCTGCTCGCGGGAGCGGACACGCTCCTCGACGACGACCTGCTCGACCGCATCGACGAGATCGTGGCGCCGGGAACCGATGTCGGACCCGTCGACGTCGCCTACGTCCCACCGGCGCTCGCGCAGCCGGAACTCCGCCGACGCACCACCGAAACCCGGGCAGCGCGCCGACAGCCGCCGCAGTGACGTGACGACGGCTGCTGCTGCATGCACAGTGCCCGCCCCGGGCGATGGACTCGGCCGGACCGCCGGTTCCGGCGCCGCGACGCCGGAGCCCACAGGCATGCCTGCGGATCCATTACAGGGTGAACGCGCTCACAGCGCGCGGCCCGACCATGACCCACATCCCCCGGAAGAAACAACTACCAGGCCACCTCCCCCGAACGACCCTACGACCCTTCTCAAACCCCTCCAGGGCACATCCAACATCGCCCTGACCTGATCGACGGCTGTCTCACCGGCCCTGGACCGGAACTGACCCGCCATCCGACAACACCCGAACCAGTCGGTAAGAAATGTCGGTAAGAAATGGGGACTCACTTCATGCCGATCCCACTGTCCGCGTTGGACCTCGTAATCGCGGAGCAAGGACGCACCGCCGCCGAGTCGCTCGCCGCAACCAGCCGAACCGTGATGCGTCTGGACGATCTCGGATACCGGCGTATCTGGTTCGCCGAGCATCACGGAACCGATCTTTCCGCGAGCGTGGTGCCGGCGGTTCTGATCGCGCACCTCGCAGCACAGACCAGCAGAATTCGACTCGGGTCCGGCGGTGTTCTGGCGCCCAACCATGCGCCACTGGCGCTCGCGGAACAGTTCGCCACACTGGCGACGCTGCATCCGGACCGCATCGATATGGGCATCGGCCGGGGACCGGGTACCTTCGACCAGACGATCGTGCGGGCGTTGCGCCGAGGCGGTGAACCGAGCACGGACAGGGAGTACAACGAAGACGTGGCCGCGGTGCTGCATTACCTTTCCGGTGAAAGCGGCGTACAGCTCATCGCGGGCCGGCGACAGGACAAGGGCGGCGCCCGTCCGTGGCTGCTGGCGTCCAGCCCGGCCAGTGCGGAACTGGCGGCGCGACTGGGACTACCGATCGCGCTGGCGCACCACATCCGGCCGGACCGGACCATCACCACGGCAGCACGTTATAGGGAACTGTTCACGCCATCGCGGTGGGCGGACCAGCCCTACGTGATGGTTGCGGTCGAGACGGTCGTGGCGGACACCGAGGCGGAGGCCGCACGCCTGGCCCGGCCGACCGACGTCGCAAGATCCAAGCAGACCTCATCAGCGCTGCTGTCCCCGGAAGAAGCAGCCGTCCACGAGATTCCGGAAGAGGCCCGGAGCTACGTAGAGGCCACCGGTGCGGAACAGGCACGCGGCACGGTGGAGACGGTGCGACGCCGGTTCGCGGAGATCGTGGAGCAGACCGGCGCGGACGAGCTGATGCTGTACGCGTCCATCTACGATGCCGACGCACGGATCCGCTGCTATGAACTGGCCGCAAAAGCCGCCGAGTAGGCCCAACGGTCGGCCCTGGCCCACATGCTGCCGTCAGCATCAAGGCGAAACGGTCGTCCTCAAAGCGCTCGCCAGCCTGCAGAGTGTGTCGTGTTAGCCGTGCCCCTCATCGGCCGAGGTGGCATCGACGCGGCCGTAGCGGGCGATGGTCTTGGCCTGCTGCTTGTCGTCGGCGGCTTCGAGGAGTTCGTTGACGAACTGGGTGGCCAGGACGTACTTGACCCGGTAGCCCTTCACGGCGGCTTCGGTGCCCAACGCGATCAGCAGAGTCGAACGCCCGCAGCGACTTCTCCCGGGGGAAGCGGCAGCCTTGATGCGACGCTCGGAGCGGCGCCGGGCCCGGTCGTCGCACTCGGCCAGCAGCAGCTCGGCGAGGAAGCCCCAGTAGGACATCTGTTCCCGGGACGCGGCCTGGGCGAGGCCGGGGAACTGGTTGCGGACGGTGGGTAGCCGCAGCAGCCTGCACGCCCGGCCGATGGCGGTGGTCGCGGCTGCCTCGGTGATCCCGCGGTTGCGGTTGGCGCGCATGTCGCTTCTCCCCTCACGTGGAGCCCTGGGGCCGCGGTGTCGCAGTAGCTGGTCGTAGAGGGCAATCGACGGCAGCGGCCGGGTGTCGGGCGGCAGGTGGGTCAGCCGCCACTCGACTAGGAAGGTGACCGTGGCCCGCGCCGGCCCGCCGACCCCAGGGCGCACAGGGGCCGGCGGCGCAGGAGCGGTGGGGGCGGGGGTGTCGAGTACGTCGCCGGCGGCGGCCTTGCGGTCCTCAGGGCGACCCGTCCGCTGTCAGGGCTCCGCCACCGAAGAGGAGGGCGCCGCGAGGTCGACGCGCTGGCCGGTGCTCAACGCGCAGACGTGCAGCGGGCCCAAGCCCGTACCGCCTGGGAGAGAGAATGCGACGGCCGAAACGGTGACGCCTGCAGACCGAAACGCCCCCGCCCCCGGTGGGACGCCTCGCCGGAACCCGACCTCCTCTACGGGCCTGCTTCTGCGCCGCACCGGCTCTGGGCGCTTTCACGGCGGGTGGCGCGGCGGTGCCCCCGTACCGCTCGCTTCCAAGGAACCGCAGGATGGCACGTGTCCTCTCGTACAGGGTCAGGCGGGGCGGGAGCGCGGGGCCGGGAGTCAGGAGGGCGTGGTTGCGAGCGACGCGGCAGCCTCCCAGGCGAACCCGTCCGGGTCGGTGAAGGTGTCGGCGGTGCTGCCGAGGACGATGCGGTGCGAGCCGGCGCCGTCGGCGGGGACGCCGAGATCCTTGGCAAGGGAACGGTGCTTGTACAGCGCCAGCTTGACGGGGCTGGACTGCCCGGGGGCGAACTCGGCGTACTTACCACCGAAGCTCTTGGCCACGGTCAGGCCCCGGCCGACGTAGAACTGCTTAGTGGCCTTCACATCCTCGACGCCGAGCAGTAGGACGACCTCGTCGATCTCGCGGGTGGCGGGGCCGGTGTCCTTCTTCGCCGAGGTCGCGATCTTCCAGATCGTCCCGTCCGGGGCCTGGACGGTGCCGCCGTAGCCCCACAGCGACTTCGCGGCGGGCTTCAGCACCGTGGCGCCGGCGTCCACGGCGGCGCCGACGAAGCTGTCGACGGTGGCCGGCCCGGACACCGTGAGCGCCAGGGTGAAGCCGCGGAATCCGGTGGAATGCGCCTCGGACGCCCGCAGGCGTATGTACGTGTCCACGCCGAAGGCGCTGTAGAAGCGGCGGGCGGCCTCGGGGTCGGCCACCTCAAGGGTGACGGACGCGAGGGACGTGTTGGCTGTGGTGGAAGTGGTGGTTGCCATGACCATCACGCTAGGGGCTGCGCGGCGGCCGGGGCTTCTCGATTCCTGACCGGTCTCGCGACTTGTTTCGCCACGCACGCCGGCATCCCCTCCACCTTGATCGCCGGTCCCGCATCGCGGGCCGTACCCGCGGCATCGGCATGGTCGGCCGCCGCATCGGCCGCCTGGCGCCGGAAGGCCCCGGGCGGCATGCCGACCAGCTCGGTGAAGCGGGTGGTGAACGTGCCCAGCGACGCGCAGCCGACCGCGAAGCAGATCTCGGTGACGCTGAGGTCGCCCCGCCGCAGCAGCGCCATCGCCCGCTCGATGCGACGCGTCATCAGGTACGCGTACGGCGACTCACCGTAGGCGGCCCGGAACTGCCGACTCAGGTGCCCGGCGGACATGTTCACATCACGGGCGAGCGACTCTACGTTCAGCGGCTGCGCGTATTCCCTGTCGATCCGGTCGCGGACGCGGCGCAGCCGCGCGAGATCAGCCAGGCGCTGGGCCTGGACGCGCGCACGTCGCCACTCAGGCTTACACATGAGGCCCTCCCCTTTGTCTTTCATCTTCCCTTCCCATCGACGTCTTCGAGCGTCTGGGGCGCCCGCCTCGGCGGGCGCCCCAGACGCTCGGTGGTGTGGGCCGACCCGCCGGGCTCGACCAGCCGGTCGAGCGACTGCCGGACAGCAGCGGGACGGAGTTTGGGCTCATGACCGGTTCAGCAAGGCCCCGGACGCGGCCCTCACGGGCGACCGGCAGGGCAGGCGACCAGCAGGGCAGGCGCTTCCGCTCTGGTGAGCCGCCGCGTTCCTGAGGAGTGGTCGCGATGTCGGCCCGCCTCACGGCCGCATCGATACCCTCACAGCTCAGCGCAGCTCCTGGATGCGGACCAGGTTGCCCGCGGGGTCGCGGAACGCGCAGTCGCGGACGCCGTACGGCTGCTCGGTCGGCTCCTGGACGACCTCAGTATCACCGGCCTGCACCTTCTCGAACGTGGCGTCGAGGTCCGGGGTGGCCAGCAGGATCCAGCCGTAGGTGCCCTTGGCCATCATCTCGGTGATCGTGCGGCGCTCGTCCTCGGTGATGCCGGGATCGGCGGCGGGCGGCGCCAGAAGGATCGACGTACTCGGCTGACCAGCCGGGCCGACCGTGATCCAGCGCATCCTGCCCTGCCCGACATCGCTGCGGACCTCGAAGCCGAGGACGTCACGGTAGAAGGCGAGCGACGCGTCGGGGTCGTCGTGCGGCAGGGAGCTGGTGTGAATGGTGATGTTCATGATGAGCAGACTAGAAGCGGCTCCGTGTCCCGCGCTTCTCGATTCCTGATCGATCCGGCCACGCTCGGACGTCGCACCGCCGTGCGGCCATCCGCAGCCGCCCTCTGCCCTACAGCGGCCCCCGGCCTCGAAATGTGCAACGCGCCCCGGAACTTTCTTGCAGAGAATCCCAGATGATCACCCGTCCGTACACCCCATTGCCCCCTCGTGTACATGGCGCGGGCCACCGGTCTCTCCCGTAGAAGCAGAAGGACCGCACGGCCTGTCTCAGGGAGGGCCCACCATGCATGCCCACCACGTGCCGGGAAGTTTCGTCGGTCTCAATAAGATGCTCCAGGCACCCGACGAGCACACCACGAAGCCCGAGAAGGAGCACGTCAAAAACTATTTTTCGGGAGCTGCATTCAACGACGAGGAGACGGCGAAACTGATCGAATTCACTTCGACCCCCGCCATCGCCGCCGGATACGCGACACAGTCCCGGTGCGGATACGTGCTCACCGTACAGGTCAAGAAGAAGTACCTGACGAAGAGCGGCGACGGCATCGAGGCCGACTGGATGGCGAAGCAGGCCGCACCCTACAAGATCGTCGGGATTCAGCGAGTGGAAAATCTGACGTCGGACGTGGTCGCACTCACCGAGGCCGAGCTACGCGAGGCGGCCAAGAAAGAGGAAATGGCCGATTTCATTTAAAGATGGACAACGATATAGAATTCAAGGAATCCCACTTCGGCAAATTCCTGCCCGACCAAAAGGCCGAGGCGGCCAGGAACTACCTCAAGGACAAGCAGGAATTCTTCGGCAGTTGAGCGGCAGGGAAGGGTTCCCGTAGAGCTGGATGCGGGTCAGGGCGCAGCGCAGCGGGTCCGCGGCGGCGATGATGGCGTGCCCGGCGCCCGCGTCCTCC
This sequence comes from Streptomyces sp. NPDC050617, assembly GCF_040654795.1. Classification (NCBI taxonomy): domain Bacteria; kingdom Bacillati; phylum Actinomycetota; class Actinomycetes; order Kitasatosporales; family Streptomycetaceae; genus Streptomyces; species Streptomyces sp. NPDC050617. The sequence continues at coordinate 193,627 of NZ_JBFAIS010000015.1, read as the reverse complement.
GGCAGTGGGCGTATGAAGACGGCCGAAGGCGTGGACCGATCGGTCAGGCGGCCGCACGGCGGCATCGCGGCAGGCGCCTTGCCTTGCGAAGGTCTCGCCGGCGGGAGGAGTCCGGGCGTGACGGCCTCCTCGTATGCGGCTGTGTCCATGAGTTCAAGCCGGCCGTGGTCGCCAGGGACGCGGGGTCCGGCGATGCCGGGCCCCGCGTCGCGACGTGCTGACGGCAGCGTCTACTGGATGGTGAAGAAGAAGGCGGCGTTCGTGAAATCGCCGTCCTTGTTGAAGACGCTTACGTAGGCCGTGTGCGGGTCGCTGTTGCAGACGCCCACCGGCTTGGTGAACACCCGCACAGCCCCGCCCCTGGCCTCGTATCCGTTCAGGGTCCCTGTCGGGATGCTGCGCGCGAGGTCGATGTCCGGGTCGGAGATGTGGACGCAGTAGCGGCCCGCGGACGGGTTCGTGACCTCGTCCACGTTCTTGGCGAGCAGCAGACTGCCGTTTGCCGCCACCGATGCCGCTGCCTGTGCGTAGGGAGCGTCCGCCTTCGGGGGGTCGGCTGCCACGGCCGAGCCCGACCCGGCCGCCAGCAGCGCGGCGGCGAGAACCGCCACCGTCGCGGAGAGGCGCTTGCGCATGTGTCCTCCTCATAGCGCTGTCCGGCACTCGCCGGACAGGACGGGGGAATCCTGGGCTTGACGCCCCCAATCCATGCGGAAAGTCCCCTATAAGAATGAAGTTCATGAAAAGTGCCATACGTTGACGCTCACGCCTGGTGGGCGGTGAGGAAGGCACGACGCCCGCGGTGCCAAGACGCGGGGATCACCCGCACCTGAGTGTTCGGCACTCGTCGACGAGGGCCTTCATTGGCGGGCACCAGGACGTGCCGGGCGCGGGCGTTCGCGCGCAGCACCTTCTCGTTGGCCGCCGCGATCAGGTTCGGTGCGCTCCAGCGCAGTTTCGTGCCGTACGCGGGAGCGTCGGGGACGACGTCCAGGTGGCTGGTGTCCGCGTCGAACGCCACACCCGGGCACGCCAGGAACCGGCTGCGAAGGAAACCGCCCCGTGCCGCACGACCCCAGCGAACCCGCCCGGCCCAGCGCTCCACCCGAACCGGCGACACCCGAAGCCGCCCCCGCCCCGCAGGGCGCCGGGGCTGCCCAGAGCACTTCGGCGGACCATCTCGGCGAGGTGCTCGAGGAGATCCGGGCGGTCGTCGCCGGCGACGGGGCTGGCGAACTGCGCCGGGAACTGGACCAACCGCGGCAGGACCTCGAAACACTATGCGAGGACGTCGCCGCCGGTGAAGGCAGCGCGCAGACGGCCCTGCCGGGGGGGGTATTCATCCACGCGGGGGTGGTCGCCCTGTACTTCCTCGCCCGTGACCTGTGGTCCACCGATGACGAGACCAGCGAGGGAACCGGGTGTCCGGAACTCCGCGAGCCGAAGGCTGCCACCTGGTCTGGGGTGCCGACGCAGGAGGCGCTGTGCTGGTGCATTACCACTACGCCGGCAAAGAAATGAAGGCTCAGGCGACCTTGCGGAGATTTCTCGTGCTCACTCCATCGGCGGGGGGACACAGCGGGACTACGTCTCCATCGCGAACACGTACCGCTCGCGCCGGTACTCATTGAGCGCCCACATGCCCACACGCCCACAGGCGGCCGGTTCCGCCGTGACAACTCAGATCTTCCGGTCCAACGGGGAGGCGCCATGCCTCGTCGGCCGGAGAGGTGCTGCCGCCCTCCTTCCATGTACGGAGGTAGCCGCGGCGGCGGGAGCCGTTACTGATGGAGAGGTAGTAGGTACCGCCTGCGCTGACCACACCCTGTACCTGACGGGCATTGGGAATTTCGGCGATGCCGGTGGAGTAGACCCGGTTCTCCGAATCGACCGGTACGAGCGCGCCGCTGGAGGGGTGCAAATTCCAGCGCACGGCCTGAGTCACGGTGGTGGCGGGCTCGTCGGCCAGGGAAGGCGCGGCGAGTTGAGCGGCGACTACGGCGAACGGGGTGGCGGCGATGCTGCGGAGGATCGTTCTTCGGGTTGCTCCTCCGCTAGCCGGTTGCACTTGAGGCGTGTCCATGACATGCAAGGTAAGGCCGGATTCCTTACCCCCGGTGGCGATATTCAGCCTCGTCTCCTCGGGGATAACTGAATGCAGCCGACCGCAACTGGGTGGCGTAGGCGGCGGTGGCGGGGCGCGGGTGGAGGGTGCCGGTGTGGGGGACCGTGCCGACGAGCTCGGGGCGAGGGCGAGCCACTGGTCGCGGAAGCTGCCGTCGCCAGCAAGCGGGCACCAGGCTCTCGGCCCCCGACCTGCCCGCTGGATCTCCCGCGCGCTGCGCTTTCTTGGCCTTCGCGGCTGCCTCGCGTTCCTTCACAATCGGCTCGAGCCGCTCATCGTGGCCATGCTCCCGCTGGACTGCTTCGCCGCCCGGCTCGCCTGGGTCGGTGCAGTCCTGGCCGGCCTTCGTACCGTAGAGGGGCAGGATTCGCGGTCAGGGATGATCAGGGCATGACTGACCTGGCCTCCATCGACCTGAGACCGGCCGTCGCCGAGCAGCCCGATCCGCTGCTCTTCGTGACGGTCTCGGGCGCGCACCTCTACGGTTTCCCGTCCCGCGATTCCGACGTCGACCTGCGCGGCGTCCACCTGCTGCCGGTCGAAGCACTGGTGGGCTTGCACGATCCGGAGGAGACCCGGTCGCGTATGTGGGTTCACGACGGCGTCGAGTTGGACCTCGTCACCCACGATCTGCGGAAGTTCGTCCGGCTGATGCTGCGCCGCAACGGTTACGTGCTGGAGCAGCTGCTCTCCCCGCTCGTCGTGCACACCACGGCCGCGCACGCCGAACTGGCAGCCCTCGCACCGGGCGTGCTCACCTCGCACCACGCCCACCACTACCGGGGTTTCGCGAACACCCAGTGGAGGCTCTTCGAGAAGAACGGCGAACTCAAACCCCTCCTCTACACTTTCCGGGCGCTCCTGACCGGCATCCACCTGATGCGCAGCCGCCAGCTACAAGCCGACCTGCCGACGCTGCTCGGCGAGGTGGCCGCGCCCGACTACCTGCCGGACCTGATCACCGCCAAGGCCGCCGCCGAACACGCCGCCTCGACCGAGATCCCAGCGGAACGCGCCGCGCAGGACGTTCAGCAACTGCACGCGGTGCTCGACGAGGCCCGTGCGGCCACGGAACTGCCGGACACGGCCACGGCACAAGAGGCCCTGCACGACTTCGTCGTACGGCAACGCCTGACGGAAGCCGGATGACAGTGGAAGAACGGTAGCGACAGGGATGGTGGCCTCTATGGATATGACGTCGTCGGGCCGGGCTCGGGTCGAAGCGGGGTGGCAGAAGGTCCGTGACGACGGGCGGGTCTGCCCGCTACTGCTCGAAGCCGCCTACGCCGAGCCCCGCCTGCGGCAGCTGTTCCCATGGACCGGAATGGGAGAGCTGCACTTCAGCCGCTGCACAGAGTGGGACTGGACCTCGGACATCCCCTACATCCAGCCCGCCGCAGACAACAGCTACTGGGTCTCCGGCCCCCTGCGCACCCAGACCGTAGGGCCAGCGGCGACACCCGAGGAAGCCGTCGCGATGGTGGTCGAACGCCTTCCCCCGGGCTCCGGCCCCGCCTTCGCCGGCACCCCGGAGGAACTCGCCGCCCACGAAGCCAACCGGTCAGGTTCTGCAGACAGAAGAGCCATCGAGCACATTCGTGGCCGCCCCATGAGCGACGCATGGCCGCCAGGCTCAATGTCCCCCGGCACTCGCGTAACGGTCATTCGCGATCCCTCGTGGAACGGACCGTGGCAAGACGAGTTCCCGGGGACGATTGACGATCTCGGCACCCCCGAACCCGCTCAGCAGGCCAATGCACGGGAAGGTGAACTGGCGTACTGGGTCACCTTCGACGAGCCTCAATACGAAAGCAATGGGGATGGTCCTTACCGGAAGGCGCAGATTTCGGAGCAATACCTACGGCGAGAGCGCCAGGAGTAGGCCGTTGCCGAGTACCAGAATCGCGGGTCGGGAGCCGGCCGGGCTGCTATCCCCGGTGCCGCCCGGTCGTGTCGCCTCGTGGTCACGGACCTAGCCAGTCCGTGCCGTCGCGCTGCCAGCCGGCTTCGACGGGGCGGAGCGGTAGATTCCGTCAGCCCATTCACCGTTTGGGCCGCGGCGGGTGAGGCCTCGACGACCTGGGTGGCGACCAGCAGGCTGGGACGGCACTGCTTGCCGGTGCCGGACCGTCCGGTGATCTCCTTCTCGATGACTGTGCGGTCGCCGCGCTTGAACCGGGAGTGCAGCAGTACGGTGCCGCCGGGGCCGTGGCGTTCGGTGAGCGTGGTGAAGAGTTCCACGGCGCGGGCGACGTTGTTGGCCACGACCGCAGGGTCCGAGGGTTCCCGGGTGTCCCGGCCATAGTCGGGGTGCCCGCCGGAAAGGACGTGTTGCAGCCCGTCGCGGGTTAAGGGCCCGTAGCCCGTAGCTCCTCGGCCGGTGCCGCCAAAGAGCCCGGACGGAGGCCGTCGAAGGATCTGGCAGCACGACGGGCTTCTCGTTCCGTTCCCATCGGGCCCCGGGACGGGTCAGCGGGTGCGTTCGTAGTGGCGGCGTGCTTTTTCGCGGTTGCCGCAGACAGCCATCGAACACCAGCGGGCGCGGTTGGCGCGGCTGCGGTCGAGCAGGAACAGGCGGCAGTCGCTGTTGGCGCAGGGGCGCAGTCGGCCGGGCAGTTGCTTCTCGGTGGCGGCCCAGGCGAGGACCGTCTCGACGGCCAGCCGGGCGTGCGGTGGGGTTCTGACCGCCCAGCGAAGGCCGTCCGAAGTGATCTCCGGGGTCTGGTAGACCCCTTCGAGCAGCGGGCCCAACGCGGCGGCAGGGCGTTCTCCGCAGACGATGCCCTGCAGGACGTCCCGCGTCTCGCGCAGCAGGGCGAGTTCCGCGAGGCTGCCGTCGCCGCCGTGCTCCTGCGCCCAGCGCCTGCCCTCGGCCGGGTCGTCGAGGGCGTCCTGTTCCTCACCGTTGACCAGTGGCCTGCTGTTGAGCAGGTCCAGTAGCGCGGCCATCGGATGCCACTCCCCCTTCTAACCGTATCGATTCATTTGACAGGTTAGATCACCTCATGCTTGTGTGGCGAGCGGGCTAACCGGATCAGGCGCACAAAGGGGTTAGATGTGCGCTCGGTGCACCACCGGGTCGTCGCCGTCGGCGCCCCGTGATCGTCCTGCTGCACGGTTTCCCGACCAGCTCGTTCATGTTCCGCGAACACGGTCTCCTCGGGCGGGTGCCCGGATAAGCAGGGCCGGGGCCGGAATCGGTGAGTCACCGCGCCCGGCCGCCTGCGGTGTGCGGCATGCCTCCCGCAGCGAGAACACCACAGCTCAAAAGATCAGCGAAAGGCGATCAGCTTCTATGAACGGTGCCGAGACGGTCCTGTGCAGCCTGCTCAACAACGGCGTGGACGTCTGCTTCGCCAATCCCGGCACGTCGGAGATGCAGTTCGTCGCGGCGCTCGACCGCCACCCGAGCATGCGCGGCGTGCTGTGCCTGTTCGAAGGGGTGGCGACCGGTGCCGCCGACGGCTACGCCCGTATGACCGGCCGGCCGGCCGCGACCCTGCTCCACCTCGGCCCCGGCCTGGCCAACGGTATGGCGAACCTCCACAACGCCCGCCGAGCGCATACCCCCGTGGTCAACGTCATCGGCGACCACGCCCGTTCGCACAAGGAGCTCGACTCGCCCCTGGAGTCCGACATCGACGCCGCAGCCGCGACCGTCTCCAGCTGGGTGCGCCGGCCGACGGCCTCGGCGGACATCGGTCCCGACACCGCTGCCGCCGTGGCGGCGGCGATGAGCGCCGGGGTGCCCGATGCCCCGGACAAGTCACGCACCGGCACCTCCGGCGCGATCTCGACACTCATCATGGCGGCCGACCTGTCCTGGGAAGAGAGCGCTCCGCCCGCGCCGCACCTCGCGGAACCGCCACTGCGGTCCGTGACCCGCGCCGACGTGGAGGCCGCAGCGGCGCTGGTCGCCGGGCCCGAGCCCGTCGCGCTGCTGATCGACGGCGCCGGGCTGGGCGAGCGCGGCCTGCAAGCCGCCGCCCGGATACGGAAAGCCACCGGAACCACCGCCTTCTGCCCCACCTGGCCCGCCCGGTTGCGGCGCGGCGCGGGCGTACCGGCGATCCAGCCCCTCGGCTACCGGGCCGAAGCCGTCAACCAGCAACTGGCAGGCATCGAGCACCTCATCCTGGTCGGAGCGCGCGAACCAGTGGCGTCGTTCGCCTACCCGGGCCGTCCGGGCCTCCTCACCCCACCGGGAACGCACGTGCACCACTTCGTCCCCGACGCGGGCTTCGATGTCGTCAACGCGCTGACCGAACTGGCAGACACCGTCGCACCGGACACCCGCGTAGCGCTGCCGGCCCAAGACGCTCCGACTCCCCACGTGGACGAGCCGCTGCGCACGGAGAATTGGGCCCAAGTCATCGGCGCCCTGCTCCCCCGGGAAGCGATCATCGTCGACGAGTCCATCACCGAGGGGATGAACACCCTCGCCCCGGCGACCGCCGGCTCCGCACCGCACGACGTACTCGGCCTCGCCGGTCTCGCCATCGGGCAGGGCATCCCCGTGGCCGCCGGCGCGGCCATCGCATGTCCCGAACGGCCCGTCGTCTGCCTGCAAGCCGACGGCAGCGCCCTCTACACCATCTCCGGGTTGTGGACCCAGGCCCGCGAGAAGCTCAACGTCACCACCGTCATACTCAACAACCGCTCCTACGCTATCCTCCGCGCCGAACTGGACCGCGTCGGCGGCAGCCAGGCAGGACCGGCCGCCAACGCCCTCTTCAACCTCAGCCGACCCGACATCGACTTCACCGCCATAGCCACCGGCATGGGCGTCCCCGCCACACGGGCAACGAGCACCACCGAACTGGCCCAACAGTTCGCCACCGCACTGGCCACACCCGGACCCCACCTCATCGAAGCGATCCTCCAGCCGACCTGAAGCGGACCCGGCTGCCGACGCACCCGTGCTCGTGCTCGTGCTTGTACGTGCTCGTAGCGGATGGCCTCGCGCACATGCGCGCGCTGCGCCGCCGTCACCCCACGCAGCGCATCGCCCCCGCCGGGACGGACCGGACCCCGGCCCCTCTCGCGGCTTGAGTCCCGGGGGGGGCTTTGGCACCCTGCGCGTCACCGTGGCGCCGTAGGAGCGTGGCGTGTTCAGGCGGCGGGGGTGAGTTCGGCGCGGCCGAACAGCAGCGCGAACCCGGACGGGAGCTGGTGCAGGATGCGCGTGAGAAGGTCGGGACCGGCCAGGGCGGCGACGGCGGCGAAGACGGCTCCGGTGTCCCAGCGCATGGTGGCCGGGGAGGCTTCGGCGCGGGCGGCAAGATCCTTGACGAAGGCCCAGCCCGTCAGGGGCCGGGGGTCGGGGATCTGGGCGGTGAGGAGACGTGCGGCTGTTCGGGGAAGACGGGCGGCGAGTTCGACGCGCTCGTCGCCCGTCAACTGGCGCCCCAGTCCCTCGACGACCAGACGGACGGCCTCGTCGGCCCGTTCGCGGGTGGGGTAGGCGCCTTCGTAGCGGACCTTCTCCAGCATCTGCTCGTACGACATGCGGGGTGCGGGCTGCAGCGGAACGTGCGGGGCGGAGAACACGTGCGGTGGTTCCTTTCTGTCGCGGGGACGGTGATCACCGGAGAATTGAGGTCAGGCGGGCTGCGGCGTCCGACGAGCAGGCCGTAGTCCGCTGGGCGGTAGGGGGCAGTGCCTGCCCCAGCAGGCATCGGCGGCGTCTGTGTCGGCGACGCCGAGGGCGGTGACGGCGCACCGAGCCGCGATCCGCCCGGCGGCCCCTCGGTCCAGGCCGGGCCGCCGTCCGGACGAACCGCTCCGGTGACGGCGGTTCGGTGCTCTGCAGCGAGTTGGGAAGAAGCCGGGAACGCTTCGCGGAGCAGGGCACCGCCGCCGCCTTCTTCCGCCGACGGGCCGACAGACCGACGGGCCGACGGAGTGCGCGGTACGGGAGAGGGGAGATCTGCTCTCCCCCTCTCCCGATGTCAGGTCCTTGCCGCCCTCACGTCAGCCGGAGACTTCCCTGGGGCTGGATCCGCCGCTGATGGAGATCTTGCGGGGCTTGGCGCGTTCCGCGATGGGGATCCGGAGGGTGAGCACTCCGGCGTCGTAGTCGGCCTCGATGTGCTCGGTGTCCAGCGTGTCGGCCAGCACGATCTGGCGGGAGAAGACGCCGAGCGGCCGCTCCGACAGTTCCATCTGCACGTCGTCGGCCTTCGCCACGGGCCGGCGTTCGGCCCTGACGGTCAGCATATTCCGCTCGACGTCGATGTCGAGCGCGTCCGGGCTGACGCCGGGGATGTCGAAGGCCACCACGTACCGATCGCCCTCGCGGTACGCGTCCATCGGCATCGGAGACGGCCGCGACCAGGTGCTCGGGCCCGTCATCTGCTGGGCCAGCCGGTCCAGTTCACGGAAGGGGTCGGTGCGCATCAACATCGTGAAAACACCTCCAGCGGTTCGGGCAGTTGCTGCCAATGCGCTGCGCTGAAATCCGTTGTAGCATGTCATCCAATGGATGACAAATACTGCGTCGTCCAGTCGACGACAACCTTGAGGGAGGCACCCGTGACAGCAGCCGACCAGCCGGCCCCGTCCGGGGCCGACGGCCGCAACCCGGCGTCGTTTCTCGCCGCCGCAGCGGCCCTGCACGCCATCGACGACGCCCTGCACACCGCCCAGCAGGAGAGCTCCGACACCTCCGCCGCCGACCCCGGTCCGCAGCAGGCTCTGGCCTCCCTGCTGCTACTGAGACAGGTCCGCGAGCAACTCGCCGGATGGGAGACCGGACTGATCGAAACGGCCCGGTACGCGGGGGCCAGCTGGGCCGACCTCGCCCACCCGCTCGGCGTCGCCAGTCGTCAGGCCGCCGAACGCCGCTACCTGCGCAACCGGCCCGGCCCCGCCGGGAGCACCGGCGAACAACGCGTCCAGGCCACCCGCGAACGCCGCGCCGCCGACCGCTCCCAAGCCGACTGGGCCCGCCGCAACGCCGCCGACCTGCGCAGTATCGGCGGCCAGATCACCGCCCTTACCGACCTCCCGCCCGCCGCTCGCCGTCCGCTTCGCCAGCTCCACTCGGCTCTCGCCCACGACGACCCCGCCGACCTCATCCACCCCCTCAGCGCCACCCGCCCCCACCTGACCGCCACCCACCCCGACCTCGCCGCCCGACTCGACACCCTCATCGCTCCGGTCGTCCCCTGACGGGAGCTCGTACGACCGGTCAAGGCTGAGGCCCGCGCCTCAACGGCGGCGGAATCACTCGACGCGCACATACCCTCAGCTCCGTGACCCGCAGCACGACGAAACCCCGCGGCCTGGCCGCCGACGGGCTTCTGCCGCTCGGCGGCCGCACGACGCCCGGCTTCGGCGGCACAGGGCATCGAAGCCGTCCGTAACCGCGCAGCGGTACCTCTCGGAGGAACGACGTCGACGAATTTGGTGACGGAGTACAGGGGGTGAGCGTCGGCGACCCGTTCTGGGACTGGGCGGTGTCGCCGGCGCAACCGCGGGATGCGGCGGCCCGCCGACGGCGCCGCCCCTCCAGCCGGCCGTCGGCGGCCCGAGCTCGGTACTACGGACGCTCGGCCGGCCGCGAGGACGCCCAGCCGCATCAGTTCTCACCAGTCGGCCGGCCGCGGCCTGTTCGGCTGAGCGGTAGCGGAGCGGGCAACCGGTTCGGGGTTACAAGCGCTCCTGGATCCACAGGACGAGGAGGCTGACCGCGCCGGTGCCGATGCCGTAGCAGGCCCCGCGCAGCAGGTGCCCTGCGGCGGCGCGGCGTTGTCGTACGGCCCATCGCCCGAGCCGTTTCGTGCGGGTGTCGGCCGTGCGGGGAGCGGGCAGGCCGGGGCTGTCGCGCATGGCAGGTGTCCTTCCGTACGGGGATGCCGGGCAGGAGCCCTTCCGACTGGGTGCCTGGAGGTCGATGGCCGGAAGGGCTCCTTCGCTGTCGGGTCAGCGGCGGTCGGCGAACTGGTCGAACCGGTCGGCCAGGCGCCGGTCGGGGCGGGGCACGATGGGGCAGGCGGCGCTACGGGCGGCCAGCCTGTCGACTGCCTCCTCCAGGTCTCCGGTGGGGCCCTTCGCCCTGGATCCGCCGGAGCGGACGTTGCGGGCGACGGCTTCGAGGCCCTCGACGAACGCGTCGTCGGGGAAGCTCGTCTCGTCGGCCATGGAGTGCGCCAACTGGTGGTACCAGTGCCGGGCCTCCCTGGACTCGCCGAGGTGGAGGTGGTGGAGGTGCAGGCAGTAGGCGGCCGCGCGGTTGCCGGCGCCGGCGGCCAGCTGCCACCAGAACTGCGCGGACTCGGAGTGCCCGGTCAGGTGGAGCAGGCAGGCGTACACCAGCGCTCCGGCGACGTCCATCTCCTCTTCTTCGACCAGATGGGTGTGGGGGCCGGCCCCTTCGGCTTCGGCGAGCTGGCCGACGTGTCCGGCGGCTCCGGGGCCGTTGAGCACCCAGCGGGAGACGACGCCGAGGCGCTGCCCGGCCTGGGCGGCGCGGGCCATGTCCGGGGGCGGGGCGGTCTGGGCGGCGTCCGCGGCCAGGCGGCGCAGGGCGGCTCCGACGTCGAACGCGGCGGGGGATGTGGTGGGTACGTACGCGTCGGCCAGGAGTTCGTCGATCGTCAAGGTCACTGTCCTCGCCCTTGCCCTTTCCTTTTGCCGTTCCTGCTCGGGTTCGGCGGCAACTGCAGGTGAACCCGCAGCCGGTCCCTGCCTTTGCGGCCGTGGTAGTCGACGGTGCGCTCGTCCAGTCCCATGAAGCGGGCGATCTGGCGGGTCGGGTAGCCCATGAGGTGGCGCATGACGATGACGGTGAACTGGCGGGGCGGCAGCAGCGTGATCGCCTCGTACAGGCCGCAGGGCCCGTCCGCCAGTTCCAGCTCGTCACGGACCGCGCGCAGGCTGCGGGCTATCGACCCGTTGATGATGAACGCGGGGTCGCGCTGTTCTCGCTCGAGCTGGGTGGTGACGTGCCGGTGCAGAACGGCGAGGGTGTGCTGTTCCAGGTCTTCTTCCTGGAGCAGGTCGTCCCAGCCGGCCCGGATCTCAAGGAAGACGCGGTGGACGGATTCCTCGGCCGCGGCGCGGCTGCCGAGGTGCAGCTCGGCGAAGGTGTGGAAGAACTCCTGGTGGCCCAGGTAGAAGGCTTCGAAGTCGATCGGAAGGTCCACGAAGTCGGGGGCCGGCTGGGTCAGCTGGGGGCGGCGCGCCGTCGGTGCGGCGTCCGGGGGGACGTCATCGTCGCTCACGCGGGCTCCCCTGGGAGATGGGCATCACGGTCTCTTTTCGCCGAGGCAGGAGCACGCCAACTCGCGTGCCCTGAGGGTTTGTTGGCCTCACTCACCACCTAAGCGATTTCGGACGCGAACCACTCATACCTCTCCCGGGAAATCTCACGTTGCGCAAGCATCCGTAAGCGAAGGGCAAGATCATGCTCGTCGGACGCACCCCTGACCAGCACATGTGGCGCGTGAGCCATCGCAGGCGCGATCACATTCGTTCATTCAAGTGGCATACGTCACAACGGATTTGGCCAGAAGGTGGAGTGGTTTCCGCAGAGCAGTACAGAGTTGGACGGAACCGCCGAAAGCTCCTTCCGTGCGGCACCACTGCCACGAACCGGCCGCCCCGGGCCGCTGCGCACACCGTCAGGCGGCGCACTCCGTCAGGCTGCGCGCTCCGTCCGGCGGCGCACACCGTATGAAAAGCGCCCCGGGACACGGGTAGGGCGACCGCACCGCGGGTAATCCCCTCGCACGGAGGACGCGTCGTTTCGCCGGGCCGCCGGCCCTGCGCCCATAGACCGAGGCCCTCCGTCCCTGGAAGGACACGATGCGTTGTCCCTGCCCGCCCCGTACCACCTGCTCGTGCTGCCCGACGGCGCATGGGAGACGGTCGACTGCCTGGCGGCCATGATCCGCTGCCACGCCACAGCGTCCACCGTCATCGTCGACGTCTCGGCCGTGAACCGGCTGACCATCGACGCGCTGGCCATCCTGGTGCGCAAGGCCATGCGCCTGCACTCCATCGGCGGGCAGCTGCTGCTGGTCGGCCCCACCCCCGCCATGCGCAGGCTCATCGAACGCACCGGCAGCGCCCCCCTCCTGCGCACCTTCCCCGGCAAGGCCGCCGCGGTCCGTTCACTGTCTCAAGACGGCCGCACCTGGCGCCCGGTGGACCTGACGGAGGGACGGGGCACCCTCTTCACCGATACGCCGCCCACCCCCACCTGACCCCTCCGGGGCGGACTCGAAGGGCGCTTCGCGACGGTGGAGGAAGACCGAGCGCCGCCGCGCCCGAGGCCGGCGGATGCGCCGAAGCACCGGAGCACGCGGGCGGGCTCGGGGTCTGTCGGCGGTGGAGGGCGGCGCGGAGCGGGTCGACCTCGGCCACGGCCACGTAGGTGGGCGGCAGGCCGTCGAGGTCGTCGGCCCGGAGCGGGGAGGCGTACGGGGCGGAGTGGCTCCGGGGCGCGTAGTACTGCCAGCCCTGCCGCATGGCGGCGCGGTTGAGGACGGGGGTATCAGTGAACTCCCGCATCGAGGCGCTGGTCGCGCCGGCGTCCAGGCCCGGGTAGGTGAGCGCCTGGAAGGCCACGTACGGCCCGTCGAGATCGCGGGCGCGCAGCGCGGTGGCGGCGGCGAGGTTCCCGCCCGCGCTGCCGCCCGCGACGGCGATGCGCCGCGGGTCGCCGCCGAGGTCGGCCGGGAGCAGGGCATGGGAGCCGGGCGCGAGGTTCGCTAGACCGCGGTGAAGCCGCCGTCAGCGGCTACCACGGCGCCGGTGATGAAGCTGGAGCGCGGTGAGGCGAGGAAGCACAGGACCTCGGCGATCTCTTCGGGCTGCGCGACTCGGCCCAGGGGGTGCGCGTCGGCGAAGGACGCCAGGTACGCACGGCTGTCGGAGCGGATGGCGTCGAGGAAGTCGGTCTCGATGACGCCTGCGGCCACAAGGTTGGCGCGGATGCCCAGGGGCCCGCCCTCGACGGCGAGCACCTTGGTCAGTTGGGCCAGAGCGCCCTTCGACGCGCTGTAGGCGGCGCCTTCGGGCAGAGCGACGGTGCAGGTGTAGGAGCCGGTGCTGACGATGGCGCCGCCGCCGCGGTTCTTCATGGCCCGGAAGGCTTCGCGGGCGCAGAAGAAGGCGCCGCGGGCGTTGACCGCCATCACGGCGTCCCAGTCCTCGGCGGTGGTTTCGGTGATGGACTTGTTCAGGATGCGTCCGGCGTTGTTCACCAGGATGTCCAGTCCTCCGAAGGCATCCAGGGCCGACTGCACCGCGCGGGCGGCGGTCTCTTCCTGTGCGATGTCGCCGCGCATCGCGAGTACGCCGGGAAACTCGTCCGGCAGAGTCGTGATGTCGGGGCTCAGGTCGACGGCGACGACGCGGGCTCCGCGGGCGTGCAGGAGCGCCACGGTCTCCTTGCCCACGCCGCGCGCGGCCCCGGTGACGAGGGCGGTCTTCCCTGCGAACTCGGCGGATTCGGCGAACCCGGCGGATTCGGTTGCTTCGGACGCTTCGTACGCCCCGGATGCTTCGGATGCTTCGGCGGATGCGGCGGCGGGCGTGGATGCAGATGTCACGGTGCGGTCCCTGGAGAAAAGGTGAGTGTGAGTACGAGCACGGGGCTTCTGGTGTGCTGTTCCGTGGCGCGGTGAACGGTCCTGGCTGGCCGGGCCGTTGGCGGTTCACGGGGGGCGCGGCGTTCATGGCGGGCGGCCGACGCGGGCGCCGTACGGCCGGGTTGTTCAGTGCGCGGTGAGCCCGCCGTCGACCACCAGTTCCGAGCCGGTGATGAACGAGGAGTCGTCGCAGGCCAGGAAGAGGATGGCGGGTGCGACCTCGTCGGCGCGGCCGGCTCGGCGCATGGGGGTGCGTTGGATGTCCGGCTGCTGGTCGCCCTGGTCGTCCAGGAGTTCCTGGATCATCGGCGTGGCGATCACGCCAGGATGCACCGAGTTGATCCGTACTCCCTGCCGGGCGTATTCGACGGCGGCGGTCTTGCTCAACAGGCGCACGGCGCCCTTGGACGCCTGGTAGGCCGCGGCCGCACCGCTTCCGACGAGGCCGAGTACCGACGACGTATTGATCACCGACGCGTTGCCGCTCGCGCGCAGGAGCGGCAACGCGGCCTTCATGCCGAGCCATGTGCCTTTCTGGTTCACGTCGATGACGCGGTTCCAGACCTCTTCCCGTGTGTCCTCGATGCCTGGCCAGTCCAGGATGCCGGCGAGGTTCACGAGCACGTCCAGCGTCGCGAACCGGTCGCGTACGACGGTGATCACTTCGTCCCACTCCCGCGCGGAGGAGACGTCGAGGCGGGCCGCGACGACCTCCGTGCCGCGTTCCCTGATCCGGTGGGACAGGTCCCGCAGGGGTCCTTCGGCGACGTCGGTGATCACTAGCCGGGCGCCTTCGCGGGCGAAGAGTTCGGCGGTCGCTGTGCCGAGGCCGCCGGTCGCGCCCGTGATCAGCGCGACCTTGCCGTCAAGTCGTCGTCCTGCCATCGACAGGGTCCTCGATTCTCGTTGATGCCGGCCGGCTGGCAGGCCGGTTGGCAGACCGACTGGCCGGCTGACTGCTGTTCTGCTGTACTGCTGTGCCGAAATTTCGTGGTCCGGGGACGTCGGATTCGCCCCGGTGACCAGCCGGGCCGCGGCCCGGCCCGGCCTCCTCTACGACGGCTGCTGCTGCTCCCGGTAGAGCACGAGGTGCTCGTGATAGAGCACTCCGTCCCGGATGTCGCCCGTGGCGGTGAACCCGGTGTCGTCGACGTAGTCGAGGTGGCTGCCGGTCACCGTGTACCGGCCGGTGTACGCGCTGCGCCGCTCGCCGCGGGCTTCGTCGTAGCGGCCGTCCGGCAGCAGCTCCTGGCGGATGTGGCCATCCGCGGTCACCCACATCCCGACCACGTCGACGTGGTCGCCCTCAACGGTGACGGCCATGGCGGCCCCCTCTCCTCGAATGGTGCGGCGAATGGTGCGGCCCTCGCCGCTCCACCGAGTCTGGGCAGGTCAGCGGCCGTCAACCAGGACGTGTGCTGCCTGGGTGCGGCACACCCAGGCAGCACACCGCACCCGCCGCCTAGCCTGGACACATGGACGACAACCGCCTGGGAGACTTCCTGCGCATACGCCGTGCCGGCCTGCGGCCGGAGGACGTCGGCATGGCGAGCTACGGGGTCCGCAGAGTCGCCGGACTGCGCCGCGAGGAGGTCGCCGTCCTGGCCGGAGTGAACGCCGACTACTACACCCGCCTGGAACAGGGCCGCGAGCGCAATCCCTCACCCCAGGTGGTCGACGCGCTCAGCCGCGCGCTGCGCCTCGACGCGGACGCCCGCGCGCACGCGTACCGGCTGGCCGGGGCCGTACCGAACGACCGGCTCGCCGTCCATGCCGCCGAGCGGGTCAGCCCGGCGCTGCGCCAGCTGATGGACGGCTACTCGAACACTCCGG
This sequence comes from Streptomyces sp. NPDC050617, assembly GCF_040654795.1. Taxonomy (NCBI): domain Bacteria; kingdom Bacillati; phylum Actinomycetota; class Actinomycetes; order Kitasatosporales; family Streptomycetaceae; genus Streptomyces; species Streptomyces sp. NPDC050617. The sequence goes on along the minus strand of NZ_JBFAIS010000015.1, from coordinate 178,069 downwards.
CGTTCGTCATGAGCCGGACCTTGGACCTCCTGGCCGCCAACGCCCTGGCCGATGCCCTCTACGCCCCGTTCGAGCCGGCGGACAACTTGGCCCGCATGATCTTCCTCGACCCCGCGGGCCGCAGCTTCTACACGGACTGGGACCGGGCAGCGCACGCCGCCGTCGCCAATCTTCGCGAGGCCACCGGATTCGACCCGGACAACCCACGGCTGCGTGAACTGGTCCGCACCCTCACCGAGCACAGCGCGGACTTCACCCGCTTGTGGGACACCCACACCGTGCGCGGCAAGACCCAGGACGCCAAACGCCTCCTCCACCCGGACGTCGGTCCCCTCGCCCTCACCTACCAGGCTTTCGACGTACGCGAAGCCCCCGGCCAGCAGCTCGTCATCTACCACGCCGAACCAGGCAGCCCCAGCGCCCAGTCCCTCGATCTGCTCGGTTCCCTCCAGGCCACCCGGCTCCGGCCCGGCCCTCGGCCCCCTCGCTGATACGCCGACGAAACAGACGTCGCCGACGTCCTTCCCTGCGCATGCTCCAACAGCCGGGCCGAGACGCCTGAACCGAGACGGCCGGTCCAACCGACTTCAGTCGCTCTGCTTCCAGGCCGTGAGCTGGAAGAGCCGGGCGGTGTGCATGTAGGGCGGACGGGCGGTGGTGGCGAGTTCGAGGCGTTCGAGGTCCGCGTAGAAATCCGGTTCGTATTTGCGCGCGTCGTCGGTGATGTAGTCGCAGAAGCTGCGGATGCCGTAGTGGGCGATGTCCCTGCACCCGAGCTTCCGCAGGCTGGGGATGATCTCTTCGGCCGTGTGGAGTGTCAGCGCCGAGTCGAACATCCGGGTCCGGGCCTGATCGGTTTCGAGTGCGGCGAGCGCGGCCGCGGGGTCCCCCTCTCGGACGGTGATGTTCAAGGGCGCTGAATGCCGGTTGATCGCCATGACGGAGATCAGTCCCCCGGGCTTCAGCGGGGCGAGCGCCGCGGCGAGAGTGCCCGGTACGTCGTCCACGTACTGCAGGAGGTTGTGGCAGAGCACGACGTCGAACTCCCCGTCGGCGAGGTCGCGGGGCAGGTCGGTCGCATCGGCCTCGACGCAGTCGATCAGTTCTGTCACGCCGCCCGCCTCGGCGCGTTCGCGAGCCGCGGCGAGCATGGCGGGCGCGTAGTCGACGATGGTGACATGGTGCCCGCGGGCCGCGAGGCGGATGGCGTCGCCGCCGTCGCCGCCGGCGAGGTCGAGTATCCGCAGCGGATCGCCGCCCGGGCCGCCGAGGTGGCCGAGCAGGTTCGCCTCAGCGATCGAGTAGCGCAGCCGCCCCCAGGGGGCGTCCTGCCATTCCTGCCACGTGGTCATCGCCGTGTCGAACTTCTCAGGAGCTTCAGACATCTGGCGACGATAGCGGCCTGGCCGTGGCGGCGAGGGGTGCGGGCGGAGCAGCAGTTTGGTCGACCGCGCGTCCCGGCGTCCGCGACGAGGGTCGAGAAGCCGTGAGGTGCGGTTTGCGCGTCACAGCGGGCGGGCGAACGGTGCGAGCAGGCCCAGGGCACGGGCGCGGGCGACTGCTTCGGCTCGGCCGTGCGCGCCGAGTTTGCGGTAGACGTTGCGCAGGTGGGTCTTGACGGTGTTGCGCGATACGGACAGTTCTCGGGCGATCTCCGGTGCGGGCAGGTGGGTCGGCAGGTAGCGCAGCACCCGCATCTCGCTGTGGCTGAGCGGCTCCAGCGGCGGCGCGGTCCATGTGTCCGCGGGGCCGCTTCCGGCGGACAGGTTCCGGATGGCGGTGATGAGGGCGGCATGCCGGGTGCGGTGCGCGTGGTGCCTGCTCAGCAGGTGGTGGGCCGGATGCAGCAGGAACCAGATCAGTACGCCGTCGGGCTCGGCCAGGTCCAGTGCCCGTTCGAGGGCGCGTTCGGCCGCCGCGGGGTCCTCCAGCCTGTCCCGGGCGATCGCTTCCAGCAGGAACGCCTGCGCCGACCAGGCCCGCCAGATGAGCGTCGCGGAACCGTCCAGGACCGGCGCGAGGGCGGTGACCGCGGCGTGCGGGTCGTCCTGGGCGAGCCGTAGCATCGCCAGTACGATCCGCATCTCCGCCTTCTCCCGGTCTCCGCGGTCGAGCCCGTTCAGGACCCGCGCGGCGCGCTCCGTCTCCCCCAGGCGGACCAGGGTCTGCAACTGGAAGCCGTGCATCGATGTGGCCACGGGGTTCGGCGCGGCCAGGAGTCCGGACAGCTGTTCGGCCGCCTCGAAGGCGGCCAGCGCCTCCGTGTTCCGGCCGCGCGCCGACGCCAGGGTCGCGCGGACATGGCAGATTCCCATCCCGGCCAGCGGCTGGGCGGCGGCTCTGATGGTGTGTTCGGCGCGCCGCACCCACTGTTCCGACTCGTCGAGCCGTCCTTGCCAGGCTCGTACCGCGCCCAGGGTCATGTAGGCCGCCCCGGCGGCCGGTTCCTCGGTCCAGCCGTGCTGCCGGGCCAGGTTCACCGCCCGCATGCCGTGGTCGGCCGCCAGGTCGAAGGAGAGGAAGAACTCGTTGGCCGCCTGGTAGGCCAGGCTGCTGAACTCCAGATAGGGCCGCCCGGTCCGCCGGGCCAGTACCCGGCCCAGCTTCAGGTGCCGCCGGGCCTCGGCAAAGCTGGCTGTCCAGTACTCGCTGCTGTCGAGGCTGGTCAGCGCCAGCGCCCGCAGGTCCTCCTCAAGCCGGGGCCGCGTCGCGTCGGCGGCCCCGGCCCGGCGGGCCCCGGCCCCGGCCTCGGCCTCGGTCAGTCGCTGCACCTGTCGCGCCTGCTCGGCCGCGGCCGGCAGGTCCCCGCGCCGGCGGGCCAGCATCAGCCGGACGATGCCGAGCAGGAGCCGCAGGTGGTCGTGCCGGTCGGCGGGCGCCTCCGGCTCGCGGCGTTCCGCCAGGCCGAGGTACCGCTGTGCCGCCGTCACCGATCCATGGGCGAGCTCGTCGGCGGCGAACAGGGCGGCGAGCTCACCGTCCGCCGCGGCCGCCTCGTCGGGGAAGCCGGTGAGCAGCTCGTGCGTGGTGGCCGTCCGGCCGTCCAGGTACAGCGCGGCCCAGTGGTCGGCCAGCAGGCGGGTGGCCAGGCGCCACTCCCCCGCGGCCTGGGCGTGCCGGATCGCGTCCACCGGGTGTCCGTGCCCGGCGAGCCATCCGGCGGCGGTGCGGTGCAGCGCGGCCAGTTGGTCCGGCGCGGTGCGGCGCAGTTCGAGCCGCAGCAGATCGGCGAAGAGCCGGTGGTAGCGGAACCGGGATCGCGAGGCGTCCAGGCAGAACACGAACGCGTTGGCCCGCTCCAGGTCCTGGAGGACCCCTTCGGCGCCGCTGCCGCCGGTGAGCGCGTCGGCGAGTTCGCCGCTCACCCATTCCAGCACCGAGGTCCGCAGCAGCAGTTCCCGCACCGGACCGGGCTGCCGTTCCAGCACCTCGGCCAGCAAGTACTCGGCCACCGTCCGCTCGCTGCCGGAGAACTCGGCCACGAACCGCTCCGGGTCCCGGTGCCCGGCCAGCGACAGGGCGGCGAGCCGCAGCCCCGCCGCCCAGCCCTCGGTCCTGCCGTGCAGCAGTGCCAGCGACGGCTCGGGCAGCGTCACTCCGGCCGCGGCCAGCAGATGCCGGGCCTCCTCCGGTGTGAAGCGCAGGTCGGCGGTGACGAGCTCGGTCAGTTCACCGTCCAGCCGCAGGCGGTGCAGCCCCAGCCGTACGTCGTGCCGGGTGACGAGTACGAACCGCAGTTCGGCCGACGCGCGCATCACCAGCAGTTCGAGCTGCCGGCGCGCTTCCGCCGGGCCCAGTTCGTGCACGTCGTCGATGACCAGCCAGATCCGGTCCGTCAGCGGCGCCAGGTCGGTCAGCAGTCGTTCCACGACCTCCCAGCCGTCCAGGTCCGGCGTCGCCGTCAGCGCCCGTACCAGCGTGGCCCCCGCGACCGTGGCACGCAGCGCGTCGAGCACCGACAGCCAGAACCGCTGCGGATCACGCCCGTCGGGGCCGACCGCCGTCCAGGCGACCCGGTCGGCGCCGCCCGCCTGGTCGGCCCACTCTTTGGCCAGGACGGTCTTCCCGCTGCCGGCCGGGGCCGATATCACGGTCACCCGGCCCGCGGCCGAGAGCCGCTCGTACAGCGCGGGTCGCCGCACCCGGCCCGTACCCGGGCGGGGTGGGCGCCCGGCCGCGTGTCGCGCGCCGTCGGCAAGTTCCATGGTGGCGATCCAATCACCCCGATGGGGTGAGGCCCGCTCACCCCCTTGACGCGGACGCTGGCACCCGAGAACCGGGACGGCGTCACGCCTGCCGGGCGACCACGCCCGCGGAGCGACGCCCACAGAGCACCAGGGAGAACCGAGCATGCGCGCGGTCGTGAACACCGACGCCGGAATCCGTACCGTGGAGGTCGGCGAACCGGAGGGGGCGCCGGACGGAGCGGGGGTACGGATCTCGGTGGCCGCCGCCGGGATCTGCGGCACCGATGTGCAGTTCGTCGGCGCCGGCATCACCGGATTCGTCTACGGCCACGAGTTCGCCGGGGTCGACGACACCGGCAGGGCCTATTTCGTCGAGCCGACCCTCTACGGCGGAACGTGCGAGGAATGCCGGGCCGGACATCCGCAGCGATGCGTGGAACCCGGCCACGGGAATCTCGGCGTCTTCATCGACGGGGGCATGGCCGAAACAGTCGTGGTGCCGGAGTACACGCTGCTGGAGCTGCCGCCGCGGCTGGCCGCACGGGACGCCTGCCTGATCGAGCCCGGCGCGGTCGCCTGGCACGCGCTGCGCCGGGCGCGCGTACGGCCGGGGGAACGTCTGCTCGTGGTCGGCGGGGCCACGATCGGGCTGCTGGCCGCCGCCGCGGCCCGGTATCGAGGGATCGACGTCGATGTGGACGCACGCCATCCCCATCAGCTGGCGGCCGCCGAGAAGCTGGGAGCCGGCCGGCCGAACGGCGCGTACGACGTGGTGATCGACGCGGCGGGCGGCGATTCGAGCCTGGCCCGGTCCGCCGACGCCGCACGGCGCGGCGGCCGGATCGTCTCACTGGGCGTGTACATGGACACGATGCCGGTGCCCGGCAGCGCCGTGAGCCAGGTCAAGGAGCTGACGTACATCAACAGCATCGCCTACGGCCGGCACGACGGGGTCCGCGAAGTCGGGGAGGTCGCGGCCATGCTGGCCGAGCAGCCGGACATCGCACACGCACTCATCACCCATCGGTACCCGATCGAGGACGCGCGCGAAGCCTTCCGCGTCGCGGCCGACCGCAAGGCCGGCGCGATCAAGGTGGTCATCGAGCCCTGAAGCCCTGACCGTTCAGCCATCGCAATCGCCTCGCTCGCCTCGCCTCGCCGGACGGGCGAGCGCGCCATTCCAGTGCAGGCCACAGGCCACAGGCCACCCTCAGTCGTTGCACACAGCGGTATATGCATACATAAACAATGCGCGCTTGATTTAACCGGCGTGTGCAATTATCGTCCAGCGCTGTAAGCACCCGATGCAAGCACCTGGAAGGTAGCTCCCATGCCTCTCGCGCTCCTGGCCCTCGCCATCGGAGCCTTCGGGATCGGCACCACCGAATTCGTGATCATGGGTGTGCTGCCCCAGGTCGCGGGCGACTTCGGCGTGACCATCCCGACTGCCGGCCGGCTGGTCTCCGGCTACGCCCTGGGCGTCGTGTTCGGCGCGCCGCTCCTGACCGCCCTCGGCACCAAGGTGTCCCGCAAGAAGATGCTGATGTTCCTGATGACGCTGTTCGTCATCGGCAACGCGCTGTCCGCCCTCGCGCCGAACTTCGGCGTCATGCTCATCGGCCGGATCGTGGCCTCCCTGGCGCACGGCGCGTTCTTCGGCATCGGTTCCGTGGTCGCGGCCGGCCTCGTCGCTCCGCGGAAGAAAGCCTCGGCCATCTCCCTGATGTTCATGGGCCTGACCGTGGCCAACATCGTCGGCGTCCCCGGCGGTACGTACATCGGCCACGCCGCCGGCTGGCGCGTCACGTTCATCCTCGTCGCGGCGCTCGGCGTCATCGGCTTCCTCGGCGTCGCCAAGCTGGTGCCCGATACGGGACGGCCCGATTCGGTGTCCGTACGCACCGAGTTCGCCGCTTTCCGCAATGCGCAGGTGTGGCTGGCCATGGCCATGACCGTCCTCGGCTACGGCGGCGTCTTCGCCGCGATCACCTACATCACCCCGATGATGACCGAGGTGGCCGGCTACACCGAGGCCACGGTGACCTGGCTGCTCGTCCTCTTCGGCATCGGCATGTTCCTGGGCAACCTCCTCGGCGGCACGTTCGCCGACCGCAGGCTCATACCGATGCTCCTCACCACCCTCGCGGCCCTCACCGCCACGCTGCTGCTGTTCACCGTGACCGCCCACAGCAAGGTACTGGCCGCGGTCACCCTCTCCCTGATCGGCGCCCTCGGCTTCGCGACCGTGCCGCCGCTGCAGAAGTGGGTGCTCGACCATGCCTCGGCCGCTCCGACCCTGGCCTCAGCCGCCAACATCGGCGCCTTCAACCTCGGCAACGCCCTCGCGGCCTGGCTCGGCGGCGTCGTGATCGCCGCGGGCCTCGGCTACACCTCCCCCAACTGGGTCGGCGCCGCCCTCTCCGGCACAGCCCTGCTGCTCGCCCTGGTCGCCGCCCGCCTCCACCGGCGCGCCCGCACCGCCGAACACGTCGCCTTCACAGCGCCGCCGCCGACCGGGGCCCCCGCACCCGACCAGGCCAAGGGGCGTACCGCCGTCCCTGCCGAGCCCTGATCGATCGCTCCCGCGTGGCAATCGTTTGCATTACCAGGCGTCTGCAATTATTGTGCGCGCCGGGGATGTCATCGCACCCCGGCTCCACCGACCGAAAGGGCACCGTCATGTCCCTCAAGGAAATCCTCCCCGGCCGCCTCGGCTTCGGTACCGCCCCGCTCGGCAACATGTTCCGCGCGATCCCCGACGAGGAGGTCACCGCCACCGTCGAGGCCGCCTGGGACCAGGGCATCCGCTACTACGACACCGCCCCGTTCTACGGCGCCGGCCTCGCGGAGTCCCGCCTGGGCGAGGTCCTGTCCACCAAGCCCCGCGACAGCTACGTCCTGTCGACCAAGGTCGGCCGGGTCGTCCTCGACGAGCTGGAGGAGGGGGCCCGCGACCTCGGCGAGAAGGGCGGCCTGTTCGAGCACGGCAACCCCAACAAGATCCTCCACTCGTGGACCGCCGAGGCCGCCGAACGTTCCATCGAGGACAGCCTCAAGCGGCTCGGCACCGACCGGCTCGACATCGTCTGGGTCCACGACATCGCCCAGGATTTTCACGGCGACCTGTGGCTGCAGAAGTTCGAGGAGGCCCGTACCGGCGCCTTCCGTGTGCTGTCGCGGCTGCGCGACGAGGGCGTCATCAAGGGCTGGGGCCTCGGCGTGAACCGCACCGAGCCCATCGAGCTGACCCTCGCCCTCGACGAGCCGCGGCCGGACGGGTTCCTCCTCGCCGGCCGCTACACCCTCCTCGACCACGAGCACGCCCTGCAACGGCTGCTGCCCATGGCCCAGGAGCAGAACGTCGACATGGTCGTCGGCGGCCCCTACAGCTCCGGCGTCCTCGCCGGCGGCGCCCACTTCGAGTACCAGCAGGCCCCGCCGGAGATCGTCGAGAAGGTCTCCCGCCTCAAGGCCCTGACCGAGAGGCACGGCGTCTCCATCAAGGCCGCCGCCCTCCAGTTCTCCCTGGCCCACCCGGTCGCGGCCGCCGCCGTTCCCGGCGCGACCCGGCCCAGCCGCATCGCCGAGGACACCGCCGCCCTCAACGAGACCGTCCCGGCCGCGTTCTGGCACGAGCTGCGCACCACCGGCCTGGTCAGCCCGGCCGCTCCGCTGCCCGACGGCGCCTGACCACAGTCCGCGGACCGTCTGGGCGCAGCACCAAGCACCTCGCGAAGCGGGTGTTCGAACGGTCCGGCCGGGCAAGGGGACGTCGTGGCGCGGCAGTTCGACGCGGCGCCGATGTCCGTGGGGTTCAAGCTCTCGGCGGATCTGCTGAAGCATCTGTCGGGGCTGTCCGAGGGGGCGGTCGCCGACACCGCCGTACGGACGCGGAAGACCGTACGGGCGATGGCCGGGGACCACGTTCAGCACAACGCGTACTTCATCGGCTTCCCCCGCCAACGTGCCGGACACGTACGAGTTCTGGCAGCAGTGCGTCGTAATGAAATTAGTCCCTTCGCTTTCCTCGCCCTCGACGCCACGCCGGGTGTCATATGGCACCCAGCACTTGGCTTCCTTGACGCCCTCGCAGGCAGCTAAGCCTTAACGTACGACCGGAAGGCGATGTCGAGATCCTGATAATTTCTGGTTGTGGGACTGATGAGCCGCCTTTCCCCTCCGCACTTCGGCTTCTCGTAAGCCCAGTACGAATACCCACGGCCATTGAAGACGGAGACGAATCCGGGGTCGCCGCTCGGGAAGCTGTAGCAGGTCTTCCCTGGCGGCCCGCTGTCCGGAGCGGGAAAGTCATACCGTCCTTGATGCCCCGCCTGGCGGTATGCGCACAGCGAAGAGGGGCCGCATGCCGCGCCGTTGACGATCTCCTGTCCAAGCCTCGCCTCCTCCTGCGCCACGATTTTCCACGTGGTGGCCGATGACGGGTTCGGCTTCGCGGACGGTTCGGCAGGCGACGGCTGAGACTTCCGCGCCGTCGCTTCCCTGGAACTCGCCTCCTCGTCCTGGCCGTTCGGTAGCGCGGCTTCCCTTCCGGGGGCGGCCGCTTCCCCGGGCGCCGCAGGAGACCCCGCGGAAGGAGCGGAGGGCGATGGGGAAGTCCTCACGTCGGCCGGACTCGGTCGCGGCGCGACGCCGGGACTGTTTTTGAGCGCTTGATGCTCCGCCAAGGGCATCCGGTGGTTGAGAACCGCGATCAAGACACCGACGACAACGCCCATGACGGCGAGGAACGCCACAGAGATGATCACCGGCGGGAAAACGCGACGCGGCGGCGCCTCAGTAAAGGTCAGACTGGAGATGGTTCCGCTCTGCACGACGTTATGCGCACGTCCGCCGGAGATCTGATTGTCGACCGTGTCGCCTTTTGCCGGGTCGCACCTCCCCGGACCGTCATTTCCCGAGCCAGCTCCCGAGCCGGTCTTTTCTGTGCCACTGCCGCTCATACCGTCCCCCCGTTCGCTGTCCGGCAGCCTATGGCACCTCAGCGGCCACGCAGAAACTCCTTACAAAGCCGATCAGTTGCGTTCACATCTGAAATCGAGCGGTAAGGGGCCGGGCGCGCCTCTTCGATCAGGAACGGACAGGTCTTGCTGTGTCGGTACGGGGCTGCCTGCGGACAGGCGGCAGCTTCACGGCCGGCGTGGAGTGAGGCGTACGAAGGGCAGTTGGCGGCCGACCGCACGGTAGTCCTCTGGTGTGCCGTCGACGGAAAAGCCCATGAAGCGCACGAGTTTGCGCGCGGCCTTCGGGTGGCGCGGTGCGTAGCGAGCCATGAAGTCGCCGCCTTCGTCCGTGCCGAGCGGATGCGCGGTGACGGGGATGGTGCGCAGGCCGACTTGGATACTGGCCCGGGGCGTGGCGAGGAGGTTCTGGTACCAGGCGGCGGTGGGGCCGAAGCCGGAGCACACCACGTAGCTGTTGTCGGTCCGGTCGTGTTCGACGACTTCGATGACGACTTGGCGACGCTTGCCGGAGACGCGTCCGGTGTGGTTCAGCAGGAGCAGCCGACCGCCGAAGAGCCAGCCCAGGCGCAGTCGGTAGAGGCGGATGGGCGCCCGGAACAGCAGGCGGCGCAGGCCGGTGGGCGGGGCGGGTCGCTGGGTGATCTCCATGGTGGGTGTCCTTCGGGCGCGCAGGCGAGGTCCTGATGATGTCGCCATAGTTTTAGCCGTAGTTGTAGCCGTAGTTGTAGCCGTGGCGCGCCCACGTCCCATACCAGTTGGAACAGCAGTCGGCGGCTGCCTGGGCGCTCGGCGCGGGCGGTCACGGCTCCTGCCTGGTGGCGAGCCGGGCCAGGGCAGTCAGTTCGCGGACGCACTGGGCCAGGGACAGGCGCGGCGGGCGCGCCATGCGGACGATCGCCGCGTCGATCGCGGACTTCAGGGTGAGGGCCATCAGCCCCGTGTCGAACTGGCGGAACTCCCCGCTCTCCTGCCCCGCGCGCAGGATCGGCTCAAGCGCGTCGACGTTCGCCCGCGCCGTGACCTCCATGCCGTAGCGCAACGCCCCCTCGGCGTCCCGCTCGTTCAGGCAGATCTCGGACATCGCCCGTACCGAGGACGGATTGCGGGCCACCCACTCCAACTGGGCCTCGATCCGGGCGGTGAGCGCCCCGAGCGCCGAGGTCTCACCCGCGACGCGTTGCGAGATCGACCGGTGCGCACGTAACCCGACCTCTTCCAGGACGGCGTCCATCAACTGCCCCTTGGTGTCGAAGTGGTAGGAGATCAACCGGGTGCTGGAGATCCCCGCCCGCTGCTTGATCCGCGCGAACGTCGTCTGCCCGTAACCGTATTCGGCCAGCGTCTCGATGGCCGCCTCCACGATCTGTGCTCGCCGCGCACTCGCGGCGAGCGACCGCTCGGACGCGCCGGTGGGCGGCTCGGCCGCCTCGCTCATTTCCTTTGTTACTCGCATGAGTAATTAGTTGCTCAGCCGAGTAACGCTTAAACCTGTGCGAAGCCGGCTACGGACGGGGCCGGAACGTGGCCGTACGTTGCCGGGACCTGCTCGTACGCTCAGCGCTCCCACCACGGCGGGTGTACGACACGGGTCTCGGCGACGGCACAGGCAGTGCCGTTGACGACCTCGTGGTGGGCGAGGGACCAGCCGACGACGCCGCTGCCCTTCCGGCCGAGTTCGATCAGCCGGTCCGAAGTACCGCCGTGGCCGGTGTCGACGGCGCAGTCGACGAGGGGCGCCCAGGCCCTGCCGTCCAGGGCGGACGCGAAGGCCGCGACGGGCAGCACGAGGACCGCCAGGATCAGGGCCGCCCCTTGCTCGGCGCCGGCGAGCCGGTGGCCCCATGTGCGCGGCGCCCCGGCGGCGCGGCGTCGGCGTCCGCCGGGGCCGCGGCGGCCCATCCGGTACTCGGCGACGATCCCCTGGCGCAGCAGACAGGCCGTCAGCCCGGTGGCCGTCCCCCACCACGGGCCGAACAGGACGGCCACGACGATGCCGACCGCCAGCGGATTGACCGCGGCGAGGGCCACCACGCGCAAGGTGGCGGCGAACGACCGGGCGTGCGGTACGGCCCCCTTCGCGGCGAAGTAGGCGAAGACCATGCGGGAGAGGACGACGGCGAGCACGGCGGTGAGCGGCGCGCTGGACAGGAGCATGCCGATGAGCACGTCGGGCCAGTTGCCCGGTTCCAGTCCGGTCAGCACCTCGGTCGCCGCTTCCCCGCCGCCGACGGTGTAGGCGAGTTTTACGGCGGGCAGGGCGACGACCGCGGCCATGAGCACCGTATGGCCGGGCCCTCCGCGCGCGTCACGCTCCCGCGCCCGCGCGGGAGCGTCGGCAGAGGCTGGCGCCGCGTCCAATGCGGGTGCGGTGTCGGACACCGCTCACCCCTGGTACGCGGCGTGCTCAACGCCGCCGTCGTGCCATGCGGTCGCGGCGGGCCCCACGGCGGTTCCGCCGGGCTTCCGGACGAGTCCGTCGAGCCTCCTGGCGGGCCCACCTAGCTCCCCGGCAGGCCCGGTGACGAGCGGGAAGCCGGGCGCTGACTGCGTGTCAGTGGCGTCGGCGGCAGTGGGGAGGAGGAAGGGAAGGATGGAGAGGAGAGAGCGCGGCGCATGGTCCATGATCCATGGTGAGAACGGGCCGCGCGTCGGCGCCACCACAGTTCCACCGTCAGATGGACAGGCCGTGCGCGTACGGCCGTGGCTGCCGGGCCTCCCGTCCCACCCTGACTTCTGTGAGGTACCGCGACGGCTCGGCCGGGCGGAAGGTGTACGTGAACGGGGGATCCGGCGGCACTGCGGATCCGTACACCGGATGATGCATCCGGATGCGCGCAGACGCACCCGGATGTACGCAACCGTCAGGGCGGCGCGGCCCGGCGCGTCAGGACCGACGCCAACCGAGCCGCGGCACCGACCGGGCCGCGGCGCCAACCGGGCCGTGCACCCGCCCGCGCCCGGCCGCATCAGGCCGCATCCGACCGCACACGTCCGCGTCCGGATGCCTCCCCACGCCAACGCCTTCGGACTTCAAGAGGAGAAGACCGTGAACAAGTACGTCACCCGCGCTTCCAGGACCGTGCTGGCCGGGGCCGCTCTCGCCGGGCTGACCGCGCTCGTCGCCCCGGCGACGCCCGCGGCGGCCACCCCGCCCGGCCTTTCCTGCCAGACCGGCAAGCATGCCAATGACGACTACACGGGGTACGCGCTGTGCCAGAACAACGGCGCCGCGCCGCAGACCTTCTGGGTGCACCTCGTGTGCGGCTGGGCACCGGACGTGGACGGCGAGCACGTCACGCTCCAGCCGGGCAGTCCAGCCAGTCCACCGCGCACTGCGGCGCCATCGGCACCGGCATCGGCGAGATCAGCGTGCAGCCCTGACCGCCGACCGGAGCCGTCCCGGGGTCCACCGGTTCGGGCCCCGGGCCGTATGCACCAGGACCGTGGAGATCCAGACCGCACAGGTCCGGACCGGTCGTCAAGAGCCCGGCAACTCATACGGCTTGGGCCATCGCGCGCATCGCCCGGGAAGCGACGGAACCTACCATCCGAGGCAGCCGACGGCATCGAGCACGCCGCCGGCGAAGACAGGGGCAGGGGCAGGACTCCCGGCCCTGTACACACATCGGATGGAGGATCTCGACCATATGCGTAGCTTCAGCCGCGTCATCGCGTCCGTAGCCATCGGGGTGGTGGCCGTGACAGGGCCGGTCGCCCTCGGCACGTCCTCGGCGAGCGCCGCGCCGCGCACCGCCGTCACCGCGACCGCATCGGCGCCGGTGGCGACGGCCGCCGGCAAGACCCGCTGCAACCCGGCCAAGCTCATACACCAGGCGAACGTGTACGCGCAGAAGTCCGACACCTACACGGCCAAGGCGCGGCACGAGATGTTGCTGGGTCATAAGAAGAAGGCCGTCGCCTATAAGAAGAAGGCGCGGGCCTATGACAAGAAGGCGACCGCCTACCGCGCCAAGGCGAAGCGGTGCAGTGACCGATAGGTGACAGACGCCGTACCACCTGGGCTCGCGCTTTATCCTCAGCCCGAGAACAGCACCAGCATCAGCGCCGATGAACGTTCACGGGGGATAAAGCACGAGTCCGAGGGCCGGCTCTCCTCTCCGACGGTCACGAACGGGCCGCGGAGGGTGCGGACTTTCCTGGTCCGGATGGGGATTGCCGGTCCGCGTACGGGCGGTGGATATCGGGCGCGGGGCCGGTGGGGAGCGGTTCGCGGTGGTCGGCGCGCAGGCCGTCGAGGGAGAGGTGCAGCAGCCTGTTCCACATGTGCGGGCGGCACTGGTCGGTGAGCTGGACGGCGCGGCCCAGTGAGACCAGTAGGAGCAGCAGGTCGTCGGCGGTCACGCCGGGCCGCAGCAGGTTCGCGGCGTGGGCGCGGGCGCACAGTTCCTCGATGACGAGGCGGAGCTGCTGGATGCCTTCCACATTGGGTTCCGACCAGGTCAGTGCGAAGTTCTCCATGGTCGCGCGGTGGTGTGCGTAACCGGTGAGCGCCTGCTGGTAGAAGTCGGCCAGCGCCGCCCAGGGGTCCTCGGCGTCGATCGCCGCCCGGCGCGCGGACTCCGCCCACTTCGAGAAGTCCCTGTGCAGGACGGTACGGACGAGGTCTTCCTTCTTCGGGAAGTGCCGGTAGAGGGTGCCCATGCCCACGTCGCTGCGGCGGGCGATCTCACGGACGTCCACCGCGGTGCCCTGCTCGGCGAGTACGCCGGCGGCGGCCTCGATGATCGCTTCCCGGTTGCGGATCGCGTCCACGCGCGGCGCGCGGCGCCGGGTGGTGCCTTCTGTCTCGTCCCCTGCCATGGGACGAGCATATCCCCCTTATGCGGAGCGCATGTTCCGCACCGTGCTACGTTGTGGAGCAAGTGCTCCGGATAACGAAGGTGATGCCGTGCCCGACCCGTCGACCACCACCGCCCACGAGACCAAGACCCCAGCCGCCGGCGGCTGGAACGAACAGATCATCGCCGAATTCCGAGCCAACGCCGGGTACGTGCCCTGGAGCAGCGAGGAGGAGTTCGCCGCGGGCCGCCCCGTTCCGCCCCGGTTCCCCGGGTTCGACGAGCAGGGCATGCCGCTCATCCTGGTGCATCACACCGGGGCCAGGACCGGCCGCGAGCGGATCAGCCCGCTGTTCTACCAGCCGGTCGGCGACAGCTGGGCCATCTTCGGGACCCACGGCGGCAGCCCCCGCCACCCCGTCTGGTACCACAACCTCATGGCCAACCCGCAGGCCACAGTCGAGGTGGGCACGGAGACCGTGCCGGTCGTGGCCCGGCTCGCCGAGGGCGCGGAACGCGAACGGCTCTGGGCGAAAGAGATAGCTCTCGTTCCGAAGTTCGCCGAGTTCGAAGCCGCCGCCGACAGGCAGATCCCCGTCGTCGTACTGGAACGCGCCGACGGACATGTCGCCGCCCCGCCCCTCCCCCACCACTGAACCACGCAGTTCCTGGCACATATCAGGAAGCCGCCTTCCCTGATATCGCCAGGCTGGTATCGCCCATCAGCTCACCAGAAATCCGGCGGCCGGCCCGAGATCGCGACCTCAAGCGCATACACACCTCCCCAGGGAAAAGCATGATGACTGTCACCGCAGAATCCGGTTCCATCCGATACCTCCTCGACAGGGCCGCCATCACCGAACTGATCTATACCGTCGCGCGCCATGGATAACCGCGACTGGGATCTGCTTGCGACCTGCTACGCCCCGGAAGCCGTCGGCGAGTACATGAATGCAAGCGTCGCCGGCCGCGAGGCGATTACCGCAGGGGCGAAGGGATTCCTTGAGCCTTTTGACGCCACCCAACACCTCGTGGGCAACGTCCACATCACTTTCACAGCCGACACCGCCACCGCCACCACGCATTCCACCTTCATCGCTCAGCACGTGCGCGAAGAGGCGGCCGGCAGCGGGCAGTACATCCTCGGCGGCAACTACGACGACACTCTTCGCCGGACGGACGAGGGCTGGAAAATCACCAAGCGTCAAATCCGCGGAATTTGGGGCACCGGCGACGACTCGGTTCTCACTGCACCTGTTTCCTAGCGATCCTGCCGCACCGTCGCCTGACCGGGAGGAATCGCCCTTCCCTCCCGGCTTCGCCAGGGCCAAGGCCCACGCCGTCCTCGACACCGAGTCGAGTGCGCTTCCAGCCTGCGAGACCGTCAGGAATTCCCTACCAGACCCCTCCGCCAAAGAGAGACACATGCCTCATCTCGCTCTGTACACATTCGGCGTCCTGAAGTCGCCACTCAACGATCCCGCACCTCTCCCTCGGGAGTTCCATGAAAGCGGCGAAGCCATTTACCGGGAGATCGGAGGGCATCCCGGATATATCGCTCAGGCTGAGGCAGCGGACAGCAGCCAGGGCACATTGTTCGAGTGGGACTGGGGCGAATGGGGAGCCTTCACCGCTCCGGCCTGGTACGAAAAAGGCCGCACCGAGGAAACCACCGCCCTGATAGCGACCCTCTCGCTCTGGACCGACCTGCGATCCGCCTTCGACGCCGTCTACACCGGTCCGCACCGCGCGGCGCTCAACAGGCGTTATGACTGGTTCGAGAGGACGGAACACCCGGGTTACGTGTTCTGGTGGGTCGCCGACGGCTCGATACCCACCTGGCAGGACGGGGTTTCCAGGCTGGAGTACCTCGACGGCCACAGCGCGGCACCGTACGCCTTCACCTTCCACCGCTCATTCGATCCAGCCGGAAAACCGACCAAGCTCAAAGACGTCCGATCGAGGAACGACTCGCCTATATCCGAATCGCCTGCATAGAACTGACCGGGATTCAGTACGCGGCTACACCGATGCCTTGGTTCCTGCCGTGGTTCCCCGGCGCGGAACTGACCGTCACCGCACAGCGCTACGGCGGCATCCCCCACTCGTACGTGGTCTGCGGCCGGGACAACGTCGTCCCTGCGGCGCTCCAGCGCCGCATCATCAAGGAGATCGACGCGGTCTCGGCCACGCCGGCCGCCGTGACCGAACTCGACTGCTCCCACTCCCCGTTCCTGTCACAGCCCGCCGCCCTCGCCGACGCCATCGCCGCCGCACCGGCCGCGGACTGAGACCGGCCGGATCCTCGCACCATGGAGGACAGGGCAGGGCAGCGCATCGGCATCGTCGGATCAGCTCGTCGGCCTCGGCCCCGCTCAGCCGCTCAGCCGCTCAGCACACCGAGCAGGACCCGGACCGTCTCCGCCATCTTGTCCCGGCCCTGGGCGACGTAGGGGCGGGGGTCGGTCAGGTCGGGGCGCTCCGCCAGCGTCTCGCGGACCGCGCCGGTGAACGCGACGTTGAGAGCGGTACCGATGTTGATCTTCACGATGCCCGCCTGGACGGCTTGTCGCAGGTCGTCGTCGCCGACGCCCGACGAACCGTGCAGCACCAGAGGTACGGGCACGGCCTCCCGGAGGCGTTCGATGAGCGCGTGGTCCAGGGTCGCGGAGCGTTCGGTCATCGCGTGGCTGCTGCCGACGGCGACGGCCAGGGCGTCCACCCCGGTGTCCGCGACATAGCGCGCCGCCTCCCGCGGATCGGTGCGCACCCCGGCCGCGTGGGCGCTCGCGGGAGCGTCGGGCTTGCCGCCCACATAGCCGAGTTCGGCCTCCAGCCACAGGCCCGCGCCGTGGGCCCACTCGGCCGCGGCGCGGGTGGCGGCGAGGTTCTCGGCGTACGGCTGCGCCCCGGCGTCGAACATCGCGGAGGAGAACCCCGCGTCGGCCGCCGTGCGCAGCAGCCGCATGTCCGTCACGTGGTCCATGTGCAGTGCGACGTCGACGTCACAGACCTTGCCGACCTCGGCCGCGGCCCGCGCGATCGGCTCGACCCGGCCGCCGTGGAACCGTACGGCGTTCTCGCTGATCTGCAGGATCACCCCCGGGACGCCCGCGGCGGCCGCGCCGGCGGTGATCGCCTCGGCGTGCTCCAGCGTGATCACGTTGAACGCCGCGACGGCCCGGCCCGCGGCGGCGGCCTTCGAGACGAGTTCGCGCGTGGGAACCAGGGGCATAGGGGTGTCCCCTCGCTTTCTTGTCGGTTCGGTGGGTACGGGCCGGTGTCGGCCCGTACCGCTGCGTGGTTCGGACGGTACGGATACGCGGGCGATCAGGACTTCAGCGGGGCCGGACTCTCGTCCGCGACGTCGTCCGCCGCGCCCGGGGCCACAGAGTTCTCGGCGTGCTCGCCGCTCTTCTCATCGCTGTAGACCATCAGAGTCGAGCCCGCGAGGGCCAGCACGATACCGAGGGCGCCCCACACGCTCGGGAGCGTCTGGTAGACCGCCAGGGACAGCACGATGGTCAGCACCGGGGCCAGCGCGTTGGTGATGGGGGCGACGACCGTGGCCTTGCCCCGGCTGAACGCCATGACCAGGAACAACGCGCCGACCGCGTTGAGGACCTGGGTCACCGCGGTGAGCGCCGGCGCCTGCCACGGAGCGTGGGACGGGAAATCGCCCATCATCACGAACGCCACCGGAACCAGCAGCAGTCCGCTGATGGTCATCCAGCCGAAGGTCGTCCCGTCGTTGACCCCGACCACCGCGGCCTTGCGCATGCAGAACGCCTGCACGCCCCAGGCGATACAGATCAGGATGGCCATCAGCAGCCACGGGCCGTGCGAGTTCGAGTCGTCCTTGCCGCTGGGAATGGAGAGCAGCACGATCGCCGCCAGCGCCGCGACGACACCCACCAGGGCCAGCCGGTTGATCCGCTCCTTCAGCAGCGCCATCGCCATGAGGACGGTGACCACCGGGGAGAGCGACACCAGGGGGAAGATCAGGTACGCCGGGCCGTTGGCGAGCGCGTGGAACAGCAGGAGTTGGCCGCCGGCGCCGGTCAGTCCCGCGATCAGCCCGTACACGGCGGCGATCGGCCGGCGGTCGAATGTGTTGCCGCGCATCGCGAAGTACGCGGGAATGAGCATCGTGAAGGCCCAGATGATGTAGATCATCTCGTTGGGGTAGTCGTACCTGCTGTTCGGCTCACTGGAGAAGGCTCCCCACACACCCCAGAACAGGACCAGCAGCGACGCGTACAGGATCCAGCTCTTCTTGCCTGCGTTCATCGGTCTTCTCCTCCTGGGGCAGAGATCCCGGAGGCCATGCGCAGCGCGTCGAGCGCGGGCTGGTCGAGCGGGGTTTCGGCGAGTTTCGCCGCGTACAGGGCGGCGCCTACGACGGGCTCGTACAGAGGGTGTCGCAGTTCGTAGTGGGTGAAACGACTCTTCAGTCCGGTGGCGAACGCCTCCAGCACCGCGTCCGCGCCGAAGGTGCCGCCCGAGTAGGAGACCGGTACGGTCTCGTCCGGGCCGAACCCCAGCCGCTCGCGGGTGACGTCGACGAGCAGGGCGAGTTCCCGGCCGGCCTCGGCGAGGATCGCCGAGGCGGCCTCGTCGCCCAGAGCGGCAGCCTCGGCCACCGAGCGGCTGAGCGCGGCGATCCGGCCGCGGTCGCCCTGCCACTGGTTGTGCACGACGTCGATCACGTCGAGGTCGGACGCGAGATCCAGGTGGCGCCGGAACACCTCGGCCAGAGGGCCCTCGGGGAGCCGTCCGTCGCCCATCCGCGAGAAGGCGTTGAGGCCGCGGACCGCGATCCAGTGCGCAGATCCCTCGTCGCCGAACATCTCGCTCCAGCCGCCGACGCGCACGCCCCGGCCCAGCCGCTCGCCGTAGGTCATGGAGCCGGTGCCGCTGATGACGTTGATGCCGTCGACCGCGCCCAGTGAGCCGGCCCAGCCGCAGACCATGTCGTTGTCGCAGGCGTAGCGGTCGTGTCCGAGCACGGCCCGCGGGGTGGCGTTCAGGACGGGCAGATCGCGTGCCGCCTCCCCGTAACCGGGCAAGCCGAAAAAGGCGTACTCGATGTCGGCGGGGGTCAGCTCGGCCGCCGCACAGACAGCGTCGACCCCTTCCCCCAGCACCCGCTCGACGAGCTCGATGCCGTGGGAGAAGTAGTACGAACTTGCCGCCTGCGCTCGCGCCACGACTTGTCCGCCCCGGTCGACCAGGCAGAATGCGGTTTTCGTACCGCCGCCGTCGACACCTAGGAACATCGTTGTACCTCCGTCCGGCGCCCTGGATCCGCGCCGTTGATGCCTTTGATCAGTTGTGCAAGGAGTGCAGGGTCACGCCCTGCACGACGCGGTTGACCTCACCCGAGGGGAACGGGTTGTCGGCCCGCAGGCCCCGGGCCTGGGCGGAGCGCAGGGCTATGAGCTGGGCGTACACCACAGCGGACAGCGCCAGGGCGACGTCCTCGACGCCGTCGAGGCCCGGCAGCGGCCAGGCGTCGTCGCCGTCCGCTCCGGCATCGGGGCCCGCGGAGACCGTGACGACGCTGCCGGCGGGAAGATTTCCGCGCAGCTCCGCGGAGATGTCCTGGTCGTACTTGCGGGTGTAGGGGTCGTTCGACATGTACACCACGACGGCCGAACGGTCGTTGAGCACCGCCTTGGGACCGTGCCGGAATCCCAGCGAGGTCTCCGAGACGGCCATGAGCCTCCCGCCGGTGAGTTCGAGCACCTTCAGCGCCGACTCCTCGGCGAGGCCCTTCAGGGGGCCGCTGCCCAGGAAGACGATGCGCTCGGGCGCGCGGGCCACGAGGGCGCCGACGGTGCGGTCCACGGCGTCGCTCTCGCAGATCGACTCGACCGCCTGGGCCAGGCGTTCGGCGACCTTGTCGTAGGCGCTGCCGCCGAGAGCGAGCAGTGCCGCGAGCGTCATGCACGTGAAGCTCGACGTCATGGCGAAACCGCGGTCGTTGGACGCGGCCGGCATCAGCAGCACGTGGGACTTCGGCAGCTCCGCGTGCTCGCGGGCCAGGCGGCCCTGCTCGTTGCAGGTGATCACGAGGTGGTGCACCTCGGTGAGGACCTGGTCGGCGAGGGCGGTGGCGGCCACGGACTCCGGGCTGTCGCCCGAGCGCGCGAAGGAGACCAGCAGCGTGGGAACGTCCTCGGCGAGAGCGCCGCGGGGGTCGGCGACGAGGTCCGTGGTGGGGACCGCGTCGACGCGGCGTCCCAGGCGCCGGGCCAGGGCGGGCTGGAGCACCTGGCCGGCGAACGCGGAGGTGCCGGCGCCGGTGAGTACGACGCGCAGGTCGCCGCGGGCGACGAGCGGACGCACGAAGGCGTCCAGCGACTCCCGGGAGGCCGCGACCATCCGGTCGACCTCCCGCCACAGGGCGGGCTGCTGGGCGATCTCGCGGACGGTGTGGGCGGCGCCGTCGTCCAGGGACAGGGCGCCGGAGGGCGTGGTCACACGTGCTCCATCAGGTGGGGGTGGGAGGCGCGGTCGTAGTCGCGCAGAACGTCGCGGACGTGGTCCACGGCCAGGTCGCGCGGCCGGGCGGCGAGCTCGCCGTGGCGGACGCGGGCGTACTGGAGCGGGAGGTGGGCGCTGAGCAGCGGCAGGGGGATGTCCACGGCCGAGAGGTTGTCCATCAGCCGGGCCTGGGCCTTCTCGATCTCAGGGTCGGGCCAGTAGTACCGCATCCGGTCGCTGTAGCTGTAGCGGCGGGCGAGGCGCTGCTCGGCCGCGCTGCCCGGGTAGTAGCCCTCCCACTTGGCGGGCTCGGCGAGCATCCGCTCCTCGACGACCTCGGGAAGGCGTGACCGCTCGGCGGCCGGGACCAGTTCGTCCTCGATCGCGGCGAGGGCGAACAGCGCCTCGCGCAGGGCGAAGGTCAGCCCGGGGCCCACCTTGAGGACCGCCCAGTGGTCCTCGACCAGCGCGGTGAGCGCCTCGGCGGTCTGGTAGTCGGTCGAGTGGGCCTCGTAGACCATGGTGGGTTCGTCGTCGAGGACCGTGCGCAGTTCCTCGGTCAGCTCACGCCGGTAGTCGACGACCTGCACATGGTCGAACTCGACGGCCGGCTGGACCACGAGGGCCATGACGCGCGGCCAGACCTCGTCGATGCCGTGCTGGGCGAACGCCTTGCGGTGCTGCTCCAGTGTGGTGCGCGCCGCCTCGGGCGTGGTGGGTGCGAGCGCGTCGAGCGTCTCGTGCGCGCCGCCGGGCGTGGGCACCTCGGTACCGATCACGTACCGGATCCGCTCGGCCCGCTCGGGGCCCGCCGTCTCCTCGGCCGTCCGGATCAGCCGCGCGGCGCGTTCGGCGACCAGGGCGTCGGTCAGCGGTACGGGGTCACCGGCGCAGGCGAAGCTGCAGTCCAGGTGGATCTTGGTGAAGTCCGCCGCCACGTAGGCGGCGACCAGGGCGTCGGCCCGCTCCATCGCCTCGTCGGGCGTCAGGGACTGCCACCGGTTCGGTCCGAGGTGGTCGCCGCCGAGGATCACGCGGTCCAGTGGCAGACCGTTATCGGCGGCGATGCCGTACACGAGGTCGCGGAAGTCCGCGGGCCGCATGCCGGTGTATCCGCCGTACTGGTCGACCTGGTTCGAGGTCGCCTCCACCAGTACATGACCGCCGGTCTCCCGTGCTTGCACCACGGCTGCCTCGATGACCAGCGGATGAGCCGAACACACCGAGGTGATGCCCTGCGGTCGTCCGGCCTTCTGGAGCCGGACCACCTCGCTCAATGGGCTCTGCATTGCCAACCCCTTACTCAACATGCGTCTTCAAGCCAATGTGCCGTCATGGCCTGCGGCTCATTCCGGACAGTACTGGTCTGGTTCAGGGTCGTCAATAGTCTTATTCTGGTATTCATCTGGTATTGCGCCGTCGCGCCGGCAGACCGCGGCGACCGCCCAAGTCCGGTGGGCGATCGCCTAGGTCCGGCAGGTGATCGTTTAAATCTCGTTGGTGATGGAGGCCCGGAACCGGTAGCGGTCCCCCCGGTAGACCTGGACGGTCAGTTCGATCGGGCGTGATTCCTGGTTCGACGTCAGCTGGGTCGCGACGAGCATCGGCATGGTCTCCCCGATCTCGAACAGCTCGATCTCCCGTGGCGTCGGGTGGCGGGCCTCGACCGAATAGTCGGCGACGCGGGGCAGCTGCGGCGGGTCGGCGGCGCGCAGGGTGGCGTAGAGCGAGGCCGTGTTGAAGTCGGTCTCGGCCAGGGCGGGGCAGGCCGCCAACGGAAGCCGGTTGTGCTCGAGCACGACGAGCAGACCGTCGAGGAAGCGCAGCCGGTGGAGGTCGAAGAGGTCGGCGCCCGGAGCGATCCGGAGCTGCTCGGCCTCGGACACCGTGGCCGGACGAACGGTGGCGGAGAGCACCTTGCCGGCCGTCGTCAAGCCGTTGACCTGCGCATAGTCGGCGAACCCCTGGACCTGCGGGGCCGCCGAGGCGGACGCCACCGTCGCCTCGGGGAGCACATCGAGCTCGGCGACGAACCACCCGCGCGACGACGACGGCCGCACGATGCCCCGCGACTCCAATTGCGCGAGTGCCGCTCGCAGCGTCACGCGCGACACGGCGTACCGCTCGACCAGAGCCCGCTCGGAGGGCAGCCGGTCACCGGGGCGGGCGGCAGCGGCGCGCAGGTCGTCGAGCAACTGCTTGGCTGTGCGCTCGTACAACGGGAGGGCGTCGTCACCGAACAGACCTCTGGGCATCGACGTTCGCGCATCTGTCATACCAGAAGCGTACCGATTCGATCGACGGTGTGAACCCTCGTCCAGGAGGCCCACTCGTTGACAGTCCACTCGAATACCGCTTACGTTCTCGAAGCAGGCCACCCGATGATGAAGAAGTCGCCGGTGAGCGACCTTCCGTTTCGCCGCGCCCCGGGCACCGCCGGTGATCGAGGCGGCGTTGTCGCAGCTCACCGAGGATGCCCGCGCGCTACCGCCGGAGGCGACCTCGCACGGGGGCGCCCGTTCGGACGATACGCCGTCCCCCGACCCCAGCCGACCCACTGAGAAAACCGGTAGTAAGACCAGGCGTCGACCAGCCTTACGGACGGTCGCTCCGTCGCGAGCGTGCGGCTCGACTTCGACGATCCACAACGACGGACAAAAGGCGGCTGCCCCAGTCGGGCACGCACGACCGAAAGAGAGTTCGACATGACGGACATGAACCGGCGAAGCGTACTGAAGGTGGCGCTGGGAGGTGCCGGCCTGGCCGCCTTCCCCGCCGTGGCCATGGGCGCCTCACCCGCGACCGCCGCGCCGAACTCGGGTCCTGACCTCGTCGGAGTCGGCGACACCTCCATCACCCTGGAATTCGACGACCGACTGCGCAGCCGGGTGGCGCTCAAGGGCGTCGACCTCACCCGCTTCGACGCCGGCGAAGCCCTGCTGGTGGACGGCAAGGCCATCGAGGCGTTCGCCTACCGCGGGCACCGGACCCACCACACCCGGCACCCCCGCCACGGCGCGGGCGTCCGGGTGACGATCGAGGGCACGTCCAAGGAAGGCGTGCAGAAGACGGTCGAGCTGACCTCCTTCAAGCGCCTCACCGGCATGATCGTGATGAAGGTGACCTACACCAACAGGTCCTCCACCGCGCTGAAGGTGACCGGGTGGCGCAACGGAGCCCACGAACTCCTGGAGACTCCCGGCGGCTTCTACACCTTCTCCGGCACCACGTACACGGACCGCCGCGACTGGGTGATGCCGGTGAAGGACGGCTACGTCCAGGAGAACTCGTTGGGGATGGACTCCTCCGACTACGGCGGCGGCACCCCGCTGGCGACCGTCTGGCGCCGGGGCGCGGGCCTCTCCGTCGGACATGTCGAGCCCGTGGCGACGATCCTGCGCATGCCGGTCCGCAGGACGGACGCCGGAGCGAGCATCGCCATCCAGGACGACACCGCCCGCACCCTGAAGCCGGGCCGTCGGCTCAGCACCGCCACCACGTTCCTGACCGCCCTCCCGGGCGACCACTTCGTGCCGCTCCAGCGGTACCGCGACTACATGAGCGACATCGGCCAGCGCGCTCCCAAGGTCCCCGCCTCGGCCTTCGAACCCATCTGGTGCGCCTGGGGCTACGAGCGCGGCTTCGCCACCGAGCAGGTCACCGGAACGCTGCCGAAGGCGCACGACGTCGGTCTGCGCTGGGCCGCGCTCGACGACGGCTGGCAGACCAACGTGGGCGACTGGGGCATCGACACGGCGAAGTTCCCGCGCGGCGAAGCGGACATGCGGGCCTTCACCAAGGAGATACGGGACGCCGGTCTGCGGCCGCGCCTGTGGTGGGCCCCGCTGGCGGCGCACCCCGACAGCAAACTGTTCCGCGACCGGTCCGACATGCTGCTGCTGGACCGCGACGGCAAAAAGCAGTACGTCACCTGGTGGGACTCCTACACCGTCTGTCCGGCCTACCAGCCGACGGTGGACTACTTCGTCGAGCAGGCGAAGAGGTTCATCGGCGAATGGGGTTACGAGGGGCTCAAGATCGACGGCCAGCACCTCAACAGCGTCGCGCCCTGCTACAACCCGAAGCACCGGCACGCCCGCCCCGAGGAATCCACCGAGGCCGTGGCCACGTTCTGGAAGGCGATCCACGAAGCCGCGCACGGGGCGAACCCCGACGCCCTCGTCGAGCTCTGCCCCTGCGGCACCGCCTTCGCCTTCCACAACCTGCCCTACGTCGACCAGTACCCCAGCTCGGACCCGGAGTCCTCCTACCAGGTCCGGAGCAAGGGCAAGTCGATGAAGGCGCTGATGGGCGCGGGCAGCAGCTACGCCGGCGACCACGTCGAACTGAGCGACGGCGGGAATGACTTCGCGTCCTCCTACGGGGTCGGAGCCGTCCTGTCGACCAAGTTCACCCTCCCCGGAACCGGAGCCCCGGACAAGGCGACCGACCTCACCCCGGAGAAGGAGGTCCTCTGGCGCAAGTGGGTGTCCCTGTACGAGAAGAACATGCTGTCCACCGGCGAGTACCGCGGTGAGCTGTACGACATCGGCTTCGACAAGCCCGAGGCGCATGTCGTGGCCAAGAAGCGGACCCTCCACTACGCCTTCTACGCCGACCAGTGGGACGGGACGGTCGAGCTGCGCGGTCTGGGCCGCACGCGGTACCGCCTGACCGACCCGTTCACCGGCAAGTCCCTCGGAACCGCCACTGCTCGGCACAACACCGTGAAGCTGTCCTTCAAACGATTCCAGCTCATCGTGGCCGAGCCCATCGGCTGATCAGCGGGGGCGGCCGGGGCGGCCGGGCGGGCCTCGATCAGCGCCGCCCGCACCCGGTCGCCGCAGCCGGTCCTCGGCCGCCCGCGCGGCGACCTCCTCGCCCCGCGTCAGCTCGGCGACCGCCTGGACCTTCCCGCCACCGTCTGCGACCGCTCGACGCACCGGCCCGTGACGTCGAAAGGATCCGGATCGTGTCCCTCCCAGATCCGGCGGGACGCCTCTTCCGGGTACGGCACGGTCTGCGACTCGACGTCCAGGACGCGGGTCAGCGCTCGCTCGGGCTCGTGGGCGGGCCATCCGGGGTCGCCGGTCATGGCGAAGCGGACCCATCCCCCTCGCAGTTCGCGGGATGCCGCTGAGACCTCCGGCGCCGGGCGGTCGCCGAAGGCGTACTGGCCGACGGGGCTGTCCAACGTGCCGAACGCCAGGGGGACGTCGAGGCTGTGGCAGGCGCCCAGGGCTCCGCCAGCCGCCGACGCCGACGCCGCCAGCCGCAGCTCGAAGAGGAACGACGTGCCTCCGGCCGCCTGGTTCGTCTGGGCCAGCCGCAGTGAGGGCATCCGGAAGAGCGCGTCCGAATACACCAGTTCCAGCAGTTCTTCCCAGGTGGCCTGCGGGTAGGCGGCGCGGTAGGCGTCGGCGCCGTCCGGTGCCGGAGCGAAGAGGTCCAGGGCCGTACGAGCCTCGGCCTCGGTGAAGGTGCCCAGTCGGCCCATCATGACGCTGAACAGTCGGAACTCGTCGCGGGTGTGGCCGACGAGGAGTTCGATTCCGCCGGTACGGCCGTCGGCCAGCGCCCTCCAGGGCGGTTCGGTGAGCACCGTGCCGTCGAGGACCGGGCACACGGCGACACCGGTCTGCGCGAGCCGGCCCCACCTCTGGCGGTGGCCCGAGAGGTCGGCACCGAGGGCGGTGAGCTCGCCGGCCAGGCGCGAGGGGTCGATGCCGGACAGGGCCTCGGCGTCGGGTGCCGCACCGATCCGGTCCGCGAGGACGGCGGCGACCTCCTCGGCCAGCGCACGGGTGCACAGCGACCCCGGAACCGAGTGCGCGATGGCCCTGCGGAACAGCCCGCGCGCCCGCTCCATCGTCAGCATGGCCGCGATGGACCCCGCCCCGGCGGACTGCCCCGCCACCGTGACCTGGTCTGGGTCCCCTCCGAAGGCGGCGATGTTGCGCCGCACCCATTCCAAAGCCGCTATCTGGTCGAGAAACCCTCGATTGGCCGGGGCTCCCCCGACCAAGACGAAACCCTCGGCCGCCACCCGGTAGTTGATGCTGACCACGACCAGGCCCGCGCTGGTCAGGGCCGCAGGATCGTACATGGGATCGCTGGAGGCGCCCGCGATGTAGGCGCCACCGTGGATCCACACGAGCACGGGCAGACCGGCCGACCCCAGGGCCGGGGTGCTGACGTTGAGCGTCAGCCAGTCGTTCCCGGCCGAGTCCTCGGCCGTCGGCCCCGCCTGCGGAACCACCGGGCCGAACTCGGTCGCCTGCCTCGTCCCGTCCCACCCCTCGACCGGGGCAGGAGCCTGGAAACGCAGCTGCCCGACCGGCGGCCGGGCATAGGGGATGCCCCGGAACACCGCGTGCTCACCCCGCCATCGCCCTGCGACAACTCCCTCCGCGGTATGCGCCCTTGGCTGTCCGGACATGCCGCTCCCTCCGCTACGAACGGACTCCCAGCTTGTACCGGGTGCGGCACCGCTTCGCCACCCAGGAGGGTGCCGGCCTTCGCCACGGCCTCGACGCGGGCCGCCGTGGGGGCGGGGCTGCGCCTCATGGCCAGCTCCGCCACCGCGGCGCCCGCGTCGTCCCGCCCCGGAATTCCTCTGCTCGTTCCTCGTGTTCCGCTACTCCGAAGCGCTACCGGCTACTCCGACGCGTTATCGGCCTGGTCGCGGAGTACCAGCCACTCCTGAAGCTCGATCAGGTTCCCTTCCGGGTCCGCCAGGTACGCGACCCTCATCCGGTCGCCCATGGGGGCCGGGGCTGCGGAGAATTCCGCACCCCGCGAGGTGAACTCGGCGTGGGCGGCGTTCAGATCCTCCACCCGCAGCACCACCAGCGCGCGGTATCCCTCCGGCTCCGCCCCCAACCGCTCCAGCACACCGGCCATCTGCGTACGGTCCTGCAACGCGATCCCGGCCTGTCCGGCGTCGGGGGTGAACTTGGCGTACGGGCCGTTCTCCGCCTCGAACTGCGGCTTCAGCCCGAGCACGTCGCGGTAGAAGCGGTAGACGCGGGGGAAGTCGGACACCAACAGGCGTATCTGGGTCAATTCCATACCCGCCTTTCTAGCCCAGTTCCGGCTCCGACCCGAATCGAATGCGGTTGGCCCCCGGGCGCGCGCCCGGGCGGCGGGCTACGGGACTACTGGGCTACTGGGCTACTGGGCTACCGGGACGCGTCGGGATACGCGGCGGTCGCGCGGATCTCGATGAGGAGTCCGGGGCTGGCGAGACCGCTGACTCCGATGATCGTCCAGGTCGGGTAGGGGGCCTTGACGAGACGCTGCTTGGTTTCGACGAAGCCGTTCAAGTGCTGTCGGATGTCGACGTGGTAGCTGGTGACGTCGACGAGAGCGGACGAGTCGAGGTTTTCGAGCCGGAGGATCTCTTCGATCTTCCGAATGGCGATCTCGCTCTGCTCTTCGATGGTCTCCGGGATGGTTCCGTCGGCGCGGCGGCCGATCGTCCCCGCGATGAACAGGAGGCCGTGCGCACGGACCGCGGCGGAATAGCCGAAGCTCTCGAAGGCGCTGGTGGTGCTCCCGAAGACGGCGTTGTCCTCGGGGATTTCGACGGTGTGGATGGTCATTGCGGTGTTTCCTTTTCTCTGTCGAACATTTCTGGGTCGGCTATTTCTCTGCCGCCGTGGTCGTGGGGTCAGTTGCCCCAGCGGGAGGAGCAGCTGGCGTGCTCCATCCGGGTCCGGCCGAAGGTCTCGCGTTCGCGGAGGAATTCGCCGGGGATCGTGTACCGGAGTGCGTTCTTGGGGTGCTTCGCAGCCTGCGCGACGATCGCGTCGGTGAGCGAGCGGACCATGTCCAGCCGTGGATACGCGGTGTGCACGACGTCGGCCTGCTCGTCGGTGAGGTCGTCGATATGGTCGGCGCCGAGCGTGCCGCCGAAGTCGAGGGCGAGGCCTTCACGGACGAGCACGCACAGCGTGCCGCGGCGTTCGGCGATGCCGGGCGACGTGTGCAGGGCGATGGCCTGCCATACCTGATCCGCGTCCGTCGCGGGCAGCCCGCGCTCGATGAGGAAGGCGGCGGCCCGGTCGGCGCCTTCGACCTCGAACCGCTGCCGGTACGGGCCGCCCGACGCCACGCCGAGGTCGTGCATCGCACACGCGGCGAACAGAAGGTCGTCGTCGTAGTCGTCGCCGGCGGTCAGGGCGAGGCGCGAGGCCGCCAGTCGCGCGTACAGGTACGTGCGAATGCTGTGGTTGAACACGGATGGCGTCTCCACCGGCTGGACGAGGTCCACGATGGCGGCGGCGAGCGGTGTGCCGGGCAACGCGATCAGGTCGGTGGCCGGTTCGCTGGCCGATTCGCTGGCCGATTCGGTGGTCGTCGGGTTCAGGTCGGGAGTCGCTTCGCGAGTCGGTTCGCTCATGTCTTCAGCCTGGCCGTACCCGCCCTGACCTGGCGAGAGGCTAAATTCCCTCACTTCGATAGAATCTTGCCATGACAGTGCACCGAGTCGCAGTCCTGGCGCTGGACGGGGTAACCCCGCTCGACCTGGCGATCCCTACGCAGATCTTCAACGCCCGCCCGGAGACCCCCTACGAGATGACCGTGTGCGCGCTCGACACGAAGGTGGCCACCACCGCGGGATTCGCCCTGGTCGCCGACGGGGGCATGGACCAGGTGCGCGCCGCCGACACCGTGATCGTGCCGGGATACGAGCCGCTCCTCCGGCCGCCGGAAGCCGTGCTCGGCGCGCTGGCCGAGGCCCGTGACCGGGGCCGCCGTGTGGTATCCATCTGCACGGGAGCCTTCGCGTTGGCCGCGGCAGGCGTGCTGGACGGGCTGCACGCCACGACCCACTGGAGGCACATCGACGACCTCGAACGGGACTTCCCGGCTGTCACGGTCGATCGCGACGTGCTCTACGTCGACGAGGGCGACGTGCTCACCTCGGCCGGGGTGTGCTGCGGCATCGACCTGTGCCTGCACATCGTGCGCCGCGACCTGGGCGCGGCGGAGGCCAACCAGATCGCGCGCGGCCTGGTCGCCGCCCCGCACCGCGACGGCGGGCAGGCCCAGTACGTACCGGCTCCGGTCCCGGTCGCCGGTCAGGCATCGCTCTCCGACACCCGGGGGTGGGCCCTGCACCGGCTCGCCGAGCCTCTCACCCTGCGCGTGCTCGCCCGGCACGCCGGCCTGTCGCAGCGCACCTTCATGCGCCGGTTCACCGAGGAGACGGGCACGACTCCGTTGCAGTGGCTGCTCAACGCCCGCCTCGGCAAGGCACGGGAACTGCTGGAATCCACGGACCACCCGATCGACCGGGTGGCACGCGACTGCGGCCTCGGCACCGCCGCCAACCTGCGCCTGCACTTCCGCCGCGCCCTCGACACCACCCCCACCGCCTACCGCCGCACCTTCGGACGCTCGGCGCCGCGCACCCCGGCCCGTTCGCCAGAAGACCTGCGTTCGTAAGGCCGGCACTCGGAAGGTCTGCGTCCGGCAGGCCCTCCCTCGGGCTGAACGCGCCGCCCGCCGGCGGTGCGGTCGACGAGGGCGGTCGCAGGCGCCTGTTCCCCTTCCCCCCTCCGCCGGGCTCTGCCGAAAGGCAGAGTTCCGGATCGGTCCTGAGGTGCACGCCCGCGCGCCCGCGGCGATCGATACTGGACGACGTGCCCCTCATCAGCCGTTTTCGCCGTTCCGTACGTCGCCCAGGGCCGGACGCTCCGGCGTATTCGGGAAGCGCTGGACGGGCCGTCGCGGGGACGGCCGGAGCAGCGCTCGCCGCGCTGTGTCTGTTGGCGGTCGCCGAGCGGTTGTGGCATCTGCCGCACGCCGTATTCCAGCTGTCGATGGTCGCGGTCGCCACGGTGGCCTTCCCGTGGCGGCGGCGCCGACCCGAGGCCGTGCTCCTGGTGCTGGCGGTCCTCGCCGGGGCGGCGCCCGTCGTCGGCCCGGTGACGGCGGGCGCCGCGTACGCGGCGGCGCTCGGCACGGTACGGCCGCGCCACCGGGTCCGGCTGCTGGGCGGCGCGAGCCTGCTGGTCATGGCGGCCGGGATCGCGACCGGGCCCTCGCACGGCCCCGGTTCGGCCGTCTACGGACTCGAACTCGGAGTGGTGCTGGCGGTGACCGCCGTGGTCGTGCCCGGTCTGATCGGGACGGTGTACGGGCAGCAGACCCGTTTGCTGCGGGCGCTGCGCGAACGCGGCGACGCGGCCGAGCGGGCCCGCCGGTCCGCGGACAGCGAGGCCCGCACCCATGAACGGTCCCGGATCGCCGCCGAGATGCACGACCTGGTGGGCCACCGGCTCAGCCTCATCTCGCTGCACGCCGGAGGCTTGGAACTCGCCCTCGACCGGGCCGCACCGGAGCTGCGCGAGGAGGCCGTGGTCGTCCGGCGGACCACACGTGACGCGATGCGCGAACTGCGGCAGGCGCTCGGGGTGCTCGGGCCGCTCGGGCGGGACGCCGGCCGGGACGCGCTCACCGACGCCACCGGAACCCGGGCCGACATCGAGGCGCTCGTCGCGGAGTCCCGCGACGGCGGGATCTCCGTACGGCTGGAATGGAGCGGCCCCGATCTCGACGCGTGCCCGGCGCGGGTCCGCCGCGCGGTGCACCGGGTGGTGCGGGAGGCTTTGACGAACGTGCACCGGTACGCGACTGCCGCCCACGTCACCGTACGGGTCGAGCGGGGCGAGCGGGTTGAACCGGTCGGGCAGGACGAACCGGCCGACGACCGGGCGGTGCGGGTGACGGTCCGCAATGGCCCGTCCCCCGCTGCGGACGGCACGCCGCCCGAAACCTGGACGTCATCCGAAGCCCGGAAGTCTTCCGCATCCGGCACGGGGCGAGGGCTGACGGGCCTGCGCGAGCGGGTCGAGCTGCTCGGCGGCGCCTTCGAGGCCGGCCCGCTGGCGTCCGGCGGGTTCCAGGTGCTCGCGACCGTACCCACGGAACCGGACGACGACGTCGCGTGGAGACGGTCCGGAGACGGCGCGGAAGCTGTCACACCGACCGCGGCGGACGACGCGGCGGCGCTGTCGCGCGGGCCGCGCACCGCCAGGGTGCTGACGTTCGGCCTCGGGGCGGTGGCGCTGTGGGTGCTGATGGCGCTGGCGATCGCCTTGGTGTACGGCCAGCCGAGGCACCTGGCCCCGCCTCAGAGACCGCGCCTCGGTATGTCGTACCAGGAGCTGAAGGGGGTCTACGACAGCGCGGCCGAACGCGCCGCGGCCACTGGGCACGAACCGCCGCGCCCCAGCGGTACGGCGGGCTGCGTCTACCCGCCCGCCGGCCGTGACCCCCGGCCGGGCGAGTTCGCCGTCACCCGGTACTGCTTCGACGTCTCGCGACGTCTCATCTCCATCGACCGTTTCACCGTCCCGTCCGTACGGGACACCGCACCCTGGGAGACCCCGTGACCGAGCCCGTACGGCCGATCCGTGTCCTGCTCGCCGACGACGAGGCGATGATCCGGCACGGGGTGCGGCTGATCCTGCGGCACGCCGACGGCATCGACGTGGTCGCCGAGGCCGCCGACGGGCGCCGGGCGGTCGAGGAGGCCGCCGCGCACCGCCCGGATGTGGCGCTGGTGGACATTCGTATGCCCGGCCGTGACGGGCTGGCCGCGATCCGGCCGCTGCTCGCGCTCGATCCCGCGCCGCGCGTGGTGATGCTGACGACCTTCGGCGACGAGGAGAACGTACTCCGGGCGCTGCGGGACGGCGCCTCGGGGTTCCTGCTCAAGGACGAGGGGCCGCAGGAGCTGATCAGCGCGGTCCGCGCCGCGGCGGCCGGTGACGCGGTGCTGTCGCCCGGGGTCACCGGGTCGGTGATCGCCCGGATGCTGCGCGGCGGCGCGTCGCGCGCCGACGACCCGGCCGCGCGGGACGAACGGATCGCGCGGCTCACCGGGCGCGAGCGGGAGGTGCTGGCGATGCTCGGCGAGGGGCTGTCCAACCAGGACGTCGCGGAACGGCTGGCCATCGGCATCGGCACGGTGAAGACGCACGTGGGCGCGATCCTGGAGAAGACCGGATCGACGAGCCGGGTGCAGGCGGCCCTCCTCGCACACCGCGCCGGGTTGTGTCCCTGACCTCTGACCATTCGGCACTATGCGGCGTGACCGTTTTGACCGTGCGATCGCGTGAGAGGCGCGTTCGGATAGCGCCCTTTCGGCAGTGCTGAGGGCCCGACCAACGGCAGAGAACGGGTCGGCGGAGGTCTGCCGAAAGGCAGGGGCGGGCGGCTCGTACTCTCCTCTTCGACAGAGCCCAACTACCGCCTACGGGACGACGTTTACGCAGGTGAGAGACGTGATGCTGGGTACGTCCCCCAGCCCGCGCGTCAGTCGCGGGCCGCCGTTCCCCAGGCCCCCAGGCGGAGTCCTCATGTCGCAGATGTTCGTTTCCCGCGGAACTCCCGGTTCTCACGGCACCCCCGACTCGCAAGGCACTCCCGGCCCTCCCGGCTCTACCGACGCCGGGTCGGCCGCCGCCCGTGCCACCAGCCTGACCAAGACGTACGGGAAGGGCGAAACCCAGGTCACCGCGTTGGACTCGGTGTCCTTGGAGTTCGCGCGGGCCCGGTTCACCGCGGTCATGGGGCCGTCCGGGTCCGGCAAATCGACGCTGATGCACTGCATGGCGGGCCTCGACCCGGCGACCTCGGGTTCGGCCCGGATCGGCGACGTGGAACTGGCCTCGCTGAATGACCGTCAACTGACCGAGCTGCGGCGGGAGAAGGTCGGCTTCGTATTCCAGGGCTTCAATCTGCTGCCCACCCTGACCGCGCTGGAGAACATGACGCTCCCGCTGCGCCTCGCCGGCCGGCGGCCCGACGCCGCCTGGCTGGACACCGTTGTCGCCACCGTGGGGCTCGCCGGACGCCTCGCGCACCGCCCGGCCCAGCTCTCCGGCGGCCAGCAGCAGCGCGTCGCCGTCGCCCGCGCGCTGGTGTCCCGTCCGGAGATCGTGTTCGCCGACGAGCCGACCGGCAACCTCGACTCCCGTTCCGGCGCGGAGTTGCTGGGCTTCCTGGGCGATTCGGTGCGGGAACTGGGCCAGACGGTGGTG
This sequence comes from Streptomyces sp. NPDC050617, assembly GCF_040654795.1. NCBI lineage: Bacteria > Bacillati > Actinomycetota > Actinomycetes > Kitasatosporales > Streptomycetaceae > Streptomyces > Streptomyces sp. NPDC050617. The sequence continues at coordinate 144,554 of NZ_JBFAIS010000015.1, read as the reverse complement.
ATAGTGACCCACGACCCGGTCGCCGCCGCGCACGCCGACCGCGTGGTCTTCCTCGCCGACGGGCGGCTGGTGGACGAGCTGCACGAGCCGACCGCCGATGCCGTGCTCGACCGGATGCTCGCGTTCGAGGCCCAGGGCCACCGCGCTCGCTGACCGTACGGCTGACGGCTACCCGTTTCCCTCCGCGTACGACTTCCCCGTACGACTCCCCGTACGACTCCCCGTACGACTCCTCGTACGACTCCTCGTACGACTCCTCGTACGCCTTCCCGCGCGTCTCCCCCATACATCGAAAGCCCACCCACCATGCTGCGAACAGCCCTGCGCAACGTTCTCGCGCACAAGGCCCGTCTGATCATGACCGTCCTCGCGGTCTGCCTCGGTGTCGCGTTCATCTCCGGCTCCCTGGTCTTCGCCGACTCCACCACCGCCGCCTATCGCGCCGCCATGTCCAAGAACTACGCGGACCTCGCCGTGATCGTGAGCCCGAAATCCCGTCCGGGGGACGCCGTCGGCGAGGAGTACGGGGCTCTGGACGACGCCCTGGCGCGGAAGCTGGCCGCCGTTCCCGGCGTCGCCTCCGTCCGCCCGAAGGTGGGCGGTTCGGCCACCCTGGCCGCCAAGGACGGCACGCCGATGCACGGCGGCAGCCCGGCGGGCGGGACCGGCGCCGCCTACGTACCGGGGCCCGACGGCCAGGACAGCGACTACCCGCTGGCAGCGGGCCGCGCGCCGCGCGACGGCGGCGAGGTCGCGCTGGACCGCGGGACCGCGGCGGCCGGCGGCTACTCCCTCGGCGACACCGTCACGCTCGCCAGTGACGGGCCGGTCCTCAAGCCGCGCCTGGTGGGCCTGGTGTCCACCAAGGACGACCGGGTGAACTCCGGGGGCGCCACCCTGGCGTTGTTCGACAAGGCCACCGCCCAGAGGCTGTTCACCGCGCCAGGGCGTTACAGCGGGATGGACCTGACCGCCGCGCCGGGCACCGACCAGTCCCAGCTGTCCGAACGGGTCGCCGCCGTGCTGCCGGCCGGCCGCGCCGAGGCCACCACCGCTGCCGCCCTGGCCGACCAGCAGTCCCTCTTCATCGGGACCAAGACCAAGAGCTACGAACGCCTTCCGATGCTCTTCGCCGCCGTCTCGCTGTTCATCGGCACGTTCCTCATCCTCAATACCTTCACCATGCTCGTGGCGCGCCGCAGCCGCGAGATCGCATTGCTACGGGCGATCGGCGCCACCCGCCGCCAGGTGGTCCGCTCGGTCCTCGCCGAGGCGGCCCTGGTCGGACTCGCCGCGTCCGTACTCGGGTTCGTACTGGGCCTGGGCGTGGCCTCGGTGCTGCCGGACGTACTGGAGACGTCCGGCGAGCCGCTGCCCAGCGGGCCGTTGGTGATCGGCCCGACCGCGGTTCTCGCCTCGCTCGCCGTGGGCGTCGGCGTCACCGTGCTCGCCGCCTGGCTGCCGTCGCGCCGTGCGGCGCGGATCGCGCCCGTCGAGGCGATGCGTACGGCCGAACAACCGCCGTCCGCCGTGGTCTCCCGCGTACGCGGCGCGGTCGGCCTGGTCCTGGCCGTCCTGGGCGCGGGGCTGCTGTTCTCGCTGAGCGACGCGACGAGCGCTACGGACGCCAACCTCCAGACGGCGATGTTCGGTTGCGGCATCCTCGTGGCCGGTCTGATCGTGCTGGCCCCGCTGCTCGCGGGCCCGGTGATCCGCGTCTTCGGCCGGCTCCTCACCCGCTTCGGCGCCGTGGGCGATCTCGCCCGCGAGAACGCCCTGCGCGATCCGCGCCGTACCGCCGCCACCGCCGTCGCCCTGATGATCAGTACGGCGCTGGTCTCCGGCCTCGCCGTCGTGCACCGGTCCACGAGCGAGGCCCTGGACGCCCAGGCCGCCGCCGGACTGAGCGCGGACTACGTCATCAGCACCCGCTCCACCACCACCGCCGTCGACTCCGCCGCCGTCCGGCGGATCGCCGACGTGCCCGGCGTGCGGACCGCCTCCGCCGTGGCCGACTCCACCATCGCCGCCGGGCCCCTCGTCAAGAGCGTCTCCGGGGTCGACCCGAAGACCGTGGACGACGTGATGGGGCTCCACTACCTGAGCGGTTCCGCCAAGGACCTCGGCCCCGGCAAGCTCGCCGTCTCCCGCGGCTTCGCCCGCGACCACCACGTCACCACCGGCCAGCAGATCAAGGCGAGCATCGGCCCCGGAACCGTCGACCGCGACGAGACCTACACCGTCGTCGGCGTCTACCAGGACAACCCCACCGCCGAGGACGTCCTCGGCTACCGCGCAGACGTGCAGAAACACGGCTACCTGCGCGACTCCGTACAGCGCGTCCTGGTCCGCACCGCCGACGGCGTGGTCTCCAAGGACCTGGAGAGGCGCCTGCGCGCGGCCGTGGGAGGCAGCCCGCTGCTGAAGGTCCAGAGCCGTGCCCAGCTCGTCCGGGAGCAGGCCGGTGTCGCCGGCGAACTGATGACCATGGTGTTCGGGCTGCTCGCCATCGGCGTGCTGATCTCCGCGCTCGGCATGGTCAACACCCTCGCCATGTCGGTCTCGGAGCGTACCCGTGAGATCGGGGTCCTGCGCGCCATCGGCATGGACCGCTCCGGCGTCCGCCGCATGATCCGCCTGGAGGCCGTCTGCGTCACCGCCTTCGGCACCCTGCTCGGGCTGGCCAGCGGGCTGTTCGGGGCGTGGAAGGTCAGCGGGCTGGCCAACGGCGCGATCCCGCAGTACTCCTTCGCCCTCCCCTGGGGCACCCTCGCCCTCGTGGTCGTGCTCTCCCTCGCCGTCGGCGCGCTCGCCGCCGCCCTGCCGGCACGACGGGCCGCCGCGCTGAGCCCATTGGAAGCTGTCGCGGAGGCGTAGAGGACATAGGAGGTAGAGGCGGTGGAGGCGATAGAGGCGGTGGAGGAGGTATAGGCGGTGGGGCAGGAGATAGGAGGGGGGAGGGGGCATGGGCCGCTTACGTGATGCCGCCGTTGCTCATCAGCAGCTGGCCATTGATCCACTCCCCCTGCCTGGAGCACAGGAAGTCCACGAGGTGCGCGGTGTCCTGCGGGGTGCCCAGCCGCCCGAGCGGGGTGCTGCGGAGGCATGCCTCCCGAACGTCCTCGGGCATCCAGCCGGTGTCGACCGGTCCGGGATTGATCGCGTTGGCGGTCACCCCGAGGTGGGCGAGTTCTTGGGCGGCGGCCAGGGTGATGCGGTCCAGGGCACCTTTGCTCGCCCCGTAGGGCAGGTTGCCGACGGTGTGATCGCTGGTGAGGCTGATGATCCGGCCGGTCCCCCGCTCCGCGGCGAAGCGGCGTCCGAACTCACGGATGAGCAGCCAGGTGGCGCGCGCGTTGACGGCGAAGTGCCGGTCGAAGCTCTCGACGGTGGTGTCGAGCAGCCCGGAGTCGACGGACTCGCAGTGGCTCATCACCAGCGCGGTGACGCCGCCCATCCGCTGCTCGACCTCGTCGAAGACGCGTGCCGGGGTGTCCGGGTCGGCGAGATCCGCCTCGATCGCGGTGGTGGACGCGCCGTGCTCGGCCAGGGAGCGGCTGATCGCCTCGGTCGCACCGGGCTCGCGGCCCCAGCTCATACGGTCGTCGTACGGGGTCCAGTAGGTGAAGGCGATGTCCCAGCCCGAAGCGGCCAGCCGACGGGCGATGCCCGCGCCGATACCGATGGTGCGGCCGACGCCGGTGATCAGGGCTATCGGGCGGACGCCCGCGACGCCTCGCCCGGGTCCTTGCCCTTGCCCATCTCCATGTCCGTGTCCGTGCTCGTGTCCGTCAGCAGGCTGGTTATGATCGGTGTTCGTCGTCACGGCCCGGAATGCTTCACGAACGGCACCGCAGCGTCAATCGCTTTCTGGTGGACGTCAGCGTGAGCAGCGCGCAGTGCACGGGGGAAATGACGGAGGAAGACGAGTATCGAGTATCGAGTGGCGTGTGTCGAGAGGCGAGTTCGGTGCGAGCAGAGTGGCGCGGTCGTGACGGGCCCGGCAGGGCGGTCCGGACGGGCGGACTTTCTGTACGACACGGCCCCGCCGTGGCCTGAACCTTGCCGTTTTCGCCCACGGGCACCAGGGAATCCTGCCCCCAGCACCGCGGGCCCACTGCTCCGCACATCACACACCGCACGCCGCGTCGGCGGAAAGGCGGGTACGTCCATGGCCGATCTGGCGAGATTCCCCGCGTCCGCCTCGCCGCGGGACCTCATCGACGCCATCGAACGGCACGGCGTCGTCGTGGCCGAGGGGCTGCTCGCGCCGGATCTGCTCGCCCGTCTCAACGCGGAGCTGGACCCCCTGCTCGAAGGGGCCGCGCCGGACCATGGGAAGGCGTTTCTCAATCCGACGCTGTCGGAGTTCTTCGGCGAGCGGACCCGCCATCTCACCGGGGTGGCCGCCGTCTCGCGGGTGTTCGCCACCGAGGTCGTCACGCACCCCGTGCTGCTCGCCGTGTGCGACGCGTTCCTGCTGCCCGGCTGCGCCCGCTACCAGCTCAATCTGGCGCATGTGATCGACCGGGGCCCCGGTGCCGAGCGGCAGTGGCCGCACCGCGACGACGAGGGCTGGGACGTGTATCTGCCGGACGGCCACCCGGAGTTGCAAGTCGCCTCGGTCCTCGCGCTGCGCGACTTCACCGCTGAGAACGGTGCCACGCTCGTCGTCCCCGGCAGCCATCGCCGGCCCGATCGTATGCGTACCGCGGCGGAAGCGGAACTGGTGCCCGTAGAGATGAGCGCCGGTTCCGCGGTCATCTACCTCGGCTCCACGCTGCACGCGGGCGGCGCCAATTCCACGACGGATCAGTGGCGCAGAGGTATGCAGGTCAGCTATGCCCTCGGGTGGCTTCGTACCGAGGAGAACCACTTCCTCACGACCCCGCCCGCCATTGCCCGGACACTCCCCCGGCGCGTCCAGGAGCTGTTGGGGTACGCCGTTCACGACGGCGTGGAGCGCCAGGGCGGGGCGCTGGGCCACGTCGATCTCCGTGAGCCGGTCGAACTCCTCGCCGAGGGGGCGCTGTAGCGGGGGCCCGGAGTGCGTCGCGCCCGGCGCGCAGGCAGGCCCGTACGCGCGGGAGCGGGTTCCGCGCGGACGAGCTCCGGATGAACAGGTTCCGCGTGTCCGTCGTCCACACCGAAAGCGAGGAGGCAGTGTCCGAGACGCGATCGCACCGCGGTGCGATCTGGCCGCCGGCCCCCACCGTCCAGCCGTGTGTGCCGCTGCCCGCGCAGCGCCTCCGTCACGCCGGCCGGGGGCCGTGCGGCCTGCCCGAAGTGGCGCTGCGGAGCCTGCTGGTGTCCCGCCTCACGCCGGTCGTCGGCGCCGAGCGGGTCGCGGCCGCCGAGCGGGAACTGGAGGCTCTGCGTTCGCGGCTCGACGGGCGCCAGGTCTGGCACATCAGCGACAGTGCGGCCCGCGGCGGCGTGGCGGAGACGCTCCGCGAGGAACTGCCTTACTTCCGGGGCGCGGGCATCGCCATGCGCTGGGCGACCCTGGACGCTCCTCCGGCGTTCCGGCGGTTCACCAAGGCGCTCTACTACCGGCTGTGCGGGGTGCGTACCGACGGCTCGCAGCCGGAGCCTGACGGCGACCGCGATCGCGATCGCGACCGACCGCTGTACGAGCGGGTGTGCCGGGAGGCGGCGGAACGGTTCGTCGCCGGGGTCGGCCGCGGCGGCATCGCCGTGGTGCACGACCACCAGGCGGCCGGGCTCATCCCCCAGCTGCGCGAGGCCGGCTTCACCGTACTGTGGCGGGCCCATATCGGCGCGCCTTCGCCTCCGCAACAGGCCGATCCCGCCTGGGAGTTCCTCTACCGCTACGTCGCGGACGCGCACGGCTGCATCGCCTCGTACCCCGGCGCCCTGCCTCTACCTCTCCCCCTGTCCATGTCCCAACCTCAGCCCCCGCCCCTGCCGCGTGGGCTGCCGCAGCCAGGCCGCCCGCACATCGTCCGCCCGTCGATCAATCCGCTGGCCGCGAAGAACATCCCGCTGCGCGCCCCGGCCGACCGCGTGCTGGAGGCAGTGGGCCCCCTTCCGCCTCGTACGCCGCTGGTCACGCAGGTCGGCCGGTGGGACGCGGTCAAGGACGTTCCCGGCGTGATCCGCGCCTTCGCCGACCACGTGGACCCGGCCTTCGGGGCCCATCTGCTGCTCGTCGGCCCCAGCACCGAGGGCGATCCGCACGCCGGGGAGGTCTTCGCGCAGTGCCGCCGGGCCCGGTCGGGTCTGGGGCGGTTACGGGCGCGGGTGCGCGTACTGCGGTTGCCGGTCGCGGACTCGCGCGAGCACGCCCTGACCGTCAACGCCATTCAGCGCTGTTCGGCCCTCGTGATCCAGAAAAGCCTCGCGGAGGGGTTCGGGCTGACGGTGTCCGAGGCCGCGTGGAAGGGCCGCGCCGTGATCGCTTCTCCAGTCGGCGGTCTGCGGCAGCAGGTCGAGCACGGCCGGAGCGGGCTGCTGCTGACCGGCCCTCACGACCTGGCGGGCCTGGGAGCGGCGGTCAACCGCCTGCTCGCGGACCCCGCCCACGCGGCGGAACTCGGCCGCAACGGTCACGAGCACGTACGGCGTCACTTCCTCATCGACATCGGCCTGCGCGACTTCGCACGCGTCCTGACCCGGACTCTGCCCTGCTGAAGGCCGCCGGCGCCGCCGGCTCTCGCCAACGCCGCCGCTGTGCCCGGCCGGGCCGGAACCACGGACGAAGGACGCGGCGCCCAGGCGGGCCGCACACCGAGAAGGATGCCGCACACCGAGAAGACCGAGAAGGGGGAACCAGTGCGTGTTCTTGCCTTGGGGGCCCACCCGGACGACATCGAGCTGCTGTGCGCCGGCACTCTCGCCCATTACGCGGGCCAGGGCGCGCGGGTCACGGTCGCGATCTTCACCGACGGCGCGCTGGGCTCCGGCGCCCCGACCCCCGCCGGGACGGCGGCCCTGCGCGAGGCGGAGGCGAGGCGTGCCGCGGACGTCCTGGGCGCGGAGCTCGTCTGGCTGGGGCTGCCGGACGGCTTCCTCTACGACACCCGCGAGACCCGGACCCGTACCGTGGACGTCCTGCGCCGCGCCCGGCCGGACATCGTCTTCGCCCACCATCCCGACGACCAGGCGGCGAGCCGACTGGCGGCGGCCGCACGGCTGCTGGCCCGCGAATCCGCGCTCGCCACCGGGCACCCCGCCACCACCGCGGTGCCGCCCCTCTTCTACCTGGACACCCTGGCCGCCACGCACGGCGCCCCGGATCTGTGGGTCGACATCACCACGACCATGGATGTCAAGGAAGCCATGCTCACGGAACATCTGAGCCAGAACGCGGCCAGACGTGCCCGCAAGGGCAGCGATTTCGTCGATCTGGCGCGGCAGCAGGCGGCGCGGCGCGGACGGCAGGCCGACGTGCGCTATGCGGAGGCGTTCAGCTGTGCCCCCGCCCACCCGGCCACCACCGCGGCGGACCTGACGCCGCCCGGCATCACGGTCCCGTACCGTCTCGCATCCGCGTCCACATCTACATCTGCATCTGTTCCGAGGGGCCGCGACGCCCCCGGGCGCGGGCGGGGGGCGGCGGCACGTTGAACCGGACGCCGTCGCGGGGGCTGCGGCGGGCGGGAGGAGACCGACGTCCATGGGCAGTACGCAGAAGGAGACCGCGCGGCGCCGGGGCGCGACGGCGCTCTACGCCGTCTTCTTCATCAACGGCCTGGTGCTGGCCGGCTGGGCTCCGCGCATCCCGCAGATCAAGGCGGACCTCGGCCTGACCGAGGCCGAACTGGGTCTGGCGCTGCTGGGCGTGGCGCTGGGTTCGCTGCCGGCCATGGCGGCGGCGGGCGTCCTGGTCAACCGGTTCGGCAGCCACACGGTCGTCCGTATCACCGTCGTCTGGTACGCCGCCTCCATCGTGCTGCCCGGACTCGCCCGGAACCTGGCCGGGCTCGTCGCGAGTCTGACGGTGCTCGGGGCGGCGGTGGGCTCGCTCGACGTGGCGATGAACACGCACGCGGTGGAGGTCGAGCGCGGCTCCGGCCGTTCCCGGATGTCCTCCTTCCATGGTCTGTACAGCGCGGGCGCACTGGCGGGCGCGCTGCTCGGCACGGCCTGCGCGGCGCTGGGGCTGACCCCTCTGGCCCAGTTCGCGGGCACCGCCGTGGTGACTGCCGCGACTGCCTGCTTCGTAGGCGGCGCACTGCGCCCGGTGCCCCGTCAAGAGCTCCCGCCCCACCGGAACCACCCGTCCCATCGGAACAGTCCACACCGCCGGAACGATCAGCCCCGTCGGGTCGGCCCGTACCGCCGTCGTCCGCGCGCGGGGCGGTTGCCCCTCCGCCTCCTGCTGCTCAGCGCGTTGGGCCTGTCCGTGCTGATGATCGAGGGGGCGATGACCGACTGGGGCAGTGTGTACCTGGCGGGCTCGCTGCACGCCGGGCCGGGGGTGGCCGGGACGGGCTACGCAGTCTTCGCACTGGCCATGATGGCGGGACGGCTCGGCGGGGACCGGGCGGCCGGGCGCCTGGGACCGGCCAGGACGGTGCGTTACGGAGCCGTGCTGAGCGGATGCGCGGCGCTGACCGCTCTCGCGGCCGGGGACCCCGTGGTGGCGGTGGCGGCGTATGGGGTCGTGGGGCTGGGAATCGCGGCCTCCTTTCCGCTGGTGGTCAGCGGAGCCGGGCGCTACCCCTCCGGTACGAATCGAGCGGATGACCCATACAGCTCTCGTAGCACGCCTGGCACGGCCGTGGCCACCGTCACCTCGACCGGCTATCTCGCCTTCCTCGCGGGACCGCCGCTGATCGGCTCGTTGGCATCCGCCGTCTCCTTGCGCGCGGCCCTGCTGGTGGTGCCGGCGCTGGCGGTGACGGCGGTATGCCTCGCCCCGCTGCTCGGCGCCGGGCCGGACCGCGGGCAACCCACCGATGAGCACTGAACTACCGTGACGTTTCACCGGAGTTGCACGGAACAGGAATTGAATCATGCATACAGTCGCTCTGTTCGACCTGGACGGAACCCTGGTCAACTCGGAGCCGCGCAGCCGCGCGGCGTGGTCCCGCCTCTTCCGGCGCCACAAGGTGCCCCACGACGACGCCACGCTGCGCGCCTTCGCCGGACGCCCGGGAAAGGAGGCGCTCGCCGACCACCTCCACTCCTTCCACGGGCACACGCTGGACGAGCTGTACGAGGAGGTGGTCTCGTACTCGTCGCACCCCGACCTGCCCGTCGCCGAACCCGTAGCCGGAGCCCTGGAACTGCTGGCACGGCTGAGACAGCAGCACGTCCCACTGGGCCTGGTGACCTCGGGCCCCCGCGACTACGCCCACGCCGAACTCGGCAACCTGGGCGTACTGGACGCCTTCGACGTGCTCATCACCTCCGACGACGTGACCCGAGGCAAGCCCGACCCACAGGGCTACCTCGCGGGCTGCGCCGCACTCGACGCGGAACCGGCCCGAGCCGTCGTCTTCGAGGACGCCCCCGCCGGCATCCGCGCGGCCAAGAGCGCCGGCATCTTCTGCGTCGGCCTCACCACCACGCAGTCCCCCGCGGCACTGGCCGGAGCAGACGTGATCATGGCTGATCTGACCCAGGTCACGTGGCCGATCCTGTCGACACCGAAGCCCGGACCGGGCGAGCCGCGGCCCGTGGGCTGACGAAGACGAGCAGAAAGCGCGCCCTCCGGCGGCTTCCGAGGGGGCAGTACGCACGCTGTTGCCAACGACGTCGGACTCGGCGCTCCGCTGTTTCCGGCATAGCACGGCTGTCCTGATGCCGTCTGCGACCCGCAACTACGAACGAGTGGGGTGCCGTGGAGGAATCAGCCCTGATAACGCCACAAGCGCGTAGCCGCCTTGTCGTGCGTTTCGGGTCAGGCGTTGCGGCCTGGTGTGACCGGTTGCCGGAGCTCGTTGATCAATTAGCGGCTCGCTGGAACCTGGCCGTCCTCGGGGCGGGTGGAGGCGGCACTTCGCGGGTGTTCCGCTGCACACGGCAGGGTGGTGGGACTGCATGGCTGAAGCTCACTCCCGACCTTGAGATCGCCGCCGCGGAAGCGGAGGCGTTGCGTGCCTGGGCCGCCACGCCGTCAGTGGTCGGCCTGCTGGCGGCGGATCTGGCCGTGGGAGCCCTGCTGCTGGAGGACGTGCGGCCAGGGGTACCAATGCGGCAGATCCCCTGGGGACTGCCGGAGGTCGCGGGGCTGCTGCGGGCACTGCGCGTGCCCGTCCCTGCTCTCGGGCGAGGGTCCGTACTGCGGCCCCTGGCGCACCGAGTGGACTTCCTCTTCGAGCTCACCGACCGCCGGTTGTCGAGCGCAGGCCTGAGCGGGGCGTTCGCCCCGGCGGTGCTCGACCGCGCTCGTACGGCTGCCCTGGATCTCGCCGGCAGCGGCACGGTAGGACTCGTACATGGTGATCTTCATCCGGCCAACGTGCTGTCCGGGCCCGGCCGGCGCATCGTCGCGATCGACCCCCGACCCGCTCTGGGCGACCCCGACTTCGATGCCGTGGACTGGGTGATGGCGGGGGTGCGGGAGTTCGCCGAGCTGGAGCGGAACGTCGAGGAGCTGACTGCACTGGTTCCCGGCCAGTCCGCCGCTCGCGTACTGGCCTGGTGCCGCGCTGTCGCCGTCCTCGACGCGGCCTCCAGGCTCTGTGCAGGGCGGAACGACGCCGAGTCACGGTTCCTCGTGGCTCTGGCTCATAGCTGAAAGTGAATGAGACGGACGGTGACGCAGGGGCGCGTTCGGCTGCCGGGCCGCCCTCGGTGGGCGGTGTCGGCAGAGGGCGGCGGCGCCTGATCGGCTGAGGCCGCCGCCGGCGCCAGCATGCCGCGCCGCGGGCCGTGTCACCGGCCGCGTGCGGCTACGGCGTCGAAGAACCGCACTACCTTCGGCGCCGCCGCCTTGAACGACCCGACGTGATCGACGTTCCCCTGGTCCATCACCGGCGCCCGCGTCCCGTGGTCGGCCAGTTGCGCGGCGCAGCTGGTCGCGTTGCCCATCGGTACGTCCGTGTCGCCCGAGGCCGCGTACAGGCGTACCGGTACGGCCGGCCCCCAGTCGCAGGTGTGGTCGGCGGCGCGCATCGCCTCCAGCAGGCCCCCGGTGGGGTGCTGCATCTTCGCGCGGAAGGCGGGGGTCAGCATCTTCTCCACCGTGGCGGGCAGCGCCTTGAGGATCTCCTCCTCGCTGTGCTCGCCGTCGTACAGTTCCTCGACGCGGCTCGCGTACGGCGCGCGGAACGCTTCGGCCGGGGCCTTGTACAGCGGATGCAGGCGGTTCTGGGCGACGAGCCAGTACGAGGTGTAGAGGACGCCGCTGGTGTCGTTGACCCGGCCGTCGAACAGCGCCGGGATCTCCTGTCCCTCCAGGTCGTACGGGCCGCTGATCGGCGCCAGCGCCTTCAGCCGGAAGTGCCGGTCGGCTCCCCCTTGCAGGGCCCGCCCGAGCGCCATCGCGGCCTGGCCGCCCTGGGAGAAGCCCGTCGCGTAGACGTCACCGGTGAGGGTGCGGCCGAGGCGGTCCGCCGCCGTACGGGCCGCCCGCAGCATGTCGACCGAGGCCGTCACCGCGGAGCGGGTGTCCATGTACGGGTGGCGGCCGGGTCCTTCGCCGAGGCCCAGGTAGTCGGGCGCGGCGACCGCCCGTCCGGCGCTCGCGTTCAGGTAGGAGGAGATGCGGCCGGGGCCGTCCTCCACGGAGGGCGCGTAGGAGCGGTTGACCATCGTGCCGTGGGTGTCGGCGACCACGTCGAGGCGGTGGCCGAGGCGGTGGCCGCCGTCGGCGGGAAGCGTGAACAGGCCGGTGGCCGTGGTGGGCCGGCCGTGGGAATCGACGGTCCGGTACGTCAGTCGGTACGCCCGTACTCCGTATCGTACCGAGTCGGGGGCCGTCCCATGCTCGACGAGGAACCGCCTGACCTCTGCGGCATCGCGGGCGGCGACGGGCGTGACGGAGATCAGCGTTCCGCGGGAGGCATCGGCGTGCTGCGCTGCGCGGGCCGGCCCGGCGGGTACCGGCACGGAGGCGGCGGGCGCCGCGACGGCCGGCGCGGCGGCGACCGCGGCCAGCAGCAGGGCCCCGGCAGCGGCGATACCTCGCCCCTTCCGCCAAGTACGGCTGTTCCGGGAGGACTCGGGGGGCTTGTACGTCTCATCTCTCATGCTCCGGACGCTACGGACACGCCGGTCGCCCCGACATCCGAGAACCCCCCGGAATCGGGGTGGTCCTGATGCCACCCCACCAGCGCGCTTTACTCCGCGGGGAGTTGGGACAGAAAAGAACGCACAGCGGCGGCGAACTGCTCCGGAGCGTCGCGGTGCACGACATGTCCGGCGGGAAGTTCGGCCAGCTGGGCCCGGCCGGCCCGGCGGGCGATCATTTCCCGGGCGTGGTCGTGCGTCAGTACCTCGCTCTCCGTTCCCCTGATCAGCAGGGTCGGGCAGTCCACCGATTCCCAGTCGCTCCAGTATTCGCCGGTGAGGGCTTTGTGGGACAGCACGGTGTGGTCGATGTCGAACGAGTACCCCCAGCCGTCCTCGAACTGACGGAACGAACACTCGAGATAGGGCGCCGTCGCACCGAGTCCCGAGACCAATGCCTGGCGCGACGGTGCGTTTCGCGGCAGTCGCGTCACCAAAGACCAGTCGGCGTTCACCACGGCACCGATGTCCTCGACGATCAGAGCGGTGACCTGCTCCGCGTGCCGGGCGGCGTATTGATAGGCGTTCACGCCGCCCAGGGAATGGCCGACCACCGCCGCCGGACCGATTCCCAGGTGCCGGTGGAATGCCGCGATGTCAGCGACGTAGTCGGTCCGTTGATAGCTCTGGGCGCGGTCGGACTCACCATGGCCACGCTGGTCCAGAGCGATCACCCGCCATCGCGGCGCCAGCGCCTCGGCCAGCGGAGCGAACGTCGACGCCTCGTTGTAATGCCCGTGAAACGCCAGCAGCGGGATGCCCGCACCACCGAAGTCCAGAAACGAAAGCCGCCGCCGATCAACCGTGCAGAACTCACGCATATGCGCATGCTAGGCGCTCTGGCGGGAGGCCGGTACGCCGCCGGCGCCACGGTCGATGGCTGCGAGGCTGCGACCCCGGCGAGCCGTCCGGCGCAAACCAGTAGAGCACTGCCGGATGCACGGCAGCTCGCGGGCGGTAGGCCCCCTGCCGGGGCACTCCATCTGGTCGCCGGGATCCCGTCCATAATGGTCCGGTCCCATTTCCATCGATGTTCCCTTGTCGTCTTCTCGATGCGGAGTCTTGAATGCGCCGTTTCCTCTCCCCATTCATCGCCCTATGCTGCGCGCTGCTCGGCATAGCCGGCCTGGTCGTGGGTCTGCCCGGTGGGCAGGCCCAGGCCGCCGCCGGGCCGCCGCCCTCCTCGACAGGGCAGAGATGGACGCTCCAGTCCGTGGCGAACGGCAAATACATATCCGCCGAAATCCACGACAGCGGCAACGACTACGGCAAGCTGCGCGCCCGTTCCGACAGCGCCGGCTCGTGGGAGCGGTTCACCCTGCACAGCGATGACGGCGGCAAGACCGTATCGCTGCGCTCCGAGGCCAACGGCGACTACGTGTCCACCGAAATCAAGGACCAGGGAAACCACAGCGGAATGCTGCGCGCCCGTGGCACGCACCTCGGGTCCTGGGAGCGCTTCGTCCTGAACCGCGCCGCCGACGGGACCTACACACTGCGGTCCCAGGCCACCGGGAAGTACGTATCCGCCGAGATCGACGGTACGGGCGGCGACGCGGGGCTGCTGCGCGCCCGCTCCGCGACGGCCGGATCCTGGGAGCACTTCCGGCTCCAGAAGGACGGCGGCGTCAGCTCCGGTACGGACGCCCCGGCCCATCCGACCCCCGCGAACAGCGTGCACGTCATGGAGTGGAACGTCTGCGCCAACAACAACGGCGACGCCGCCTGCCGCTTCTACCGCTCGACGGCCGCGCCGCTGGCCGACGCCGTCGCCCAGCGCGCCAAGAAGACGTCCGCGGACGCGGTGCTGCTGGAGGAGTTCTGCGAGAAGCACGCCCAGCCGGTCGAGCAGCGGCTGAACGAGGTCACCGGGCGCGGCTGGGCCGTACGGTTCGCGCCGATCCAGCTCCTCGTCGACGGGACGGGCGGCGCGGTCGCCGCGCAGAAGCAGTGCCACGCCGACAGCACCGGCGCGGACCGGGGCTCGTACGGTGTCGCCCTGGCCGTACCGGACGAGAACACCTGGTACGCCGCCTACCCCCTCCCCTCTCCCCCGGGCAAGGAGCAGCGCACCGCCCTCTGCGCCACGGCCCCGTCGCTCGCCGTCGACTTCTGCGCCGCGCACTTCAGCACGGGCGGCGCCAAGTGGGATGACCCGGACGGCAGTTACCGCAGGGCGCAGGTGCAGACGATGCTGAAGGCCGTCGACAAGCCGGGCTACCGCGCCGTCTTCGGAGGCGACTTCAACACCTCACCGCCGGATGCCGAGGACGGTGACGGGCCGGCGGACGTGACGGTGCCGTTCTACGACCGTTTCCAGGAGTGCGACCAGTCGGCGGCGGGCGGCAGGCGCGACGGCACGATCACCAACGGCAGGCTGAAGCTCGACTACATCTTCGGGCCGCAGCAGGCTACGTACCGCTGCGGCGTGACGGAGACGGGCCTGTCCGACCATAAGATGCTCGACGCCACCATCTCCTTCGGCTGAGGATTTGGGGCCTTGGGGCCGCTGTGGCGTCGCAGCAGCGACGCCACAGCGGGCCCCTCACCCACCCTCTGAATTCCATCCCCTCAATTCGCCTCCGGCCCGAATCGGCGCTTGTACGCCGACGGCGTGATGCCCGTCTCGCGGCGCAGCAAGGCGCGCAGATTGGCGGCGGTGCCGAGCCCGCTGCGCCGCGCGACCAGCTCGAAGCGGGCCTCGCCCCGCTCGATCAACCTGCACGCGAGGGCGAGCCGTTCCGCTGTGAGCCAGGCCAGCGGCGTCGTACCCAGCTGCGCCTGGAAGCGGCGGTGCAGGGTCGCCGGGCTCACCGCCGCATGCGACGCGAGGTCGGCGACGGTGAGCGGTACTTGAAGGCGTTCCTGGGCCCAGGCCAGGACAGGCGCCAGGGACTCGTCGGGCAGGTCGGGCATGGGCCGTTCCACGAACTGCCGCTGCCCGCCGTCCCTGTGCGCCGCGAAGACCAGCCGTCGGCTCACGGAGTTGGCGATCTCCGCGCCGTAGTCGCGGCGGACCACATGCAGCCCGAGATCGAGGGCGGCCGCGCTGCCCGCGGCGGTGAGGATGGAGCCGTCGTCCACGAACAGTACGTCCGGTGCGAGATGGACGGACGGGAAGCGGGCCCGGAAGTCGTCCGCCCACTGCCAGTGCGCCGTGGCCCGGCGGCCGTCGAGTACGCCGGCCTCGGCCAGCGTGAAGGCGCCGCTGCAGAAACCGATCAGCCGCGCGCCGCGCGCGTACGCCCGTCGGACGGCGTCGAGTACGGCCGGGCGGCGGGGCACCTCGATGTCGGGGCGGTTGGGGACGATCAAGGTGTCCGCCGTGTCGGCCGCTTCCAGGTCGGCGACGCCCGTGAGCGTGAAGAATCCGTCCCGCATCGGGGTGTGGGGCTCGGGGGAACAGAGCCTGAAGTCGTAGAGCTCGCGGCCGAGCTCCGGTCGCCGCAGGCCGAAGATCTCGATGGCACAGCTGAGTTCGAAGGGGTTCGAGTTCTCGTCGACGATCACGACGACGCGGTGCGGACCGTCCGCCGAGCATGACGCTTCCTGCGAGGGTGATGCGTACGGCGCATGCGAGGATTCTTTCGTCATGTGCGATTCCTAGCACTCGTGCCCCTTCGCCACACGACTCAGGATGGGCGCATGAACAACGAACCCCTGCACCTCAGCAAGGCTCTGGCCTCCTTCGACGCTCTGTGGAGCCCTCGCATCGTCGAGCGGGTGAACGACTATGACGTCCGCATCGCAAAGGTCGAGGGCGAACACGTCTGGCATGTCCACGACGACACTGACGAGTTCTTCCTCGTACTCGACGGAGAGCTCCGCATCTCCCTGCGCGAATCCGCCGGGGAACGCACGGTCGTACTCCCGAAAGGCGCGGTATTCACCGTCCCCCGCGGCACGGAACACAAGCCGCATTCCCCCTCCGGCGCGGCGATCCTCCTGTTCGAGCCCACCGGGACGCCGACGGTCGGCGATCGCCACGATGAGGTCCCGGACCATGTGGATGTGACGACCGGACACGCCCTCAGCATGTGAGCCGGGGACGGGGCGCCCTGGCCCCATTCGGTACGGTCCTGCGCGTGCCCTGTACTGTCGCGGACAGTCGTCGGGCGATTCCTGAGGTTGATGGCTCAGGAAGCGAGAAATGGTGGGATTTCGTAGATGGGCCAGCCGGATCCGCATCTCCAACAGCATCCGCAACCGCACCCCCCTCCGTATCCCCATCCGCCGAACTTCGCACGCCTGGCCCGGTACGGGGCCATTTCCACGCGCTTGTCGCTGCTGAGCGACCGTCGGCTCGGCGACGCAGTGGCCGCCGCGACTCCCCTCGGGTCCGGGATAGGGGGGCGGTCGGCGGAGATCAAGGTCGATGGGGCCGGAGTCTTCGTCAAGCGCGTCCCTTTGACGGACATCGAGCTGCGGCCGGAGAACGTACGGTCGACGGCGAACCTCTTCGGGCTGCCGATGTTCTATCAGTACGGGGTGGGCTCAGCGGGTTTCGGGGCCTGGCGCGAGCTGGCCGTGCACACGATGACCACCAATTGGGTTCTCGGGAACCAATACGAGGGCTTTCCCCTGATGTACCACTGGCGGATCCTCCCGGACTCCCCTCCCCAAGGGTTCGCCGATGAATTCGGCGGTATCGAGGGAGCGGTCGCGCACTGGGAGGGCTCGTCGGCCGTGCGGAGGCGGTTGCAGGCCATCGGCCGGTCCTCCTCCAGCCTTGTGATCTTTCTGGAACACATACCGCGGACGCTCGACGCGTGGCTGGGCGAACGGAGAGCGGGCGCTCCGGAAGACGCGGACGGACCGGCGTACGCATGGGCCGAGGAGGCTCTCCTGCGCGGCGCCGCCTTTATGAGTTCCCGCGGCCTCGTCCACTTCGATGCCCACTTCCGCAACGTCCTGACCGATGGCCGGTCGATCCATTTCGCGGACTTCGGTCTCGCCCTCAGCTCCGGGTTCGAGCTCTCCCCGGAAGAGGCCGAATTCCTTTCCCGGCATCGCATGTATGACGCCCGCTACATCGCCGCCCATCTGCTGCGCCACCATCTGCCGGACGGCGTACGCGGCGGCGCCGAGCACAGCGCGTTTCTGCGGAATTGGCTCGCGGGGGAAAGGGCCGCCGTCGACCTTTCACCCGAGATCGCCGCGATCATCGACCGACATGCCCGGAGTTCCCTGGTGCTGGACCGATTCCACCGCCGCCTCCTCACCACGAGCAAGCGGACTCCGTACCCGGCGGCCGAGGTGGAAAGGGCCGGGGCGAGCGGCCTTTCGGTGCGATAGGCCAGGCACCGCAGGGCTACGCGGAACGCGGGGCGGGCAACGACCTCCCCAAACGTACGAGCGGGGAGGCGGCCATGAGCGCCGGGGACAGCAGCATCCCCGCGGCCGTCGCCAGCAGGCTGGTGCGCAGCCCCCATTCCTGCGCGAGGAAACCGCCGAGCAGGGAGCCGAGCGGGGCCAGGCCCATGCCGGCGAATGTGATCGTCGCGGCGGCGCGGCCTTGCATCGCGTCCGGGGTTACGGACTGCCGGACGGCCATGACCGTGACCGACACCAATTGGCTGCCCGCGCCGAATACGAAATTGACCGCCAGGAGCACGGAAACCGTCACCGCGGAGGAGTCGTGCAGTACGGGCACGCAGAGAAACGCCCCATCGCCCGACGCGGCCGCGGATATGAGCACCACACCGTAACCGAATCGGCTCGGCAGACGGGCCGCCAGCATCGAGCCCAGGAGCGCTCCCGGCCCCATCGACGCGAGCGCCAATCCGACGGCGGTTCCTGAGAGGTGCAGTTCTCGCGGCAGAAAGAGCAGATAGACGGTCATCATGGCTGCGAGGGAGAACTGAAAGGCCGCCGAAGCCAGGCATACGGTCCGCAGCGAGGTGTCGCCGGCGACGCATCGCAGACCTTCGTGGATGCGCCGCCACACCTGGCTGAGGCGTCCTGAGTGGCTCGCCGGGATCGTTTCGCGGCGGCCAATCCGTCGGATCGACAGGAACGACATCGCGAAGAACAGCGCGCTGGAGGCGGCGGCGACCGGGGCCGACAGCAGCGACACCAACGCGCCGCCGAGGGCGGGGCCGCCGGTCTGCGCCGCTGACCTGCTGCCTTCGAGGGCGCTGTTGCCCCGTACCCATTGGTCCCGCGCCACCAGTCGTACGAGAGATGCCTGATACGCCACGTCGAAGAACACGGACAGCGTCCCGACAGCGAAGGCGACCACGAACAGCGCGGTCAGCCCGAGCCGCCCGAGGAGACCCGCCACGGCGGCGGCCCCCAGCGCCAGCGCCCGTCCGGCGTCCGCCAGCACCATCACTCTCCGCGCCGACCACCCGTCCACCCACGCACCGACGAAGAGCGAGAGCAACAAGGCCGGCGCCTGTCCCACCGCACGAAGGACGCCCAATTGGCCGGCGCCGGCGTCGAGCGTCAGGACGGCGAAGAGCGGCAGCACCACCAGACACGTGTGTTCGCCGAGCTGGGAGGAGGTCTGTCCCACCCAGAGTCTGCGGAAGTCGAGGTTCCGCCACAGGTTCGAGGGAACAAGGCGATCGGAATCGGACACGGGAGAGGAGGCCGACGAGGCGGATGGCACGGGAACCCCTGAGGTTGCTGAACACGAGCCCGCCACCGCCCGGGCGCACGAAGACGCACCGACGGTTCAGGCGGGAAAGGCTCGCTGTGCCGCAACAGCCGCGATGTCTGGAGCAGCACGCGATGACGGGCCGATCACGGCCTACGACGTCAACGCGCGCTCATACGACCGGGCATGCCTCAGCTCCTCACGGGTCACTCGCTGCGTCTGGACATTAGCCTTCCGGAGCGCGGCGGGGAAGGCCGTTGTGGAGGGGCGTGGAGGGAGTACGGCCGACCGCGCCAGCGACGTCGTCCACGCCCTGCCGACGGCTCAGCGCGGGTTGTGGTCCCCGGTGAACCCGTCGATCGACTCGCGGAGGATGTCCGCGTGTCCCGCGTGCCGGGCGACTTCTTCGAGCATGTGGATGAGCACCCAGCGCAGCGAGACGGCAGCGCCGCCGAAGAACGCGTACGCAGTCCCGACGGCGTCGATGTCGAGGCTCTCGATGGCCTCGTCCGCAGCGGCTCGGGCACGGGCGTAGAAGTCGAGGATGTCCTCGGTCTTCTCATCGTCCGCGATGTGCCAGTCGGACGCCCCGTCGCCTTCGACCTGGAACGGTAGGGGCTCGTCGTCGCGGCCGAAGGTCAGGCAGAACCAGCCGAGTTCGGTGCCTGCGAGATGTTTGACCAGCCCCAGCAGACTAATAGTCGACGGGGTTACCGGACGGCGTAGTTGGTCGTCGTCAAGGTTTTCGAGCTTCCATAGCACAGCGTCGCGGTGACGATCCAGAGCGGCATGCAAGCTCTCCTTCTCACCGCCGGTGAACGGCACATGTTTGACCATCCTCTGAGCCTATTTGACCAAGGCGGTGTCCAAACCTGCTCCGTGCGAGGCCCCATGCAACTCCTGACGCGGGACATCATCCGACGGAGCGATGCGCCACGACATACGTCTGCTGAGAATGAGGGTCGTGAAGGCTTCAAGAACATCCAGCCGCATGTCCTTGTTCGTAGCCGTCGTAGCCGTCATGGCCGTTCTCGGGCTCGTCGGTTCCTGTTCCGGTCCCGGCAGTGCGCCGCACGCCCGCAAGGGCAGTCCTGGTTCGATCGCGGGCGGAACCGTCGAAGTGGAGCAGGGGCGGTTGAAAGGGGTCGTGGGTGGTGGGGCCGCCGTGTTCCGCGGGGTTCCCTATGCCGCGCCGCCGACCGGGAGGCTTCGGTGGGCTCCGCCCGTCGCCGCGCGGTCGTGGGTGGGGACGCGCGACGCCACGCGTACGGGCGCCGCGTGCCCACAGCTCGACGGTGCGGGCAAGCCCGCGGCCAAGACCTCGGAGGACTGCCTCCATCTCAATGTCACCGTCCCGACCGGGGGCGGAGCCGCGAAGCCGGTCATGGTGTGGCTGCACGGCGGCGGGTTCAACACGGGCAGCGCGAACGACTACGACCCGACGAGCCTCGCCCGCGAGGGCGACGTCGTCGTGGTCGGCGTCGATTTCCGGATCGGCGTCTTCGGCAACTTCGGGCTGCCCGGCATGGCCGGCGCGGGCGACTTCGGTCTTCTCGACGAGCAGGCCGCGCTGCGCTGGGTGCGTGCGAACGCCGCCGCTTTCGGCGGCGACCCGCGCAATGTCACGGTGTTCGGCGAGTCCGGCGGCGGGGTGGGGACGTGCGGGCTGCTGACCTCGCCCGCCTCCAAAGGGCTGATCGACAAGGCGATCATGCAGAGCGGGTCGTGCATGCTCGACTGGCCGGCGGGCGGGCTCGGACTCGGCGCTCCGGCCGGATCGTTCTGGCAGCCGGTCGAGCAGGTCGAACGGGCCAGCAGCGACGCGGCGGCCAAGCTCGGCTGCACCGGCAGGCCGGACAAGGTGACGGAGTGCCTGCGCGCCCTGCCCGCCGAGAAGGTCTACGGGTCCGGGGCCGGCTTCAACGCGGCCGCTGTCGGCACGCCCGTACTCCCGGAAGATCCCGGCGACGCGCTGCGCGCCGGCAGGTACCTGCGCGTGCCGACGGTGTCCGGGCACACCCACGACGAGGCCAGGGCCATCGCCGGCGTCGCCGATCTGCTGGGCGACCCGATCACCGACGAGCGGTACCGGGAGCTCGCCCGTACGGCCTTCGGCCGCCGCGCGGGCGACGTCCTGGGCCGCTATCCCGCGCAGGACTACCCCTCGCCGGCCCTGGCCTGGTCGGCCATGGACGGGGACCGGGTGTTCATCTGCACCCAGCTGAGGGCCACCGCCGCACTGGCGGCGCACGCGCGCACCTATGCCTTCGAGTTCGCCGATCCCAAGGCGCCGTCCTACGAACCGGCCTCACCCGCGGTGCCGCCGGGCGCCTCCCACGCCTCCGACCTCAACTACCTCTTCGACCACGCCGGAGGTCAGCCGGCCGAACTGAACCCCGCCCAGCGCGCACTGAAGAAGGCCATGATCGGCTACTGGACCCGCTTCGCCCGCACCGGCGACCCGAACGGCGCCGGAGCGCCCGTCTGGCGGCCGTGGCACGGGGAAGGCCAAGGTACGTCCCTCTCGCTCGCCCCAGGAACGGGAAAGATCACCCCCGTTGACGCCAGGGCCGAACATCACTGCGCGTTCTGGTCGACCGTTCCCAAGTGATCCGGCGTCGCTGACGGGACACGCCCACATCCGGGGGTACGGCCCGGGCCGCGGGCAGGCGACCGAGAGGCCTGCCCGCGGCCCGGCCACCTCGGGAACGCGCAGGGGCGTCGGCCGGTCCGTACCGCGCTACTCCCCCGCGTCACTCCAAAGGACCTCGCCGTCCACCACGACGTCGAACGGGTTGAGACCGAGCGCCCGTGCGATGCCCATGGAGGCGTCGTGTCCCGGGTGGATGTACGCGACCAGTTCGGCCACTCCTTGTGCGCGCAGCCAGCCCGCCATGGCGAGTGCTCCCTCGCGTCCGTAGCCGTCGCCCTGGTAGTCGACGCCGATCACCCATGCGAGCGACGCCTCAAGGATTCCGGACCCCGGGCGGCGGCGCAGCGTGGCCTGCACCGTGCCGACCAGTCGCCTGTCGGAGGTGCGGCGCAGCATCCAGTTCAGCCATCCCTGTGTGCCGTCCGGCGACCGGCCTTCGCACTGGCGGCCGTACCGCGCTTCGAGCTGGGCGGGTGAGTCGGGCGCGCCGCCTGTCCAGGCGTGGAGTCGGACATCGTCGAAGAGCGTGACCGCTTCACGCGCGTGTTCGACGCGGAGTGGTTCCAGGGAGAGGCGCGGTGTGGCCAGGGGAGCGGCGGCGGGCCATGGCGTAGTAGCGGGCATCGGCGCACCATAGCCCGGCCCCACCTTCGAGTGAACTGAGCCGACTGCCAATGGAGTTGGCGCGGGCCGTGCGTCGCCGATCGCGACCGTCGCCGTTCGCTGTCGTCACCTGCCCGTGCATCGGGGCGCGAGAGCGTCTGAGCCCCGCTGCGGAAGGGCGGATCTCTGCCCGCGTCAAGCCAGTTGGGCCGCCCCTCCCCCGCGAAGCGCGGCGCCGGGCGCCGCCGGGCGGCGCGTCACGGCTTGGGGCGAGGGGCAGCGTGTCGGCGGGTAAAGAGCTGGCAATGTCGGTATATGTATGCTCGTACCCGCAAAGAGGACACCAACTCCCCAGCGTGTGCACGCCGTCGCCGCGTGCCGCCCTCGTCAGCCGTGGGCCGGTCCGGCCCTTCGGCACCCCTCCATCGACCCGCGTACAGACCGCCATCGCCGAGTCGATGCTGTGCGCAATCCCACCCCGCCCTCGGCCAGTCACGGCCGCATGTAAGGAGAGAGACATGCGCTACGGAAACGCGCTGCGCGAACAGATCCACACGCCCGATACGACCCCGCTCGTCGGCATCTACGACATGTACTCGGCCTCGGTCGCCGCCCGGCACTACGACGGGTTCTTCGTGTCCGGGTTCGGCTTCGCGGCCTCGCACTACGGGCTGCCGGACATCGGGTTCATCGCGTGGCCGGACATGGTCGCGTTCGTCGAACGGCTCCGGCTGGCCTTCCCGACCCACCATCTGCTGGTCGACATCGACGACGGCTACGTCGACCCGGAGGTCGCGTGCCACGTCGTGCAGCGGCTGGAGCGGACCGGCGCGTCGGGCGTCATTCTCGAGGACCAGCAGCGCCCGCGCCGGTGCGGCCACGCCGACGGCAAGCGGGTGCTGCCCCTGGAGGAGTACCTCCAGAAGCTGGACCTCGTCCTCCGGAGCCGTCGGGACCTCGTGGTCGTGGCGCGTACCGACGCCACCGAGGAGGAGGACATCCTGCGCCGCGCCCAGGCGCTCGCGGAGACCGACGCCGACGTGGTGCTGGTCGACGGGGTGCGGGACGTCGAGTGGATCCGCCGGATCCGCAAGGTCATCAACGACAAGCCGCTGCTCTTCAACCAGATCGCGGGCGGCAAGTCGCCGCGGCTCTCGCTCTCCGAACTCACGGCCCTGGAATGCCAGGTGGCCATTTACAGCACGCCCTGCCTGTTCGCCGCCCACACCGCCATCGACACCGCGCTCGGCGAGTTGAAGAAGGCCGACGGCCGGCTCCCCGAGTTCTCACCCTCCACGTCGGTGGGCGTACGCGCGTCCACCGAGCTCCTGGAGAAGAACATCAGCCGGCACCACCCCCAGGAAACCCAACTCGCCTCCGTCTGAGGCGGATCACTTTTCGGGGCACCCGCGCGCCATGCGTGGGTGCCCTTGCCGACGTCAGATCCGATGGCTATGTATGAGAAGCGGTAACAGCATGATGGGATTCACCGTGCACAAGGCACGGAATACCTTGGCAATCGGCGTCGGCCTGCTGTGCGCGGCGCAGTTCGCGGACGGAACCGCGTGGGCCGACGCGCCCGATGGCGGCATGGAGACGCATCACGGCTCCTCGCTGATCACGATCGACAATTCGAATGCCGATTCGTGGCTGGAGATCGACAGGACGCTGAATGTGCTCGGTCCGTTCAGCAAGGGAACGGCCGGCAGCGACCACGACGGCGGCGGGGGCGCCATCGACCAGCATTTGTCGTGCTCGGAGGGCCATGTTCAGGCCGCGCCCGTGGAACGCGGTGAGGAGAGGGAAGAGGAGGGCCGGGGGTCCGCGGCGCACGGCGGCGATGATCCCGAAGGGGACGCCGACCACGGCTCGTCGCCCGCCGACCATCAGAAGCCCGGAGCCGGCGGCCCCGCCCCCCGGCCCGCGAACCAGTGCATGCCCCGCACGTCCTCGCCCCGGGAAGGAGGCCCGGCATGCCCGTGACCCTGCTCCGGCACCGCTGGCTGCGCCGCGTCGACTGGTACATCGTGGCGCTGCTCTCCACCATCGGCCTCGCGACCTTGCTGCCCGCCCGCGGCGCGTCCGAGGACGCCCTCGGGGCGGCGACCAGCGTGGCGATCGGGCTGCTGTTCTTCGTCTACGGCGCCCGGCTCTCCCCGCAGGCCGCGTTCTCGGGGCTGCGGCACTGGCGGCTGCATCTCTCCATTCTCTCTTTCACCTTCGTCGTCTTCCCCGTCCTCGGCCTGGCGTTCACCACCCTGCCGCCCTACGTGCTCGGCGCGGAACTCGCTACAGGCCTGCTCTTCCTGTGCGTACTTCCGTCCACCGTCCAGTCGGCCGTCGCTTTCACGTCTTTGGCACGGGGAAATGTGGCCGCGACGGTCTGCTCCTCGTCGTTCTCCAGCCTGCTCGGCGTATTCCTGACGCCGCTGCTCGCCGCGCTTCTGCTCCAGGGGGAATCTGAGGGGGGCATGCGTTTCTCGGCGGATCAAATGCTGAGCATCGTGGTGCAGCTTCTGGTGCCGTTCGGACTGGGACAGGCGGTACGGCCCTGGATCTCGGGCTGGATCACCCGGCACCGCCGCATCACGATGGTGTGCGACCGGGGGTCCATTCTGCTGGTGGTCTATTCCGCGTTCGGGAAAGGGGTCGACGCCGGTATCTGGGGGCGGCTCTCTCCGGTACGGCTCGGTGTGCTCCTGGCGCTGTGCGCGCTGCTCCTGGCCCTTGTGCTGGCGATGAGCACATGGGCGGCGAAGAGGCTGGGCGCGGGCCACGAGGACCGGGTCACCATCGTCTTCTGCTCCTCGACGAAGAGCCTGGCCAGCGGTCTGCCCATCGCCAGCGTGCTGTTCGCCGGGCAGGACGTGGGCCTGGCCGTGCTCCCCTTGATGCTGTACCACACGCTTCAGCTGATGGTCTGCGCCGTCATCGCCCGCCGCTGGAGCGAACGGCCCGTGGCGGACGTTCAGCAGCCGGCGGCCGCCTCCGCCGCCGCGGAGGCCCCGGCCGTCAGAGCCTGAGGGACAAGCAAGAGGGGCGGCCCTCCGTCCGGCGCTTCGCCCGTCAGTTGCCCCAGGGCGACTGACGGGCGAAGCTTCGTCCCGTTCGGGTGAGCATTCGGGTGAGCGAAATTATCGGGAGTTCGTCACCCGATATTCGTCAGGGCGTCGAACGCGGCGTCGGGCAGGGTGATTTCGGCGGCCCGTACGTTCTCCTCCAGATGCTCTACGGACGAGGTCCCCGGGATCGGGAGCATCACCGGGGAACGCTTCAGCAGCCACGCCAGGGCGAGCTGTGACGGGCTCGCGCCGAATTGCCGTGCCTGGGCGGCGAGGGGGCCGTCGGTCTTCGACAGCTCCCCTGTGGCCAGGGGGTACCACGGGATGAAGCCGATGCCGTTGTCCGTCGCGTACTCCAGCAGCGGCTCGGCCTTGCGGTCGGCGAGGTTGAACAAATTCTGCACCGAGGCGATCGGGGTGATCGCCGACGCCGCTTCGACGTCGGCGACGGAGACTTCGGAGAGTCCGATATGGCGGATCTTCCCCTCCTGCCGCAGCAGCTCAAGCTCGCCGACCTGCTCTTCGAGAGGCACCTTCGGGTCGATGCGGTGCAGCTGGAAGAGGTCGATCCGGTCCAGGCCCAGATGACGGAGGCTCATCTCGGCCTGCTGGCGCAGGTATTCCGGCCTGCCGACCGCAAGCCACTCGCCGGGGCCCTGACGGGTCAGGCCCGCCTTGGTCGCGATGACCAGGTCGTCGGGGTACGGGTGGAGCGCCTTCTTGATGAGCGGTTCGGCGACGACGGGGCCGTACGAGTCCGCGGTGTCGAGGAAGTTCACCCCGAGGTCCACGGCGCGGCGCAGCACGCGGACGGCTTCGTCCGGATCTCTGTGGTCGCCCCAGATGCCGGGGCCCGTCATCTGCATGGTGCCGAGGCCGAGACGGGTGACGGGAAGGTCATTGCCCAGGCTGAACGCCCCGGCTGCCGTCGCGGGTCTGTGGAGCGTGGTCGCCCTGTCGGTGGTCATCGACGGTCTCCTCAGTGGGTTCTTGTCCGGATGTGCTGGTCAGCGTGCGTCCGTTCGGTCGTCCCAGGGGCGCCAGTGGCCCGTGGTGTCGACGGTTCCCAACTGCTGGTCGGCGAAGTGGACACCGTATCCGTAGACGCCGTCCTGGGCGAGAAGGCCGATGAGCCGGCGGCGTGAGCGTTCGGCTTCGGCGCGGTCGTGGTCGAGGACGACTGCCCAGTCGGGGTGCGCGACCTGGACGGGTGAGTGCATGGCGTCGCCGAAGGCGACGATGCGGCGGCCGTCGCCGGTGTCGAGGATCCAGGCGGTGTGGCCGGGGGTGTGGCCGGGCAGCGCCCAGGCGCGGACGCCTTCGGCTATCTCGGTCCCGTCGGCGACGGCCGTGGTCCGCTCCCTCTCGCCCGCGAGGCGTTCGCCCGAGGCGGGGGCGGCGCCTTGGCTGTCGTCCGAGGCGGAGGCGGCGCCTCGGAGTTCGAGTTCGCCTTCGCCGACGATCCACCGCGCGTTGGGGAAGAGGCTGTGCGGGCCCTCGACCGCGTCGGGGCGGGCCCAGCCGGAGTGGTCGTCGTGCAGGTGGGTGAAGGCGACCGTCTCCAGCTCGGCCGGGTCCACGCCGAGGCTCGCCAGGGACGCGGGCAGGTCTTGTACGTGCTCGAAGCCGTGCTGGAAGTGCTCCGTGTCCTCGCCCGAGATGCGTCCGTGGCCGGCGTCGAGGAGCACGCGGGTGCCGCCGCGCTCGACGAGCAGCGCCCCGCACCCCATGGCCAGGTGCTCCGCGTCCGTCATGTGGTGGCGGTGCGGGTGCCAGTCCGCCGCGGCGGAGGCGGGGTAGACGCGCGTCGGGATCATCGCGACGCCCGCGTCGGGGACGTAGCTCAGGGTGAGTTCGCCGATGGTCCGCGTCCACAGGCGGGGCAGCCGGGAACCGGAGTCGTCGGCGGGGTGGCTCTGACGGATGTCGTCCATGGTGGAAGTGGTGGCCTTCTCGGTTGGTCTGCGGTGGTGGTCGGCGGGGCGCGGTGCGCTCACCGCGTCAGCTCGCGGATCGGTTCTCCGGCCGCGTACGCGCGGATGTCGTCGAGCGCGTCGCGGTAGAAGACGGCGTAGGTGTCGGCGGTGACGTAGCCCAGATGCGGGGTGAGCACCGTCCGCGGGGCGCTGCGCCACGGGGAGTCGGCGGGCAGCGGCTCGATGGAGTGGACGTCGAGGGCGGCTCCCCCCAGCGTCCCGGCGGTGAGAGCGGCCAGCAGCGCCTCCTCGTCGACGACGGGGCCTCGGGAGGTGTTGATCAGCAGCGCGTCCGGCCGCATCCGGGCGAGTTCGTCGCGGCCGATGAGTCCGGCGGTGCGCGGGGAGAGCTTGACGTGGAGGGTCACCACGTCCGAGGTCTCCAGCAGTTCGCGCTTGCTCACCGGGGTGACGCCCAGCGACTTCGCGTGCTCGGCGTCGAGGTGGGCGCTCCAGGCGACGACGTCCATGCCGAAGGCGAGGCCGACCCCGGCCACGCGGCTGCCCACGCCGCCGAGGCCGATGACGCCCAGCCGGGCCCCGTACAGGTCGCGCCCTACGGTGCGCTGCCAGGCGCCTTCGCGCAGGTTGCCGTCCTCGGCGGGGAGGGAGCGGGCCAGGGCGTGGATCAGGCCCCACGTCAGCTCGGCCGTCGGGGTGAGTCCGGCGGGGCGGGTGCCCGAGACCGTGATGCCTCGCCGTCGGGCTTCGGCCACGTCGATGGAGGCGTTGGCCGGGCCGGTGGTCACCAGCAGGCGGAGACGGGGCAGGCTGCCGAGCACTTCGGCTGGGAAGGCGGTGCGCTCGCGCATGGCCACGACGACGTCGTACGGCTCCAGCGCGGCGATCACCTCGTCCGGGCCGCCCAAGTGGTCGGTGAATACGGTGAGTTCGGGGCTATCGGGCAGGGCGCTCCAGTCGGCGTACTGGTGGGCGACCCGCTGGTAGTCGTCCAGGATCGCCACTCGGCGGATCTCAGGCATGGGCGTTCTCCTTCCGGTGCCGGTTTCCAGGGCAGCACTCGCTCTCACTGCTGAGCGTGCTGCCGCTTCGGGGGCCGCTCTCGCACTGGTACCCGTTGCCGGGCCGCTGCTCGCTGTCGCGGCCCGTGCCCGTACCGCGTCGGTCTGCCGCGCCGGCCTCTGCCGTCACCACTGGGTCGGCGACCGGTCCGGCGCCGAGCTCGGCGACCGGTTCGGAAGGACTCGGGCGGAGGAGTTCGAGGCACCAGATGCCGACGCCGATCAGCGCGGTCACGGCGCCGAGCGCGCAGACCCCGGCCCAGCCGAGGGCGGGGTACAGCGCCGACGCCAGGGCGGAGGCGACGGTGCTCCCCGCGAACGACGCGACCATGAGGGCCGTCGTCACCCGGCTGCGGGCGTGCGGGACGCGGCGGTAGAGCACGCTCTGATGGCTGATCAGCAGGGCCTGCTGGGCGAGGTTGAGCGCCATGATGCCGACGATCAGCGCGATCAGGCCGCCGGGACCGCCCGTTCCGGCGAAGGCCAGGACGCCCCAGCTCGCCGTCAGCAGGACCAGTCCCCCGGTCGCGACCTGGCGGCCGCGGCCGCGGTCCGCGAACCGGCCGGCCGCCACCGCGGCGACGGCTCCCACGACCCCGGCGAGCCCGAACAGGCCGATGACGGCGGGCCCGTACCCGTAGGCCGGACCGGCGAGCAGGAACGACGACGCGGTCCACAGGATGGTGAAGCAGCCCATGCCGACCGCGGCCAGGCCCATGCGGCGGCGGAGCAGCGACTCGGTGCGTACGAGCGTCAGTACGGAGCGCAGCAGCTGGGGGTAGGGGGTGTTCCGGGTCGGCGGCACCGGGCGCAGCACTACGCGCAGGGTGATCGCCAGCACCGCCATGACGACGGCCGCGAAGACGAACACCAGCCGCCAGTCGCCGAATTGGGCGAGCACGCCCGCGGCGGTGCGGGCGAGCATGATGCCGACGAGGAGGCCGCTCATGACCGTGCCCACCACCGAGCCGCGTTCGTGGTCGGCGGCCAGCGAGGCCGCCATCGGCACCACGATCTGTGCCACGGCGGAGGTGACCCCGACGATCGCGACGGCGGCGTACAGCGCGTTCAGGGAGGGGGCGGCGGCCGCGCCGAGGAGGGCGACGGCGCTCAGGCCGAGGAGCACGCTCACCAGCCGGCGGCGTTCGAGCACGTCGCCCAGGGGTACGAGCAGCGCCAGCGAGAGCGCGTAGCCGATCTGGGAGGCGGTGACGACGAGGCCGCCGGCGCCTTCGGAGACCCCCAGGGCTCGGGAGATGACCGGCAGCAGCGGCTGGGCGTAGTAGATGTTCGCGACCGCCGCGCCGCAGACCACCGCGAGCAGCAGGACTGTCGCGCGGCTCAGTGGCGACCGGTCGCCGGCGGCGCCCTGCCCAGATTGTGGATCGTTCATGCCAGAAGTCTTGCCGCCGCCGGTCGCGGCGGTCAAGCTGTTTCGGATTGAACGTTCCATAAGTGAGGGGTGTCACACATCGCCGACCCCCGCCGGGGTCGGCGGCGCCCTTATGGAGCGGATAGTCCAATATGGAGACGCAAGGAAGCGCTCCCCGCGCCCGCCGGGGTGCTCGCGCCGCGACGCAGGAGGTTCATGTGCCGTCCGTAGGCCGCCCCCGTGCCTTCGACATGGAGACCGTGCTGGAGGCCGCTATGCGGCTGTTCTGGGAGCAGGGCTACGAGGCCACCTCGCTGGCACAGCTGCGCGCGGCCACCGGTCTGTCCTCCGCGAGCCTCTACGGCACCTTCGGCTCGAAGGAAGGGCTGTTCGAGCGGGTCGTGGAGCACTACGCCCAGGGTCCCGGCGGCGTCACCGACGTCATCGCCGACGAGACGATCAGCCCGCGGGAGGCCGTCGCCTGCCTGCTGCACGGCTCGATCGACATGCAGGCCGACTCCGGCCACCCCGTCGGCTGCCTCATCGCCCTGTCCGGCACGACGCGCGCGCCGGGCGAGGATCAGGCCGGCGTGCGCGCGGCCGTCGCGTCGCGCCGCGCGGCCGACCGGGAGCGCATCAGGGCATGCGTGGAGCGAGGAGTCGCCGCAGGCGAACTCGGCGCCCGCACCGACGTCGACAGCGTCACAGCCATGATCCACACCTTCCTCCTGGGGCTCTCCACGCAACTGCGCGACGGGGTGCCGGCGGCGACGCTGCACTCCGCGGTCGACGCGCTGCTGACGGTCTGGGGCCCGACCGCGGAGGCGTAGCGACGGCTCCTCGTCACCGGATCGGAGACCGTCACGCCGTCATAGGGGCAGGACGCAGCCCAGCGACGACGTGGCGAAGGGCGGGCCGGAAGGCGTGAGGGCGCCGGTGTCGCGGTTGACGGTGTAGACGCCGACCGTGTTGCCGTATTGGTTGGCGGTGAACAGGAGCGCGCCCGTCGGGGACAGGCTGAGGTGGCGGGGCCAGGAGCCGCCGCTGGGGACCGTGTCCAGCAGGCGCAGGCCGGCCCCGGCCTCGGTGACGGCGAAGCGGGCGACGCTCTCGTGGCCGCGGTTGGAGAGGTAGAGGAAACGGCCGTCGGCCGAGACCGCCACCTCGGACGGGTAGTTGCGGACGGCTTTCGCCGAGCGGGCGGGCACCGTGGGCCGGCTCTCGCCGCGCGTCAGGGCGCCGGTCGCCGGGTTGTAGGAGTAGACGGTGACGGTGCTGTCGAGCTCGTTGGCCACGTAGGCGTACGGGGCCGTCGGGTGGAAGACCATGTGCCGGGGGCCGGCGCCCGGCGCCGAGCGGACCTCGGAGACCGCGCGGAGGGCGCCTCCGGCGTCGAGCCGGTACGTGTACACCTTGTCGGTTCCCAGGTCGACGGCGAAGACGTACGCGCCCTTGGGGTCGGTGATGATCTGGTGCGCGTGCGGGCCTTCCTGGCGGCTGGGGTCGGGTCCGGAGCCGGTGTGCTGCACGAGTCCCGTGCGCGCGCCCACGCTCCCGTCGCCGCCTATGGCGTGGGCGGCGACGCTGCCGGCGCCGTAGTTCGCGCTGAGCAGGTAGCGGCCGCCGGGGTGGACGGAGAGGTGGGTGACGTTGGCGCCGCCGGTGGACCGCGCCGGGCCCAGAGCGGTCAGCGCGCCGCCCGTGCCGATGGCGAAGGCCCGTACCGCGCCCTGCCGTCCGCCGTTGTCCAGCGAGTAGAGCACCTTGCCGCCGGGGCCCGCCGCGAGGAAGGAGGGGTTGGCCACCGCCGGGAAGCCGCTCCGCCGGGTCAGCGCGCCGGTCGCGGTGTCGTACGCGCAGGAGATGATCCCGTTGCCGTACGTCCCCAGGAACGCCTGCCCCACGGCGGCGTCGGGTTCCCGGTCGGAGGGCGCTCGCAGAGCGCGTGCGACGGGCGCCTGGGCGCCGAGTGCGGCGGCGCCCAGCAGCCCGATGAACGAACGGCGGCCGAGGCCGGAGCTCCGAGCGGCTCGCTCGGGATGATCGGGGTGCTCGGGGGGATGTGGGGGCATGGCGGGCACCTTTCGACACCTGAGAGGGGATGACACGCGTCGGAGGCGGAGTCGGCGCGACCTCCGCGCGTCATGTCATGCAATCGTCAATAGCATGGCGGCCGACACCCGCTTGGCCCAGACCAATTGCCGCCATCCGCTCCGCTCCGGCCTCTCACGGCCCCGCGCGAGCCGAGACCGTCAGGACAGGCGCGGCTGACCGTTCGAAGCGGTCAGTCCGCCGTCGACCGGAATGTGCACGCCGTTGACGAACCGGGCGGCGGAACTGGCCAGGAAGAGGATGACGTCGGAGACTTCGTCGGCTTCCGCGGGGCGCCGCATGGGCGTCCGCTTGCGGTACTCGGCGAGCAGCTCCTCGTTCCCGGTGAGGGGCGCGGCCAGCGGGGTGCGGGTGAGGCCCGGATGCACGGCGTTGACGCGTACGCCCTCGTGGCCGTGGTCGAGCGCCATGGCGTTGGTCAGGTTGACCAGCGCGCCCTTGGCGGCGTTGTAGGCGACCAGGGCCCAGTCCGCCCGCAGCCCGGACACCGAGCCGACGTTGACGATGTTGCCGCCGACGCGCCGCAGATGGGGCAGCGCGGCCCTGGATGCGAAGAAGACGCCGTCGATGTCGACAGCCATGATCCTGCGCCACGCGGCGGTGTCGGTCTGCTCCGCCGTTCCGGCTTTGGCGGTGGCCGCGTTGTTGACCAGTACGTCCAGGCGGCCGTACTCCTCGGCCGTGTCCGAGACCAGCGCGGTGACCGCGGCCTCGTCGGCGACGTCCACGACGCGCGTCACGACCGTCGCGCCGGAGGGCGCTTCGGCGGCGGTCGCCTTCAGCTTCCCCTCGGTCCGTCCGGCGGCGATCACCGTCGCGCCCTCGCTCGCGAAGCCGCGCACGGCGGCGGCGCCGATGCCGGACCCGCCACCGGTGACGATGACGACCTTGCCCTCGAAGCGGTTCGCTTCCACAGCAACTCCCCACTCATATATGGCCAGTTCACACGACAGTACGCGGGGACCACAGCGCCGCGCACCACCGCGTTCCCCGCGCTGCACACCTCGCGGGGCCGCAGGCATGGCGCACCCTGGCGAACTGCGGTGACGGCGTCAAAACAGTGGATTAGACCGCCGATTGCGGGCAGGGAATCAGAAGACCCTTTCACCAGCCACCCCCACCCCCCTCGGAACGGACCGCTCATGATCGGACCGTACGGGCGCTGAACCACCCGTACGCGCGCGCGTGGCCCCTCGTGCGGGGAAGAACGGAGACTGCACATGGCCCGCCACGCCCCCAACACCCTGCTGTCCGCGTTACTGGTGGAGGCCGACTGGTCCTCGGGCGGGCTGGCGCGTGCGGTCAACGTGCTCGGCACCGCGCAGGGTCTGACCTTGCGCTACGACCGCACGTCGGTGGCCCACTGGCTCAGCGGCTCCCGGCCCCGGCCGCCCGTTCCCGAGCTCGTCGCCTCCGCCTTCAGCCGCCGCGTGCGGCGGGTGGTCACCGCCGAGGACACCGGACTGCTCCAGGCGCCGCAGGCGACCCGGCCGTTCCCGCCCTCCCCCGCGTCGGGGGGAGACGCCCTGCGCCGCCTGACGGCCCTGTGCCGCACGGACGCCGACCCCGCCCGCCGGGCCGTGCTGGCCCGTACCACCGCCTACACCCTGACCGCCCTCAACCCGCCCGCCTGGAAGCCGCCGTCTCCCCCGGCCCCGCCGCGCGGGCCGGAGGGCCAGGCGACCTCCGCCGACGCCCTGGCGTTACAGGCGATGACCGAGACCTTCGCCTCCCTCGCCGAACGCCATGGCGGCGCCCACATCAGGTCCGCGCTGACCGCCTACCTCGCCGAGGGCGCCGGCCGGCTGATCACCGCCCCCGCCCCCCACGCCTTACGCCGCGACCTGCTGACCGGCACCGTCCAGCTCACTCACCTGCTCGCCGGCATGACCGACGACTCCGGCCACCACAGCCTGGCGCAGCAGTACTTCCACACGGCGCTCCAGCTGGCCCAGGAAGCCGGCAACCGCCGGCTGTACGCGGTCACGCTGCGCGCCATGAGCACGCAGGCCCTGAACCTGGGGCACCCGGACCACGCCCTGACCCTCGCCGACACCGCGGTGGACGCCGCGGGCGCCGGCGCCGGGCCGGCCACCCAGTCGTTCCTCCTGGCCCAGCGCGCCCATGTCTACGCCAGGCAGCACCAGCCGCGCCGCGCCCTGGCCGATCTGACCGCGGCGGAACGCCACCACGAGCAGGCCTCCAGCCCACCCGGCCCCTTCACTGCCTACCCGCGGGCCGGCCTGGACTACCAGCGCGCGCAGGTCCTGCGCGCGCTGGACGACCCGTCGCAGGCGCTCTCCGCCCTGTCGGCCTCCGCTCGGCACCGCGCCCCCACCCAGCGCAGGGCGCACATCCTCACTCAGGCCCGGCTCGCCGAGACCCTGCTGTCCATGGGGCACGTGGAAGCGTCCTGCGACCACTGGCACACCTTCCTGGACCAGTACCCCCACCTGCACTCCCAGCAGGCCGACCGCGCGCTCGCCCTCCTCCTGGAGAGTCTGCGCCGCTTCCCGCGCCAGCCCCAGGCGACCGCTGTCCGCAAGCGCGCGCTCGCCCTCGCGCGCCTCCGCCCCGCTCCGTGATTCGGCCGGTCGGATCACGCGTCCCTCGCCTCCCGCGCCGCACGCTCCTGTCGCCCCGCCTCCATGCCGGAGGCGGGGCGTTCGAGGGCGCCCGCCGCGGCGCTCGGCATCACCTCGCCCTGTGCCCGCTCACTCCTCGGCTCCGGCGAACTTCGCTTCTCGCTCGGCCTCCGGGCGGGGCAGCCCCCTTCCCCCGTGTCGGCTCTGAAGCCGCCCTCCCTCAGCAACTCGACGGAACGGTTGAGTAGTTGATCGCAGATGAGGAGGGGGGCGCAGAACCTGAAGGGATCGTCCATCCCTTCTGCATACGTGCTCCGTGCCGCCCGCGCCAGGGCAACGCCGAGGCCGGAGGCGTCACCCACCCGAAGAAACGTTCCTCATTCGTCCACATGCCGGACGCGGCGGAGGCTAACGGACGGAGGGCCGGGAACGGCGCGTTCCGTGCGGGGTTCGCGCCGGCCCGCGAGCCGCCTCGCGCCGAGGCACCAGAGGACCATCGGCGCCCCAGGAACCCCCCGGAGACTCGCCAGTGCGTGTGCGTTCAACGCGTGCACGCACTCACGCACCGGGGCGCTTGTCCGGCCCCGGCGGCCGTGGCCTGCTGGACATGAGCCCGCAAGGCGCCGGTCCCATCCCGCTCCCACCATGAGCGGGCGGCAGCCGACGGGCCCCGCCCCCGGCGACCTCGCCCTTTCACGGGAGGACTTGTGATGGCCACGACCGCGTTCACCGCATCAGCCGACGGCGCCGATCCCGGCGTGGCCGTACTGGAGTGGGCCCGCCAGCTGACCGGTCCGGCGCTGCGCAGGTGGACCGAGCTGCTGCCGCCGGCCGTGGCCGGCTGGGCGGGCTACCACCTGGGGTTGCAGGACGAGACCGGGCGCCCGCCGCGAGGGTACCGGGGAAAGGCGGTGCGCCCGGCCCTCGTCCTCAGCTGCGCCGAGGCGGCGGGCGGGGCGGCGCGGGACGCGGTGCGCGCGGCGGTGACCGTCGAGCTGGTGCACAACTTCTCGCTCCTCCACGACGACGTCATCGACCAGGACGCGCTGCGCCGCCACCGGCCCACCGTCTGGAAGCTGTTCGGCGTTCCGGCGGCGATCCTCACCGGGGACGCCCGGCTGGCCCTGGCCCATCGCGTCCTCGCGACCGCCCCCGGCCCGCGGACGGCCGATTCGATCGCCATGCTCGGCCACGCCGTGGAGGGGCTGGTCGAGGGGGAGGCGATGGATGTGGCCTTCGAGCGGCGCCCGGAGGTCACCACGGCCGAGTACGCCGCGATGGCCACGGCCAAGACCGGGGCGCTGACGGGGGCCGCGTGCGGCCTGGGCGCGCTGGCAGGCGGCGCGGACGTCGAACGGGCCCGCTTCTTCACGAAGTTCGGACGGCATCTTGGCCTGGCGTTCCAGATCGTGGACGACCTCCTCGGAATCATCGGTGATCCGGGGACGACGGGCAAGCCGGTGGGCGGCGACCTCGCCGCACGCAAGAAGACCTATCCCGTAATCGCCGCCCTCGCCTCCGACACGGAGCAGGGCCGGACGCTGGCCGGGATGTACGCGAGCGGCGCCCCGCTGTCGGACGCCGACCTGCGGTGGGCGGCACTGCTGGTCACGGATGCCGGCGGCGTACGGGCAGCCCGTAGCGCGGTCGACCAGGAGCTTGAGGCGGCCTTCGCCGCACTGGCCGAGGCCGACCCCGCCCCCGAAGCCCGACGAGATCTGATGGCGCTGGCCCGAGTGCTCACCCACCGCGACGACTAGTGCTCGCCCACCGCGACGACTGAGGAGTGGACCCGTATGCCGCACGACCAGCACACCAACGGCCCCGACGACGGAGCGGCCGCTACCCCACCGGCACCGGGAGGCGGCCGGGCACGCACGGTCGTCCTGGCCTCCCCCCGCTCCTTCTGCGCCGGGGTGGAGCGCGCGATCGAGGTCGTCGAGACCCTGCTGGACCAGCGTGACGGCGCCGGACAGCCGGTGTACGTCCGTAAGCAGATCGTCCACAACACCCATGTGGTGCGGGGGTTGGAGCGGCGCGGAGCGGTCTTCGTCGATGAGCTCGACGCGGTGCCCGACGGGGCGCTGGCGGTGTTCTCCGCACACGGCGTATCCCCCGCCGTGCGGGCCGAAGCCCGCCGCAGGGGGCTGCGCGTGGTGGACGCCACGTGTCCGCTCGTGACCAAGGTGCACTCCGAGGCGCGCCGCTTCGCGGCCCGGAACGAGCCCGTGGTGCTGATCGGGCACGCCGGGCATGAGGAGGTCGAGGGCACCCTGGGCGAGGCCCCGCAGGCGTCGGTGCTGGTCGAGAGCGTCCAGGACGTGGCGGAGCTGGATCTGCCCGAGGACGCCGAGGTCGCCTACCTGACCCAGACCACCCTGGCCGCGGACGAGACCCGCGACGTCATCGCCGCGCTCAAGAACCGGTTTCCGCGTGCCCACGGCCCCGGCGCGGACGACATCTGCTACGCGACCACCAACCGGCAGCTCGCGGTGGAGGCGGTCGCGTCGGAGGCGGACGTGGTCTTCGTGGTGGGGTCGGCGAACTCCTCCAACTCCGTGCGCCTGACGGAGGTCTGCCGGCGGCTCGGCACGCCCGCCCACCTCGTCGAGGACGCTCACGCGATCCGCCCCGAGTGGGTGGCGGACGCGGACACCGTCGGGCTGACCGCCGGGGCCTCCACCCCGCCCCCGCTGATCGAGGGCGTCATCGCGTTCCTGCGCACGCTGGGCCCGGTGACCGTCGAGGAACGCAGCACCACCATCGAAGACGTCCACTTCGCCCCGCCTGCCGCCGTGAGGACCTGATGACCACACTCGCCCCCGCCCACACCGCCTATCCGCTGCTGTCCGGGATCGCCTGTCCGCAGGATCTCCGCGGCCTCTCCGCCGGGAAACTGGAGGAGCTGGCCGAGGAAATCCGCGCCTTCCTCATCGAGAAGGTCACGGCCTCCGGCGGCCATCTGGGCCCCAATCTGGGGACCGTGGAGCTGACCCTGGCGCTGCACCGGGTCTTCGACTCCCCGCACGACACGCTGCTCTTCGACACGGGCCATCAGGCCTATGTCCACAAGCTGCTCACCGGCCGCGCCGAGGGCTTCGACCGGCTGCGCCGGGCCGGGGGCCTGTCGGGCTATCCGAGCAGTGCCGAGTCGGAGCACGACGTCATCGAGAACTCCCACGCCTCCACGGCCCTGGCCTATGCCGACGGCCTGGCCAAGGCCCGTCAGCTGGCGGGCGAGAGCGACCGGGCGGTGGTGGCGGTCGTCGGCGACGGGGCGATGACCGGCGGCATGGCCTGGGAGGCCATGAACAATATCGGCGGCGCACCCGACCGTCCGGTGATCGTCGTCCTCAACGACAACGAACGCTCCTACGCGCCCACCATCGGGGGTCTCGCCGACCATTTGCAGACGCTGCGGACGGAGACGCGGGACGACGCCGGGTGGCTGAGCCACCGCCGGCCGTCCGACGAAACCACCGGCGCCCCGGATGGTGCGAGCGCCGGCGCCGCCGGGCCGCTGCCGGTGGCGCCGAGCCTCTTCGAGCAGCTCGGCTTCGCCTACCTCGGCCCCGTCGACGGCCACCACCTGCGCTCGGTCGAGGAAGCCCTCCAGATCGCCCGCGAGATGCGCGTGCCGGTCGTGGTCCACGCCGTCACCGTCAAGGGCAAGGGCTACGAGCCGGCCGAGAGCGAGCCGGCGGACTGCATGCACGCCGTCGGCGTCCTCGACCCGGCCACCGGCAAGCCCCGGTCCGGCAGCTCCTCGCCCACCTGGACGAACATCTTCGCCGACGAGCTGTGCGCGCTCGGCGCCCGGCACGAGGAGCTGGTGGCGATCACCGCCGCGATGCCCGGCCCCACCGGTCTGGCCCGCTTCGGCCGGTGCTACCCCGACCGGTTCTTCGACGTCGGCATAGCCGAGCAGCACGCCGTCACCTCCGCCGCGGGGCTGGCCGCGGGCGGGCTGCACCCCGTCATCGCCGTCTACGCCACCTTCCTCGGCCGCGCCTTCGACCAGGTGCTGATGGACGTCGCCCTGCACCGCCTGCCGGTCACCTTCGTGCTGGACCGGGCCGGCATCACCGGTCCCGACGGACCGAGCCACCACGGCATGTGGGACCTGACGCTCCTCGGCGCCGTGCCCGGCATCCGCATCGCCGCGCCCCGCGACGCCGCCCAGCTGCGGCTGCTCCTGGCCGAAGCCGTCACCTGCGCCACGGGCCCCACCGCGCTGCGCTTCCCCAAGTCCTCGGTCGGCCGCGACATTCCCGCCGTCGAGCGCCGCGGGCCGCTCGACGTCCTGTACCGCAAGGGGTACCCGGACGTGCTGCTCGTCGCCGCCGGGCCGCTCGCCGAGCCCGCCCTCGAAGCCGCCGACCGCCTCACCCGTCACGGCGTGGGGGTCACCGTCGTCGACCCGCGCTGGGTCCTGCCCGTACCGTCCGAACTGACCGAGCTGGCCGTACGCCACCGCCTGGTCGTCACCATCGAGGACAACACCCGGCACGGCGGCGTCGGCACGGCCGTCGCCCGCGCGCTGGCCGACGCCGGCGCGACCGTGCCGATCCGCGCCCTGGGGCTGCCCGGCCGCTTCATCGCGCACGGCACCCGGGGCGAGCTGCTCGCCGCGGCCCGCCTCGACGCCCAGGGCATCGCCCACTCCGTGCTCCGCGCCCGCGCCGGGCACCCCGCCCGGGCGGCGGAGCTCGACGCCGCCCAGCACGTACGGAAGGTCTGAGGATGACCGCCATCGACCTGGGCCTGCCGGCCCTGCCCCCGAAAACCCCGGTGCGCCGCCCCACCCGGCGAATCCATGTCGGCGATGTCCCCGTCGGCGGCGGCGCACCGGTCTCCGTGCAGACGATGACCACCACCAACACCGCCGACATCGACGCCACCCTCCAGCAGATCGCCGAAGTCACCGCGGCCGGCTGCGACATCGTCCGGGTCGCCGTCCCCTCCCAGGACGACGCCGACGCGCTTCCGGCGCTCGTCGCCAAGTCGAAGATTCCCGTCATCGCCGACATCCATTTCCAGCCCCGCTATGTCTTCCAGGCCATCGACGCCGGCTGCGCCGCGGTGCGCGTGAACCCCGGCAACATCAAGAAGTTCGATGACAAGGTCAAGGAGATCGCGGCCGCGGCCTCGGCGGCGGGGACCCCGATCCGCATCGGCGTCAACGCCGGGTCCCTCGACTCGCGGCTCCTGGCCAAGTACGGCTCGGCCACCCCCGAAGCTCTCGCCGAGTCCGCGCTGCACGAGTGTTCGCTCTTCGAGGAGCACGGCTTCGCCGACCTCAAGATCGCCGTCAAGCACCACGACCCGCTCACGATGATCGCCGCCTACCGGGCGCTGTCCGAACGCTGCGACTACCCGCTCCACCTCGGCGTGACCGAGGCGGGCCCCGCCTTCCAGGGCTCCATCAAGTCCGCCGTCGCCTTCGGCGTGCTGCTGGCCGACGGCATCGGGGACACCGTCCGCGTCTCCCTGTCCGCCCCGCCCGTCGAGCAGGTCAAGGCGGGGAACCACATCCTGCAGTCCCTGGGACTG
This sequence comes from Streptomyces sp. NPDC050617, assembly GCF_040654795.1. Taxonomy (NCBI): domain Bacteria; kingdom Bacillati; phylum Actinomycetota; class Actinomycetes; order Kitasatosporales; family Streptomycetaceae; genus Streptomyces; species Streptomyces sp. NPDC050617. The sequence continues at coordinate 104,811 of NZ_JBFAIS010000015.1, read as the reverse complement.
CGCCCCCGTCAGCTCGAAATCGTCTCCTGCCCCGGCTGCGGCCGCCTCCAGGTCGACATCCACACACTCGCTTCCCGGGTCGAGGCCGCCTTCGACGGCTTCCCCCACCCCCTGCGCATCGCCGTCATGGGCTGTGTCGTCAACGGCCCCGGCGAATCCCGCGAGGCCGACCTCGGCGTCTCCTGCGGCAACGGCAAAGGGCAGATCTTCGTCAAGGGCGAGGTCATCAAGACGGTCCCCGAGTCGAAGATCGTCGAAGCTCTTCTCGACGAAGCGACCCGAATCGCCGGGGAGGGTGGGCTGCGATGAACGCCTCACCGCTCCCTGGCCGCCAGCGACCGGGCCGGCGCCCGCCCTCGGCGCACCGGGCGTACGGGCGCGCGGCCGGCCCCGAGCGGCGGCGCGCCGCTCGGCCGGAGCGCCCACCAGCGGCTCCCCCTTCCGCCGACGGTCTTGCCGGAAGGCCGTCCACGGGGAGCAGCCGGGCCGCCGCGGCGTTCTGCGGCGGCCCGGCCGGAGGGCCCGAGGGTCGGCCCGTCACACCACGTCGATCTTGAAGGTGGAGGTGGTGTTGCGGATGTTCTCGGCGTTGTCCCGCAGGGTGAGCCGGCGGAACGTCGCCTGTCCCACGGCCGGTCCCTGCCCCGGCTCCGGCATCTCGTTGGCCCAGATCCCGAAGCCGGACCTGGCGTCGTACTCGTCGCCGCTCTTCTTCGCCCCGGAGACCGTCACGTCCGTCAGCTCCGTGTCCTCGACCGGGTTCTGGGGCCGCTGTCCGACGTAGTTCGTCTGGAACATGATCCCGTGGTAGGTCGGGTCGGTGATCACGGCGCCGTTCACCCGGATCGCCCGGAACGGCTTGGACGCCGAGAAGAGCCAGATGGCGGGGAAGGTCTGGCCGTTCCAGAAGTGGCCGCCCGTGCGCTCCAGGGCGAGGTTCTCGAAGGTGGTCCGGCCGGGCCCGAAGCCGTTCATCGGGAATCCGAAGTCCAGCGAGGAGATGGTCACCGCCGAGTAGACCAGGGTGTCGGTGACGCGGATGTTCCGGAAGGTGTTGAGCTGGCCGCCGTAGACGGCGAGGCCGGCGGCGCGCCAGGTGAGCTTCGAGGTGAGGTTCTCGTAGACGTTGCCGGTCTGCTCGCCGCCGCCCGCGTCGAGCGCGGAGAACAGCGCGAAGGAGTCGTCGCCGGTGGACCGCGCCTCGTTGTTGGTCACCAGGTTGTCGGTGGAGCCGTTGGTCATGTTCAGGCCGTCGGCGTAGGTGTCGCGGATGCGGTTGTTCTTGAGCGTCATCCGGTCGGTGTCGGCGCCCCAGTAGAGGCAGACCATGTGCTCGGCCCAGATGTCGTCGATGGTGATGCCGGAGACCTTCTGGAAGTCGAAGACCTTGCCGGGCCCGTCGATGCGCGAGGTGTAGTTGCCGAAGTAGGCGAAGCCGGAGAACGTCGAGCCGTTGGCGCCGTTGTCCGCGCGGAACCCGATGTCGGTGTTCTGCTGCCCGGCGGGGGCGTGGAAGCGGGTGAACCACGGACCGGCGCCGATCACCTTCACCGGCTTCAGATAGACCTGGAACTTGCTGGAGGTCTCGTAGTCGCCCGGCGGCAGATAGACGCCCTTGAGCTTCCCGGTGGTGTCCATCCGGGCCTTGTCCAGCGCGTTCTGCACGTCCTGGTGGCCGAATCCGGCGGGTTGCACGAAGGTCGCCGGGTCGGGGTTGGGCGCCGCGGCGGTCTTCTCGAAGTCCGCGAAGTCGATCGTGTACGAGGAGGAGTTCTGGGCGTCCTTCTGGAGCCGGACCTTGCTGCCCGCCGGAACGGTGCGGCCGAGGTCGAGGCGGGCCTCGTCGTAGATGTGCCGGGCCGGTCCCGCGCCCGGGTCGTTCACTGGGTACGCCTCGGGCCCGTACAGCCAGGCGTACTTGGACGTGAGGTCGAGCGGCGCCGTCTTCGCGCCGTTCACGTAGACGTTCAGCGTCGCGTTCGTTCCGCCGCCGCCCGGCGCGTCGGGGAGGGAGAACCGGGTGACCAGGGTGTTGGTCTCCACCGGGGTGGTGAACTCGACGTACTGGCCGGTCTCCTTGAGCGTCACGGCCTTGCGGCCCGACGCCTCGCCCGCCAGGTCGCCGATCTTCCGGTTGGGCCCGATGATCTGGGCGCCGCCGCCGGTGGCGGCGGATTCCGCCTCGACGGTGCGGTACGGCATGGCGGCGCCGGTCGCCGCCGATCCGGCGTGCGCGGGGCCCGGTGTGGGCTTGCCGCTCGGCGGGGTGAACGCGGCCCGCGCGGAGCCCTCGCCCGCCGCGACGGTGCGTGAGGCCGTACGGCTGTCCGGGGACGCGTTGCCCGCAGCGTCCCTGGCCCGCACGGTGTAGGCGGTCCGGTGGTCCGTGCCGCCGGGGGCCGTGGTGTCCTGCCAGCTCGTGGCCGCGGCGGGCAGGCCGGCGCGCAGCCGGCCGTCGGCGTAGACGTCGTATCCGGCCGCTTCGGGGGTGTGCTCCCACCTCAGCGTCGCGCCGTCCAGCCGGACGCCGCGCGGCGCCTGCGGCGGGGTGGTGTCGCCCGACACGGCTCCGTACACGGCGAGTTCGCCGACTCGCCGCGCTCCGGCGACGCGGAGGTAGCGCAGCGGTGCGCCGTCGAGGGGCAGCGTGACCTCGCCCCGGCGGGCGCGGGCGTCGGAGAGGTCGACGAAGTCGCGGCCGTTGTCGGAGCCCTGGAGCCGGACCTGCTGGGCGGCTCCCGGCAGCCGGAGCTCGACCCGGTCGAGGCGGCGGGTGGCCCCGAGGTCGGCCCGTACCCAGTGGGACGTGCTGCCCTTCGCATACGAGCCGGGGTCGCCGTCGTGGGCGCGGGCGGCGTTCGCTTCGCCGGTGAGGCGGATGGGCAGCGGCGGGGCGCTGTCGCGGTCCGGCGGGGCTCCGGCGGTGGCGGGCTGGCCGCCTGCCAGCATGAGTCCGGTGCCGAGCAGGGCGGCGAGCACGGGTCGCCAGGCTCTGGTGCGGTGCGCGGTGCGCTCCGCGCCGTATTCTGTTGTGCCCATGACATTCCCTTCTGTGGGAGGGTGGGCGGCGGCCGTGCCGCGAGGCGGTCAGCCCCGCAGCCAGACCGCCGTGTCCTGCGGCAGCGCGCCCCCTGGCGTTAAGGGGCCGCTGGCCAGCAGAAGTTCGGAGTGCGCGGGCAGCGCCATGTCCGCCGCGCCGAGGTTGACGACGCACAGCACGCTGTCGCCGCCGTCCGGCAGCTCCCGCGCGAAGGACAGCGCGTGCGGCGCGTCCGTACGCAGCCAGCGCAGCGGGCCCGCGTCCTGGAAGGTGCGGCGCGAGCGCAGCGCGGTGCGGTAGAGGGCGAGCATCGAGTCCGGGTCGGCGGCCTGCCGTTCGGCCGCGTACCGCTGCCAGCCGGCCGGGCGCGGCAGCCAGCTCGGGCCGTCGCCGGCGGCGCGCCAGGGCAGCGGCACCCGGCAGCCGTCGCGCCCCGGATCGACGCCGCCGGAGCGGGCGTGCATGGGGTCCTGCACCAGCTCGGGCGGTATCTCCGCCTCCGGCAGGCCCAGTTCCTCGCCCTGGTAGAGGTAGACGGAGCCGGGCAGGGCGAGGGTGAGCAGGGCCGCGGCGCGCGCTCTGCGGGTGCCGAGGGCGAGGTCGGCGGGGACCCCGAAGCGCTTGCGCTCGAAGGCGAAACCGGTGTCCTCGGCCCGCCCGTAGCGGGTGACCGTGCGGGTCACGTCGTGGTTGGCCAGCACCCAGGTCGCGGGCGCGCCGACGGGGGCGTGCGCGGCGAGGGTCAGGTCGATGGACGCGCGCAGCTCGGCGGGGTCCCAGGGGCGGGCCAGGAAGTCGAAGTTGAAGGCGGTGTGCAGCTCGTCGGGGCGCAGGTAGCGGGCGAAGCGCTCGGGGTCCGGCAGCCAGATCTCGCCGATCAGCACGGCCCCGTACTCCTCGGCCAGCCGCCGCCAGGAGCGGTAGACGCCGTGCAGCTCCGGCCGGTCGTGGAAGGGGTGGCGCCCGTCCTCGGCGTCGCCGCCGGGCATGTCGGGCAGCCCGTCGGCCTTGGCGAGGAGCGCGGCGGAGTCGATCCGTACGCCCGCCGCGCCGCGCTCGAACCAGAACCGCAGGACGTCCTCGTGCTCCTGGCGCACCGTGGGGTGGGCCCAGTTGAGGTCCGGCTGCTCGGGGCTGAAGAGGTGCAGGTACCACTGGCCGCTGTCGGTGCGCGACCAGGGGACGCCGCCGAACTCGCTCACCCAGTCGTTCGGCGGCTCGGCGGAGGGCGGCCGGAAGTGGAACAGCTCCTGCTCCGGCGAGCCGGGGCCGGCGGCGAGCGCCGCCTTGAACCACGGGTGCTGGTCCGAGACATGGTTGGGCACGATGTCCACGATGGTGCGCAGGCCCAGGTCGCGCGCCTCGGCCAGGAGCCGCTCCGCCTCGGCGAGGGTGCCGAAGGCGGGGTCCACGGTGCGGTAGTCGGCAACGTCGTAGCCGCCGTCGGCGAGCGGCGAGAGATACCAGGGGGTGAACCACAGCGCGTCCACACCGAGCTCCGCCAGGTACGGCAGCCGGGCGCGGACCCCGGCCAGATCGCCGGTGCCGTCGCCGTTCCCGTCGGCGAAGGAGCGTACGTACACCTGGTAGATGGCGGCGGTGCGCCACCAGTCCGTGCGGGGCAAAGGAGGGGTCCTTTCGTACGGGTGCGTACGGGGGCGTACGAGGCCGGGCGCGTGCCAAGCAGGCGTACGGGCGGTCTCAGGGGCGGGGTCAGCCCTTGAGTCCGCCCGCGCCGAGGCCGGCGATGATCTGCCGCTGGAAGACCAGGAACAGCGCGATCAGCGGAAGCGAGGCCATCACCAGCCCCGCCACCAGACTGTTGAGCGGGGTGTCCTGGGCGACGCGCTGGAGGAAGACGCTGAGCGGTTGCTTCGCCGGGTCGGGCAGGACGAGCAGCGGCCAGAGGAAGTCCTTCCACGCGGCGACGACGGAGAGGATCGACACCACGGCGAGGATCGGACGGGACAGCGGCAGCACGATCCGCCACATCGTGCCGACCGGGCCCGACCCGTCGATGCGCGCGGCGTCCAGCAGCTCGTCGGGGACGCGGTCGAAGAAGTTCTTGAGGAGGTAGATGTTGAAGGCGTTCGCGGCGGCGGGCAGCCAGACGGCGCTGGGGCTGTTGATCAGGTTCCGGTTGACGAGCGGTACGTCGACGACCGTGAGGTAGGCGGGCACCAGCAGCGCGGTGGCGGGCATCATCAGGGTGACGAGCATCAGCCCCAGTACCGCGTTCCCGAACCGGGGCCGCAGTTTGGAGAGCGCGTACGCGGCGGGGACCTGCACCGCGAGCTGGATGAGCCAGGCGCCGCCCGCCAGCAGCACGGTGTTGAGGAAGTAGCGGGTGAGGTCCATCTCGCGCCAGGCGCGGGCGTAGTTCTCGGGGTGCCAGTGCTCGGGGACGTAGGTGGGCGGGTTCCGCGCCAGCTCGGCCGAGGACTTCATCGCGCCCGTCGCGGCCCAGTACAGCGGGACGAGGAAGGCGACGGTGAACAGCGCCAGCGCCACGGCCAGCGCCGACCAGTAGACGAGCTTCCCCTTGCGGGTGCGCAGCACGCCGGGGCGGACGAGCGTACGGGTCGAGGCGGTCATCAGTCCTCCTTGGCGCCGCGGGTGGCGCGCAGGTAGAGGGCGGAGAACGCGGCGAGGACGAGGAGCAGCAGCAGGCTCAGCGCGCTCGCGGTGCCGAAGTCGTCGTAGACGAAGGCGTAGCGGTAGACGAGGAACATCACGGTGACCGTGGAGTCGTCGGGGCCGCCGCCGGTCATCACGTACGGCTCGGTGAACACCTGCATCGTCGCGACGATCTGGAGCAGCAGGAGGACCAGCAGGACGAACCGGGTCTGCGGGATCGTGACGTGGCGCAGCCGCTGCCAGAGGTTCGCGCCGTCCAGCTCCGCCGCCTCGTACAGCTCGCCGGGGACGGTCTGGAGGGCGGCCAGGTAGATCAGGGTGGCGGTGCCCATGTTGGCCCAGGTGGAGACGACCACCAGGGAGACCAGTGAGGTGGAGGCGGAGTCGAGCCAGCCGGACGCCGGCAGGTGGAGGGTGCGCAGCACCTCGTTGAGGAGCCCCGGCCCCGGGTCGTAGAACCACTTCCACATCAGCGCCACGACGACCGGCGGGAGCATCACCGGGAGGTAGACGAGGACGCGGAAGTACGCGCGGGCGTGCCGGAACTCGTTGAGCAGCACGGCGGTGAGGAACGGCACGAGGAAGCCCAGGACCAGCGCGTAGGCGGTGAACAGCGCGGTGTTGCGCCAGGCGGTGGCGAGCAGCGGGTCGCGGAACAGCTTCTCGAAGTTGGCCGTGCCCGCCCAGGTGTTTCCGGTGGCGAAGTTGACGTGCTGGAAGCTCAGCAGCACATTGCGGATGATCGGCCACCAGGAGAACAGCGCGAAGACGGCCACGGCGGCGCACAGGAATCCGTACGCGGTCAGGTGCTCGCGCACCGAACGGCGGCGGCGGGCGGCGCGGCGCTCCCGCTCGGCGGCGGGCGGCCGGGACGGGGGCGCGGTCAGCTCCAGCGCGGGCGCGGCGGCCATCAGAGCGCGCTGTAGATCTGGTCGACCTTGTTCTCGGCGGCGGCGAGGAGCGCGTCGATGTCGGCGTCCTTCTCAGTGAGGACGGCCTGCATCGCGTTGTCGAGCGCGGCGTAGACCCGCTGCGCCTCCGGGGGCTCGATCAGGCCGGGGACGCGGGGGGACGCCTCCATGAAGGACTGGTAGTTGCCGACGGGGACGTTGGCGTACGTGCGCTTGGCCTTCTCGACCCGGTCGCGGACGGAGCCCTTCCAGATGTCCGGGGTGGGCGGCATGGGCAGCCCGACGGGCAGCTTGGCCGCCAGATTGTCTTTGATATTCCGCTCGACGAGATCCGGGTTGAGGTACTTCCACTGGAGCCACGTGACCGCGGCCCTGATCTTCTTCGGCGAGGACTTGGGGTTGACCATGTACCCCTCGCCGCCGATCAGCGTCGCCTTGGCGTCGGGTACGGGCGCGAGGCCGTAGTCCCGGTACGCGCCGCCGAACTGCTTGGCGATGACGGCGATGTTGTCGGCGGCGGAGACGTACATGCCGAGCTTGCCGCTGCCCATCATCCGCTGGACGTCCTCGGCCTGGAGCAGTTGCCTGCTGCCCATGGAGTCGTCCTCCCAGCGCATGTCGTGCAGGGCCTGGAGGGTGGCCCTGCCCGCCGCCGAGTTGAACGCGGCCTTCCATTTCCCGTCCTGCTCGGTGGCCATCCGGCCGCCGCGCGAGTACAGCTCGGCGGTGAAGTGCCAGCCGCCCTGGTTGTTCTTGGAGAAGTCGGCGTAGCCGGCGGTGTCGTCGCCGAGCTGCGCGATCCGCCGCGCCGCGGCGCGCACCTCCGCCCAGGTCCGCGGCGGCTTGTCCGGGTCGAGCCCGGCCTTCTCGAACAGCGCGCGGTTGTAGAGCAGGCCCATGGAGTAGTTGGCGGTCGGCAGGCCGAACTGCCGGGACCTGTCGTCCTGGAACACCTTCATCAGCTCGTCCCGGACGTCGCCGCGGTGCGGCATGTCCGTGAGGTAGTCGGTGATGTCGGCCGCCTGCTTCTTCGCGATCAGGCCGCGGGTGTCGGTGAAGTAGACGTAGAAGACGTCCTCCAGCTTGCCGCCCGCCAGTTTGGTGTTGAAGGTCTTCGGGTCCATGAAGCCTTCGTGGGGGACGATGTCGATATCGGGGTTGGCCTGCTCGAATCGGCGCACGTGCTGGTCGAAGAGTTTGCGCTCGAACGCCTGCGTCGTGGGCGGCTGCCCGTTGACGGCGAGCTTCACCTTGCCGCCCGGCGCGCCGTCGTCACCGCCGCCGCTGTCACTGCTGGTGCCGCAGGCGGTCAGTGCGGTGAGGGCGAGAACGGCGGCGGAGGCGAGGACGAGGGAGCGGCTTGTCGAAGACGGCGTGGGTGACATCGGTGGACCCCTCCGGGCGTGGGCGATGCGGTGAGCGGTGGCGCACACTCAAGCACCGGGGCCGGAGGAGGGCAAGATGTCACGCAGAACTTGCAAAATACTGACAGCTATGGAGAGTTCAGCCGATCGGGCGGGCTCAGCTCGTCGGGGCCGGGCCCGTCGAGCCCCGTACGACGAGCTCCGGCTCGAACATGATCTCGTCGCGGACCACTTCCCGGCCGTCGATCTGCGCCGTGAGCAGCTGCACCGCGGTACGGCCCATCGCGTCGATCGGCTGCCGTACGGTCGACAGCGGCGGCTCCGTGACCGTCATCAGCGGCGAGTCGTCGTACCCCACCACCGAGACGTCCTCCGGGACCCGCAGCCCGCGCCGGCGGGCCGCCCGCACCGCGCCCAGCGCGATGATGTCGCTGGCGCAGACGATGCCGGTCACCCCGGCGTCCAGCAGCCGGGAGGCCGCCGCGTGGCCGCCCTCCATCGAGTACATCCCGCGCACCACGCGCTCCGGCGGCAGCTCGGCGCCCGCGGCGCGCGCCACGGCCTGACCGGCGGCGAGCTTGCGCCGCGAGGGCACGTGGTCGGACGGGCCGAGCGCCAGGCCGATGCGCTCGTGCCCGAGCGAGGCGAGATGGCGCCACGCCTGCTCCACGGCGACCGCGTCGTCGGTGGAGACGCAGGGGAAGTCGAGCCCCGGAATCGGCGCGTTGACCAGCACCACCGGCAGGTTCCTGGCGTGCAGCAGCCGGTAGTGGTCGTGCGCCGCGTCCGCCTGCGCGTACAGGCCGCCCGCGAACACCACGCCGGAGACCTGCTGCTGGAGCAGCAGGTCCACATAGTCCGTCTCCTGGATGCCGCCCGGCGTCTGGGTGCAGAGCACGGGGGTCAGGCCACGCTGGGCGAGGGCGCCGCCGACGACCTCGGCGAACGCCGGGAAGATGGGGTTGGACAGCTCGGGCAGCACCAGCCCGATGAGCTTGCCGCGCTCGCCGCGCAGCTGCGTCGGCCGCTCGTAGCCGAGGACGTCGAGCGCGGTGAGCACCGCCTGCCGGGTGCCCTGCGAGACTCCGGGCTTGCCGTTCAGCACCCGGCTGACGGTCGCCTCGGAGACGCCCACCTTCTTCGCCACCAGCGCAAGTCGTCGCGTCATACACGCAACATTAGCGCAAGTTTTGCAGGCCGCTTGCGCCAGTGTCACGTTCCCTGCGCGGCTTGCGAGTGGTCATGAACGGCGGGCGAATCCGGGCGGCCGTCACGGGAGTTGCTACCTCAGTACGGCCAGCAGGGACCGGTTCAGCGGACGAACTTCCAATTCACCTGCGGGACCATGTCGGTGCCGGCCGGCACCAGCTTGCGGAAGGCCGCCTGGCCGAGGTCTATGTGGGTCGAGGGGCAGGAGGGGCACTTGTCCCGGACCGGCACGGTGATGGTCTTGCCCTTGTACGTGACCTGCACCTTGATCCCCGAACAGAGCGGGTCGTTGTTCGGGTTGGCCGAGGTCCACCACGCGGCGGAGACGGCTACCAGGTCCTGGGCGGTGGGGTCGATATACGTGCCGCAGGCGCCGTAGCCCTTGTCGTTGTAAAAGGTCATCTTGCCGGTCATGGTCTTGCCGATAGGTATGTCGGCGTGGGCCGTTCCGGTGCCGAGGGCTATGCCGGTGACGGCGATCACGCCGCAGACCGTGGATCTCCAGCGTAGGGATGCGCGCATGGCTTCTCCTCATCCGAGTTCATCCGGGTCGTTCCGGGGTGGTGCTCGGGGCAGGTGCCGTTGCCCGGGAGGCGGTGGATCTCGGAGCTCTCCCGAGCACATGAGTGTCATGGACTCCGACCGCCTCACAACCCTCAATGGGCACAACTGTCCGGAACTAGCGGATATATTCGGTGAGTTTGGCCCGGAACGGAGGTCCGGTCTCCGCTCCCCCGCCCCTTGCGTTCCCTGACGTCTCAGCCGCCGTCCGCCTCGCCCTGCGCGTCGTTCTCCGCCTCGGGGAGCAGCGGAAACAGCCGGGAGATGAGTGCCACGGGCCGGGCGTCGGCGGGGCGGGCCAACGGGCGCTGCTCGCGGTCCTGGTAGGGGGCGAGCGCCCGCCGCAGGACGGCCGCGACCCGGCTCATCTCGTCGGGCGTCAAGTAGGCGACCGCGCTGAAGGCTTCCTCCTGGCGCCACTCGGCCGGGGCCTGATCGCGCCGGGCGACCCACCGCCGCCAGCTCTCGTCCTCCAGCCCGCGGGCCAGGTCGCCGAACTCCGCCGCGGGCGCGCCGCCGTCGGCGCCGGACCCGCGCCGCCGCAGCCGCCAGGGCCGGGCCCGCCCCCCGCTGTGCGGGGCTTCTTCCACCTGGCCGTGGCGGGCGAGCTGCCGCAGGTGGAACGAGCAGAGTCCGGAGCTGTAGCCGAGCCGCGCGGCCGCCTCGGTCGCGGTGACGGTGCCGACTTCCCCCAGCAGGGCCAGCAGGGCGGTACGGACCTCGTGCTCACGCAGTCCGCCGCCCTCGTCTCCCTCGCCGTCGCGGGTCCGGCCGGGCGGGGTGGTGAGGTCGTCTTCGGTCACTTTGCAAAGTCTGCTACTTTGCAAAGCTCCTGGCAAGCCGTGACCGCATGCTGCGCGCGAAATATGGGGAGACACCACCGTCATGTCCGTTCATCACGACCCGTCCCACCCCCTCGACCGGCGCGTGCGCGTGCAGGGCCGGCCCGTCGACTCGTACCCGGAGCTGCCGGCGGAGGCGCGGCGCGGCTCGGCGCGCCGGGTCACGGAGATCGGCGAAGAGGTCCTCGGCCGCCGGTGCCGGGAGGTGGCCGAGTTCGGCTCCGCCGAGCTGTCGGCGCTGATCGACGACATGTTCCGGACGATGTACGTGGCCGACGGCGCCGGCCTCGCCGCCAATCAGGTCGGCGTCGACCTGCGGCTCTTCGTGTACGACTGCCCGGACGACGCCGGCATCCGGCACGTCGGCCACATCGCCAACCCGGTCCTCGAACTGCCCGGCCCGGACGACCGCCGCCTCGTCGACGACCATGAGGGGTGCCTCTCCGTGCCGGGCGCGACCATGCCCGTCCACCGCACCGACCGCGCCGTCGTACGGGGTTTCGACAAGGACGGCGAGCCGGTCGTCGTCGAGGGGACGGGGTACTTCGCCCGGTGCCTCCAGCACGAGTGCGACCATCTCCTCGGCCACACCTATCTCGACCGGCTCTCCAAGCGCGACCGCAAGGACGCGCTGCGCCAGATGGCGGACCGCCGCGAGGAGGTCTACGCCCGTCGCGCCGCCAAGGCCGCCGATCTGGGCTGATGAGGGGTCGAGGGGGGCGTCGGAGGGGCCGCCGGCGCCGGATGGCGGAGCAGCGGTGGCGGTGCGCGCGGGGACGGGGGAAGTTCGAAGCATCCGTCCGGTCGGCGTGACGGACGTCCGAGTGGTGGCGGCGGGTGGCGGGGAGCGAATCCATGACCGATGTCCCGGCTTCGGCCTCGACAGTGCGCGACGGCGGGCGAGCCGGCCGTCGCTCCTGGCAGATGATCGACGGGGCGCTGGAACCCCTCGACTTTCCGGGCCCGACGGACATGCGCTTTCCGGAATCCCTCGCCGAGTATGTGCTGGAGCATTTCTCCCGGCCCGGAGACTGGGTCCTCGACCCGTTCTGCGGCTTCGGCACGACGCTCGCGGCAGCCGGCCGGCTGGGCCGGGAGGGCGTCGGGTTCGAGCGCGACGCGGAGCGCGCCGCCTTCACCCAGGCACGGCTCCCCGATCCGTCGCGCCTCCTCGTCGCGGACGCGGAGCACGTCGACGCCGGGCCGTGGCCGCCGTTCACGCTGCTGCTGACCAGCCCCCCGTTCACCAGTTTCCGTACCTCCGTGGGGCGCGACGGCCGCGAGACCCATCTCGACGACGCGCGACGCATCTTCGCGAGTCTCAGGCGCTTTCTCGCACCGGGGGCGACGGTGGCGGTCGAGGTGTCCCAGCTGCGGCGTCCCGAGTGGCGCTGGACCCGGCCGCTGGTGTGGGAGTTCGGCACGCTGCTCGGCGAGCTCTTCCACTTCAGCGAGGACATCGTCTTCGTGCAGACAGGGTCCGACCACGCGGCTCCCGGCTATCACCACACCCACGTCCTGGTGTTCCGCCACGAGCCGTGACGGCCGCGAGCAGGTCGCGGGCGATGGCGGAGGCTCCGTTCGCGGCGGGGGTCCCGTGCGCGGCGGCTGTCGGCGTCGGTGGGGATGACGGTCTGGCGGAGGCCGTGGTCGTCGATGAGCCGCTGGTGGCGCTCGGTGAGCAGGAGCGAGTCCAAGCCGTGGGACCGGAGTTCGGTGTGGACGGCGATGAGGCGGGAGACGTGCCCCAGGCCCCGGCCCCGGCCCCGGCCCCAGGCGAAGGAGACGACGCGGCGGGTCATGAGGGGTCCTGGGCGAGTGCGGCGGACCGTCCGCGCGGGGCGGGGCGCTGCCCTCCGGCGGGCCCATGGCCGGCGACGCGTTCCTGGGCGACGGCGCGTTCCCGGTCGGGGGCACACTCCTGGCCGACGGCACACTCCTGACCGACGGCGCGCTCCTGGTCGGGGGCACGCTCCTGACCGACGGCGCGCTCCTGGTTGGGGGCGCGTTCCTGGTTGGGGGCGCGTTCCTGGTTGGGGGCGCGTTCCTGGTCGGCGGCGGGGAGCGCGAAGCGCACTGCGGTGTCTTCGCCGACCGGTCGCAGCGGCGTGACCGTCGCGTACCCGGCGGCGAGGAGGGCGGCCTCGCCGCCGTCGCGGGGTGCGGCCGGCTGGTGGGCGGCGTGGAGGAGTTCCGGACCGAGGCGCTGGATGGTGAGGCGGCTGTCCGCGTGGGCGCCGAGCCCGGCGTGCCGCACTCCGGCCAGCCGGTGCGCGGGCACGTTCGGCACGTTCACATTGCAGAGCGGCGGCGGCTGCCGCCGGTCGCGCGCGCGGGCGAGGACCGCGGGCAGTACGGCCGTGAGGACGTCGAGCGCCGTGTCCCAGTGGTAGGGCGCGCCGTGGCCGAGGGAGAGGGCGACGGCCGGACGCCCGTACTGGATCGCGGTGAGCGCGGCGCCGACCGTGCCGGAGTGCAGCACGGCCGGGCCGATGTTCGCCCCCGGATTGATGCCGGACAGGACCAGGTCGGGCGCGGGGCCGAAGGCGCCCTGGCAGGCGGCCGCCACGATCAGCCCCGGCGGGGCCGCCACGGCGTGGACGGGGATGCCGGCCAGGCCCGCCGGGGCGCGGAGCCGGGTGGGCACCAGCCCGTCCGCGGCGACCGCGCGGCTGGTGCCGCAGCCGCTCTCGTCCTCTTCCGGGGCGGCCACGACCACGTCGAAGTCCTGGTCGCGGAGGCGGCGGGCGAGCCGGTGCAGCCCCTCGCCCGCCACGCCGTCGTCGTTGGTCACCAGGACTCTGGCGGCTGCGGTCATGCGGTGCTCCTCCCCCGGCGCCGTCGGGCCGGGCGGCGCATCGGGGTCAGCCGCCGATCATGGACATGCTGCGGTCGGGGCGGACGAAGTCGGGGTGGTTGATCTTGTGTCCGGGCCACTTGTGCCAGAGGGCCTCGCGGATCATCCGCTCCACCGCGGGGTCGTCGGCGCCCGAGCGGAGCGCGGCGCGCAGGTCGGTCTCCTCCAGCGCGAACAGGCAGACGCGGAAGGCCCCTTCGGCGGTGACGCGCATGCGGTTGCAGCTCTCGCAGAAGGGGTTGGTCACCGAGGGGATGAAGCCGAGCGCGCCGGGTGCGCCGTCGGCGAACCGGAAGGACGTGGCCGGCTGGGGCGAGTCCTGGGCGACGGGGACGAGGTCGAAGGCGGCGGAGACGGCCGCCAGCGTCTCCTCGGCCGGCACCACCTTGTCGCGCTCCCAGGTCTTCTCGGCGTCGAGCGGCATGTACTCGATGAAACGCACGTCGTAGCCGCCCTCGCGGGCCAGGCGCGCGAAGTCGACCGCCTCGTCGTCGTTGGTGCCGCGGATGACCACACAGTTGATCTTGATGGGGTCGAGCCCCGCCGCCCGCGCGGCCTCCAGCCCCTCGGACACCTTGTCGAAGGCGTCCCGCCGGGTCATCTCGGCGTAACGGTGGCTCAGCAGCGAGTCGCAGGAGACCGTGACGCGGCGCAGTCCGGCCTCGCGCAGCGGCCCGGCGAGCCTGTCCAGCAGCAGCCCGTTGGTGGTGATGGAGACGTCCACCCCCTCCAGCGCGCAGACGCGGCGCACGATCTCGGGGAGCTCGCGGCGTACGGTCGGCTCCCCGCCCGTGATCTTGAACTCGCGCACGCCCAGGGAGTGGAAGAGGCGCGCCAGCCGGTCGATCTCGTCGACGGTGAGGATCTCGTCCTTCTCCAGCCAGGGCAGCCCCTCGGCCGGCATGCAGTACGTGCAGCGCAGATTGCACTTGTCGATGACCGAGATCCGCAGGTCGCCCGCGACGCGGCCGAAGGTGTCGGCGAGCGGGCCCTCGGTGGGGGCGGGGCCCGGGTTACGCCAGTCGTACGTGGGTGCGGCCATGGCTGCTGCTCCTGTTCTGCGCGGGACTGTGGGCGGTTCGTCCGGTGATGGGGGCGGAGTCCGCTTCCGGGAGCAACTCCCGGAAGTACTCCAGCACTTGGTCGGGGGACAGCTCGGAGGCGTCGAGGTGGTGGACCGGCACGCGCGACGACAGCTCCTCGGCCACGTCCTCGAAGCACTGCGACACCAGGGACACATAGGAACTGGTGAAGGAGCGCTCCAGCACGCGGTTCCGCCGCCGCATCCGGCGCATCAGCACGTCGGTACGGGCCGTCAGGTGCACCACGGCCGCCGGCGGCGGCAGCGCCGAGGTGATCAGGTGGTGGTAGCGGTAGTAGGTCTCGTACTGCTGCGCGCTCAGCGCGCCGCTCAGCCGCATCGCCTTCGCGTACGCCAGTGAGCTGTGCACGTCCTGGTCGAGCACGCTGCCGCTGCCGGTGCGCAGGTTCTGCAGGACGCGCAGCAGCAGGGTCTCCAGCTGGCAGAGGAGGGCCGAGCCGCTGTCGCCGCGCAGATAGCGGGTCAGGTAGTTCTCCCGCGCCCCGCCGCGGCCCCGGCCGCGGTTGACGGGGACGATGTCCCGGACGTGGTGGGTCCGCGGCGCGCGGGCGGTGTGCCGTTTGAGCAGCGTGCTCTTGCCCACGGCGGGCGGGCCCAGGAGCACGACGGGGGCCGGCGCCGCCTCCCGCCACAGGGCCGGGACCGGATCGATCAGGCGACGTGCCGCCCGCTCGATGTCGGCCACGGGCACGTCGGCCATGGACGGGTCCGGTTCGGCCGCCGGGCGGGAGAACCGGTGCGCCTCCTTGCCCAGACAGTGCGCGGCCGCCGGTTCCAGCTCGCCGTCCGCGATGCTGTCCAGCGCCCGCCACCGAAGGCCGGGGCCGGGGGCCTGGCCCGTGTCCATGCTGCGCCGCCAGGTGAACACCCGCAGGTCATAGGGGACTTCACCGTGCGGCCCCGCGGGGAGGTACAGCTCGGCCAGGTAGTCCAATCGGGCGGCCGGCACGCGCTGTCGGCAGGCCCGGCCGGCGGCGGCCGCGGCGGCCTGCCGTGCCATGCCTCCGGGCGGGACCTCGGTCCAGGGGAGTCCGGCGGCCCCGGATTCCGCGTTCGGACCGGGATCGGCGAGCAGGACCCGGCCCCGGCTGTCGAGGATCAGGCATGCGGCGCGTCGGTGGGCGGGGCGGTGCCCCGGCGGCAGGTCGGTGAGCATCGCGTTCCTCACGGCTCGGTCGGCAAGAGGCGGCGGTCGGGGGCCGGGTCCGCTGCTGGGGCGGGGGCGGGTTCCGCTACAGGGGCGGGGGCTGGGGCCGCGAGGGGGTCGAGGGTTGGTGCGCGGTGGATGGGCGCGGGCGCGGGCCCGGCGTGCCGGAGGTCCATCGCCCCGTCCATCGCCCCGTCCATCGCCCCGTCCATCGCCCCGTCCTTCGCTCGGGTGCGGGCCAGTTGCGCCAGGGTCAGCAGGGCCACCCGCTCCGCGAAGGCGACCGGGTCGACGTCCCGCCCGGCGCGGGCGCGGGTCTCCCGTGGCGGCAGCAGCCAGGAGAAGCGCACGTCACCGCGGATCAGCGCGTCCCTGACGGCGGCCTCGGCGGCCTCGGCCGTCCCGGCCGTCCCGACGGCCCCTGCGGTTTCGGCGGCCCCTGCAGTTTCGGCGGCCCTGGCCGTCCCGTCCGTCCCGGCGGCCCCTGCGGTTCCGGCGGCAGGCGAAAGCGACGCCCGCACCCGGAAGTCGGGTCGCTCCAGCACGTCTCCCCCGCCCGGCCGGTCCGCGCCGAGAAGCGCGGCGGCCCCCTCCGGCCCGGCTTCGACCAGGCCCCGCACCAGGCAGCCGGGCGACTCCTCCACCCGCAGGACGCGGCTCGCCGAGCCCGTTCCCCGTACCGGCGGCAGGCCCAGCCACCAGCGCTCCTCCACACGTTTCCCCTCAAGCGCCCCCGGGGGGTCGAGGATCTCGCCGCGCCACCCCCGGCGCGCCAGGTCGGCGCGGAGCCGGCCGGCGGAGACGGGGAATAGCGACGCGGCACGCCATCGCGGCGCCCGCACCCCTTCGGGGAGGGCGTGCAGCAGGCGCCACCGGCGGATCGGCGAGGTTTCGATGTTGGTCAGCAACCGGCGGTAGGAGTCGGCGGGGAAACGCACGCCGCCGCCGAGGTGCGGCTGCGCCTCGACCAGGCAGGCCAGCAGCAGAAACCCCGTGTCGTCGTCCGGCTGGGCCCGCGGCGCGGGCCACGGCGCCCGCCCGAGGACACCGACGTAGCGGCGCCGCCCCCCGTCGGCGACCGTCCCCGAGGCGAGGCTCGGATCCTCGCCGCGCGCCAGGCACCGGGCGATGCGCGTCCATACGGCGTCCTGTACCGGCAGGTCCCGCGACGGAATCGGGGGGAGTTCGGGCGAGGGGTGGAGCGTACGGGCGCGGGCCGCGCCGGGCGGCCGGGCCGGGCGCCCGTACAGGCACGCCTCGATCTCGCGGTCCAGTTCCGCCAGCGGGGACCCGAGGCGGGTGCGGAGGAGCAGCGCGAACAGCCCGATGCCGGAGAGGGCCACCGGCCCGTCCGCCGGCAGCGGGTCGTGCCGGCTGGTGATGAGCGCCGGGCCGGGAGCCGGGTCGGCGGCGAGGCCGGGGCGGATCTCGCGCAGCCGGCCTCCGTACTGCGCGGCGGAGTAGCCCAGCCGGCCGGTCAGGAGTTCTTCCAGGTCTCCGGCGGCGACCGCCACCTCGATGTCCGGCACGGCCGCGGGCGGTTCCGCGGTGAGGCCGCCCCCTGCCCGTAGCCGCATGGTCCGTACGGCCGAGGGCCGCGCGTGGGCGTCCACCACGACGAAGCGGTAGACGGTCTCGCGCAATCGGCCGTGCGCGGCGGCGGCGAGTTCCTGGAGGGCGGTCATCGGAGACGGGGTGGACTCGGCGCGGTCACTACCATCACCGCGGTCGGCGGGAAGTCCCGTCAGCTGTTCCAGCAGGCGCGCGGCCGGGACGGCCCGGTCTTCCGCGGCGAGGGGCCCGATCCGGGAGCCGGGGTGGTACGTGCGGTCGCGGGGCTCGCCCGTGGCCCGTGCCCACGCCAGCGCGTTCCGCTCCCGCCGCACGCCGCGCCGTACGGTCCCCCCTGGGTCCGGCGCGGACATGACGGTGATGCGGTCTCCCGGTACGGGGCGCAGGATCTTCCGGTTCGGGTCGTCCGCGCGCAGGACCCGGTCCACGAGGCCGGGCGGTACGGGGAACTTGTGGGCGTTGAGCCATGCCGCGTCGCCGAGCCCGTACTGCCCCTCGGGCAGCGGGGCCACGCAGGCAGGGCGGGCCCGGGACAGCAGCTCCGCCAGCGGTTCCGCCCAGTCGGCGTCCGCGCCCGGCGGCTCCCCCTCCACGCTGCGGGTCTCCATGATCGGTTGACAGGGCGTCAGGAGCAGGTCCGGCGCCCCGGTGTCCGTCAGCCGGTCCACCCAGGCGGGGGTGGTCAGGCTGTCGACCATGTGCCACACGAAGCAGTCCGGCGTACGGACGGCCAGGCCGTGCTCCGGGCCGTCGAAGGTCGAGGGCGTCCACATCAGCTCCAGCCCCGGGCGCGGGGCGAGCGTCATCCAGTCGCGCACCACCGTCGTGTCGGTGAAGCCGAGCCGCCGCAGGGCGTGGGCGATGCGGGGGTCGTCGGGGTGCAGGACGGGGAGGGCGCGGTCCAGGAGGTGGAGCGAGGCGATGTCGAAGTGGTCGCGGTGGGAGTGGGAGATCCACACCGCGTCGGGGCGGGGCAGGGCCCGCGGCCGGATCCGCCGGGCCGGGGCGAAGCCCGTCAGCCCGCCGCGGTAGCTGTCGCGCAGGTGCGGATCGCACAGCAGCGTGAAGCCGCCGGCGCGCACCAGCACCGTCGCGTGCCCCGCGACCTCGATCGCTACGGACATACCGGCCTCCTCACAGATTCCGCGGGGCGCGGCCGACGCCGCCGGACGTGACGCGGTCCTCCCCGCCTCGCGGGCGGCCCTCCGGGCGGTGCGCGCTGATCCGCAGCCGTTCGGCCAGGCCGCGGAAGGCGCGCCCCCGGCAGTACAGGGCGGACTTCTCCGCCGCCGTCATCTGGCCGAGGGTGCGCCCGTCCCCGTCCTGCGGCACGAACACGGCGTCGTAGCCGAAGCCGGCGTCGCCGCGCGGCCGTTCGGCGATGTACCCCCGCGCCACGCCCTCGCCGACCACCCGCCGGCCGTCCGTATGGCAGAGCAGGGCCACGGTCCGCACGCGCGCGCCGCGGTGCGCCACGGGTACGCCCGCCATCTCCGCCAGGACCTTCGCCACGTTCTCGGCGTCGTACGCGCCCTCGCCCGCGTACCGGGCCGAGCGCAGTCCGGGGGCGCCGCCGAGCGCGTCCACTTCCATCACCGTGTCGTCGGCGACGGCGAGGCGCCCGGTGGCGCGGACCACCGCGGCGGCTTTGAGGTAAGCGTTCTCCTCGGCGGTCGCACCGTCCTCGACGACGTCGGGCAGCCACGCGGGCCGGGGCAGGAGGTCCAGGCAGCCGTGCAGCAGGGCCCGGATCTCCGCGGCCTTGGCCGCGTTGGCGGTGGCCAGGACTGCTTGCAGCATGCGGAACTCCTCAGCGGCGGCGAACGGGGGGCATTGGGGATGGCGGACGGGGGTCATTCGTCGTCGCGCCGCCCCGGCAGCGGCGCGGGCTCCGATCGGCTGTGGCCCATGGCGAGGTAGCCGCCGTCGACGGGAAGGTCGGCGCCGGTGATGAAGGTCGCGCCGGGCCCGCACAGGAAGAGCACGGCGGCGGCGATCTCCTCGGGCTCCCCCACCCGCCGCAGCATGTGGTGCTCGCCCAGTACGGGCCCCCAGGCCGCCCGGTCGCCGCCCGTCATCCGCTCGACTTCGGGGGTCCACACCAGGCCCGGCGAGACGCTGTTGACGCGGATGCCGTCGTCGGCAAGGTCGAGCGCCTGACAGCGGGTCAGCGCCAGCAGCGCCCCCTTGCCGGCGCTGTACGTCCACTGGCCGGGCTGCGCGATGTGCCCCGAGATCGACGCGACGTTGACGACGGCGGCGCCCGAGGTCAGGCGCAGCAGGGGCCCGACTTCGGCGGTCATCATGGCGCTGCCCTTGACATTCGTGCCCAGGCTCCGGTCCCAGTCCTCGGGTCGGGCCCGTTCGCCGCGCGCCAGGAACGCGGCGGCGCAGTTGACGAGGGCGCGCACCGGCAGTCCGACGGCCTCGGCGGCCCGCGCCGCCGCGCGGCAGTCGGCCTGCCGCGAGATGTCGCCGACCACCTCGGTGGCCGTCCCCTCCAGCTCCTTGGCCGTACGGTGCAGGGTTTCGGCGTCCCGGTCCACGAGGACGACGTGGGCGCCCGCCGCGGCGAAGGCGTGGGCCGTGGCGCGCCCGATGCCGGACGCGCCCCCGGTGATCACGCAGGTGGCGCCGGCGAAGTCCCGCGCCGGTCGCCGCGCGGCCGGCGCGGTGCTGCCGGAGGTGGTGATCGGCGCTGTCATGACTGGCCCCAAGACTCGATGGTGCGGCGCTGGAACTCGATGGTGCGGCGCTCGCGGCATGAGCGAGCCGCCTACACATACTCATAGTGACGAGATCATCACCATCCGCAACCGCAGGAGGCTCGCCGGGCCTCGCGCGAGCAGTTGTGTACCGGCGGTCCCCCGGCCCGGCCAGAAAGGACGGCCGCGAGTTGAGCAGGTCTCCGGAGCCCCCGCCCCGCCTCGTCCTCCCCCCGTACCGGGCGGGCGCGGGCGCGGAGGCAGGACGAGGCCGACCACCTGTCGGACGCGCTGCTGCCGTACATGAGCCCGTACGGGGCAGGGGTGCACCCGCCGGGGCCGCCCAGCTGGTCCGGTCGCCGCGTCGGCGGCCTGGAGGGCTTCGCCCGCGGCTTCCTCCTGGTCACCGTCCGCCTCGCCGGGGCCGGGGGCGCGGACCCGAACGGCCGGGACTCCCCCGCCCTCGCCCTCGCCCTCGCCCTCGCCCTCGACGAGGTGTTTTTTCCGCCTGGCGTTTCCGTGACGGTCGACGGCCTAGCGGTGCGCCTGGAAGCAGCGCCCGGAGAGCGTCAATTGCTGATCAGGCCGGGCGCTTCGCGGCCCGTCGTCACCGGGGGACGTTCTTGACCGGGAGTTCCTTGGTCGCGCCCGCGATGTAGTAGTCCTTGGGGGCGGAGAAGAGGACGAAATCGTGATCGTCCTTGCCGATTTTGGCGCGGACGGTGAAATTGCCGTTGGCGTCGGCGGTGGTCTGCGCGTTGGTCTCGGTCTCGTAGTACGTGCGCAGCAGGACGCGGGTGCCCTTGACCGGCCCGTGCCCGGCGGGCCATGCGACCTTGCCGGTGACGGTGAGGGTGTCGCCGGGGTGCACCGTGGTCTTGTCGACCTTGTAGCTGATGGTGCCGGCGACGGGCTGGACGGCCACCGAGGTGTCGGCGAAGAAGAAGTGCCCGTCGTCGGGGTCGCCGGGGTCGTACGCCGCGCGGAACTCCACCTCGTGGCTGGGGGCCAGGAACTTGCTCGGCTTCTTCTCCCAGCGGTCCGCCCGCACTCCCCGGAGCGCGAACCGGCCCTCGGCGTCGGTGCGGAGGGTTCCGAGGCTGCGGGTTTCCCGCTCGGTGGGGTCGATGGGGTCGCCCCACGGGTTCCAGGTGTCGAAGGTGACGTTCTCGCTGAGCTGGACCGGCGCGTCGGCGGCGGGGGTGCCGTCGGCGCGGGTCACCGTTCCGGTGAGGTCGACGGTGCGGTGCGAGAAGTCGGTCGTCGCGGCGCTGCTGGAGAGGGTGACCTTGAAGGGGTCCGCCGGCTCGGCGGCGGCTCCGTGGGCGGCCGGTATGCCGATGGCGGTGGTGGCCATGGCGAGGGCGACGGCCGTGGTGAGCCGGGCGAGGGGGATGCGCGTATTCACATGGGCTCCGCTGGTGTCGTGGGTCGCCGGTGGTTCCGGCACCCGCTTCGACGTGCGGAGTGACGTGCGTGGTTGTAGGGGCCGCGGAGAGTGCATGGGCTGTTCAACGGCTGGTCGTCTGCTGGTCTTCTGCGACAGGAGCGGCGACCGCCCCGAGGTCGCTGCGCCCCTCACTCGCACCGACGCTCACGGCGGGCGCGTGGAAGGATGCTCCCCCATGGGATCACGACTGGTGTTCGGGGACGGCCTGCGGGCCGAACTGGGGTCGCCGAGGCGCGTCCGCAGGCTGGAGAGCAGCCCCCGCTCGCGCGTGTGGCACGTCGAACTGCCGCGAACACCGGGCTGCTTCGGATCGTCGGTTGTGGTGAAGCAGCTCGTCGAGGGCCCCGGCGCCGACGAGCGGTACGCCCGTGAGGTCGCGGCCCAGCGGCTCGCGGCCCGCTCCGAAGTCCCCGTGGCGGCCGCGCTGCTGGCCGCGGATGCCGGGGAGCGGATGCTCGTACTGGAACATCTGGAGCACCGGCGCCCGTCCGGCGACTGGATCGTCGGCTACGCGACCGCGCTGGCCCGGCTGCACGCCACTGCCCGCCCGGAGGACGCGGGCACGCTCCCCCGATGGCGCGGCCCGAACCGTACGGACGTCGAGTCCTTCCTCGGGCTCGCCGAATCCCTCAAGGCCCCTGTCCCGGCCGGGGTTTCGGATGAGCTGCACGACCTCGTGTCCCGCCTCGACCGGGCCCCGGCCAACGCCCTCCTCCACGGGGACCCGTGTCCGGGGAACGACCTGCACACCCCCGCCGGGGTCAGGTTCATCGACTTCGAGCAGGCGTCACTGGGCAACGGCCTGATGGAACTGGCCTATCCGCGCATCGGCTTCCCGACCTGCTGGTGCGTCACGTCGGCGTCCGTGCCGCTGCTGGAGCGGGCGGAGCGCGCGTACCGTACGGCCTGGCGGACCGCGACGGGCTCCGAGCCCGAGGGCGACCTCACCGACGCGTGCGCCGGCTGGCTGCTGCGCGGCGACGCCCTGGTCGAACGCGCCCACCGCGAAGGCGCCGACCACCTCGCCCGCGTCCCGCACGAGGACTGGGAATGGGGCACCGCGACCGCCCGCCGGCGACTCGCCCACCGGCTCGCCGTGGTCAGCCGCATGACCGCCGCCCACCCCGCCCTCACCCGCGTCAGCACCCTCACCGCCGACATGCGCCGCCGCATGCTCACCCGCTGGCCGGCCCTCCAACCGGTCCCGGCCGAACGGCCGTAGGGAACGCGCGGCCCTGGCGGCGGCTAACGTTCCGTCGTGATCGATTCCCCGCTGCCTCTCCTCTTTCTCGACGTCGACGGCCCTCTCATCCCCTTCGGGGCGACGCGGCAACAGTTTCCGGACGGGTACCCGACCTACCGGGCGGCGCGGCCCGTGCCGCGCGGGGGCGGCGCGAACCCGCTGCTGACCAGGGCCAACCCGGCCTACGGGCCACGGCTGGCGGCTCTGCCGTGCGAGCTGGTGTGGGCCACGACCTGGATGTCCGACGCCAACGCGTGCGTCGCGCCGTGGCTCGGCCTGCCGGAGGCGCCCGTGGTGGCGTGGCCGGACCCGTCCGAGGACGAGGGGCGGGACGGGCTCCACTGGAAGACCCGAACCCTTCTCCGCTGGGCGGCCGGAGGACCGTTCGCCTGGGTCGACGACGAGATCACGGACCGCGACCGCGCCTGGGTCGAGGAGCGCTGCCCGGGTCGCGCCCTCCTGTACTCCGTGGACCCCCGTCGAGGACTCGCGGACGACGACTTCCCGGCGCTCGAAGCGTGGCTGCGAGCCGCCGCGTCCGCCGGCCGGACCGGTTCGTGACTCAGGGCGACTCGGGCGCGTGACGGTTTTCCGGCGGGTCCGGCGAGTCCGGCGGGTCCGGCGGGTCAGGCGGGTCAGACAGGTCAGGCGCCGGACGCGGCCTCCTGTGCGGCGCCGGACGCGGCGCGGTGGCGGTCCACGACTCCCTCGATGATTCTCATCAGCCGGTCCCCGGTCTGGACGATGCTTCCGTTCTGCTTGCTGACCTGCGCGCCTTCGAGGAGGAAGGTGATTTCGGCCGCGGCCTGTCCGGGGTCGGGCAGGCGGGCCGCGGCGCACATGGCGGTCAGTCTGCGGGCCTGGTCGGCCTTGTGCTGTTCGATCACCTGGCGCGCCGGGTGGGAGCGGTCGGGGAGTTCGGCGAGGGAGTTGATGAAGGGGCAGCCCCGGTGGGAGATCGCGGGCAGGCCCTCCGCGATGAAGCGGGCCAGGCCCAGGATCTGCTCGGCGGGCCGGTCGGGGTGTTCGGCCTCGACCCGGTCGAAGGCCGCCTGGTAGTCGGCGGCGACGATCCGCAGCCACTCCGCGACCAGCGCGTCCTTGGTGTCGAAGTGCCGGTAGATCGCCATCTTGGTGGTCTCGGCCTTCTCGGCGATGGCCTGGACGCCCACCCGCCGGATTCCCTCGCTCTGGAAGAGCTCTTCCGCCGCGTCGAGGATGCGCTCACGCGGCGGCAGTTTCGCCACCCTGCTCGGTCTTCTCTCGGTCGATGCCATGACTGCTCCGTGACGTCCGGTCGGTCGGTTGCCTGACTGCGGGGGTCTCAGCCCCTGCTACGGTACCAGTCCGTCCCGTGCGATACCGTTGGGTATCGCTAGGGACCTATCGGTATCGTTCTTTCCTCTGGGAGTGACAGTGAGAGTTGCCGAGTACGTACGCTTCGACGCGGTCGGACTCGCGGAGCTGGTCGCCGACGGCCAGGTGACCCCCGCCGACCTGGAAACGGCCGCGCGCGAGGCCGCCGAGGCGGTCAATCCGCACATCAACGCCATCGTGGAGACCTGGCCGGCCGACGACGGGCCCGCCCCCGGCAGCGCGCCGCTGGCCGGAGTCCCCTTCCTGGTCAAGGACATCGGGGTCACCATGGCCGGACGGCGGCTGGAACTGGGCAGCCGCCTCGCCGCCGGCAACACCGCCCGCGCCGACTCCTTCCTGATGCGGCGCTTCCGCCGCGCCGGCCTCGTGACGTTCGGGCGTACGACGACACCGGAGATGGCCTACAGCATCACGACGGAACCGGTGCTGTACGGGCCGACCCGCAACCCGTGGGACCTGGAGCGGAGCGCGGGCGGCTCCAGCGGGGGCGCGGGCGCGGCGGTCGCCGCCGGAGTGGTGCCGATCGCGCACGCCACCGACGCCGCGGGCTCGCTCCGCATCCCCGCCGCCTACAACGGCCTCTTCGGGCTGAAGCCCACCCGCGGCCGTATCTCCATGGGCCCCGACGCCGACGAGGTGTTCAGCGGCCTGGCCGTGCAGGGCGGCGTCAGCCGCACGGTTCGCGACAGCGCCGCGCTGCTCGACCAGATCCGCGGCCCGGAGCCGGGCGACCCCTACTTCGCCCAGGAGCCGCACCGGCCCTACACGCAGGAGATCACCCGCTCCCCCGGCCCGCTGCGCATCGGCGTCCTCCCGCAGGCTTGGGGCGGACGCCGCACCGCCGCGCCGGTCGCCGAAGCCCTCGCCCGTGCCGTGCGCCTGCTCGAATCCCTCGGCCACCACGTCGAGGAGGCCGAGGTCGGCCTCGGGGCCGGCTGGGAGGAGTTCGTCCTGGCCAACGCCCGTCTGATGGCGGCGAACCTCGCGGCCTCCGTCGACGAACTGGCCGCCGCCTTCGGCCGGCCGATCGACGACTCGACCCTCGAATCCGAGACCCTCGCCGGATACCGCTACGGTCAGCAGGTCAGCGGCGCCCAGCTCGTCGCCGCCCTCGCGATACGGAACCGGGTCGCCCGGAGCCTGGCCGGGTCCTTCGACGCGTACGACGTCCTCCTCACCCCGACCGTGCCGGAACTCCCCATGCCCTTGGGCGCGTACGCCGAGGGCGGCGACGCCCTGGACGGCCTCGGCTGGATCGACCGCCTCAACGACCGCTCGCCGTTCACCATGGCGTTCAACGCGGCGGGCACGCCCGCCATGTCCGTGCCGGTGACGGCCGACGCCGCGACCGGGCTCCCGGTCGGCATGCAGTTCGCCGCCGGATACGGCCGCGAAGGCCGCCTCTTCCGTCTCGCCGCACAGCTCGAACAGGCAAGCCCGTGGTCGGACCGGACGCCGGCGGTGTGGGCGGGGAACCGCACGGACGGCTGAGGCGCGGCGACGGAGCCTTGCTCCGCGCGGGCTCCGGCCGGCCCTTACGCGGGACCACCGACACGCTTCTACAGAGACTCCTCTGCAAATAATCCTTTGCAGAGGAGTCTCTGCATTGCGTACCGTCCCGCCATGCCTTCCGAAGAGCCTGAAACCGGCGCCACACAGCCCCCCGTCAAGCCCACCCGCCGCCTCGACGCGCACAGCCTGCGCGGGCTCGCCCACCCGCTGCGGATGCAGATCTTCGAACTGCTGAGTCTGGACGGGCCCGCCACCGCCACCGGGCTCTCCGAGCGCGTCGGGCAGAACACCGGGACCGTGAGCTGGCACCTGCGCCATCTCGCCGAGCACGGGTTCATCGAGGAGGAGACCGGGCGCGGCACGAAGCGCGAGCGCTGGTGGCGGCGGGTGGACGCCACGAACGAACTGAACATGGCCGACTTCCGCGACGAGCCGGAATCCCGCGGCGCGCTGTCGGTCTATCTGCACGAGCTCGTGCAGCAGTACTTCAGCCGCGTCACCAGCTACATCAGCGAGGACTGGGACGACGCCTGGCGCACCGCCGGCACCGTCGCCGACTGGCCGGACCTGCGCATGACGCCGGACCAGCTGGCGGCGCTCAACGCGGAGCTGATGGCCGTCGTCGCCCGCCACACCCCCGCCCCGGATGCCGTACCCGATCCGGACGCGTTGCCCGTGGTCGTACAGCTCCAGTCCTTCCCCCGCCACGAACGCGGCTCCGCGTCGTGAACGCGGTCGTACGCGGCGGGCTGCTGCGGCGGCACCGCGACTTCCGGCTGCTGTGGTGCGGCGAGACGGCCGGCAAGTTCGGGGCGGCCGTCACCGGGGTGACGATGCCGCTGATCGCCGTATCCGTCCTGCACGCCGCCACGTTCGAGGTCGGGCTGCTGACCGCCGCCGCCTGGGCTCCGTGGCTGGTCATCGGCCTGCCGGTCGGGGTGTGGGTGGACCGGACGCGGCGCCGGCCGATCATGCTGACCGCCGCCGCGGTCTCCCTCGTCGTGTTCGCCGCCGTGCCGGTCGCGGCGGCCACGGGCCTGCTGAGCATCGGCCTGCTGCTGGCCGTCGCCCTGCTGACCGGTACGGCGACGGTGTTCTTCCAGACCGCCTACACCGCCTATCTCGCTACCCTCCTGGAACCGGCCGACCAGCCCGAGGGCAACGCCAAGCTGCACGGCAGCGCCTCCGCCGCGCAGATCGCCGGGCTCAGCTCCGGCGGCGTCATCGCGCAGTTCGCGGGGGCGGTGAACGGGATGTTCGCCAACGCCGCGACGTTCCTCGTGTCCCTCCTGTGCCTGTCCGGCATCCGGCACGCGGAGCCGCGCCCCGCCCGCCGGCCGCGCGCCGCCAGGACCGGGCCGACGGATGCCGCCGACGGGACGGCGCGGCCCCGCGGCGCTCTGACCGGTGAGCTCGCGGAGGGGCTGCGGCTGGTCGCGGGCGACACCTGGCTCCGTACGCTCACGCTCTTCGGCGCGGCGTCCAACCTCGCCCTCATGGGGTACCAGTCGATCAATGTGGTCTTTCTGGTCAGGACCGTCGGGCTGCCCTCCGGTTCGGTCGGCGCGCTCGTCGCGGCGGCCGGCGCCGGCGGCGTCGCGGGGGCCTTCGCCGCGCGCCGGGTCGCCGGGCGGGTCGGTACGGCCCGCGCGACGCTCCTCTTCGAGCTGGGGCTCTCCCTCTTCGCCCTGCTCATCCCGCTGACCACGGGCGGCGCCGGGGTCCTGTTCTATGTGGCGGGCGGGTTCTGCGTCTCGGCCGGCGTCGTGGCCGGGAACGTCATCAAGGCGAGCTTCCAGCAGCGCTACTGCCCGCCCGAGCTGCTGGGCCGGCTCACCGCCACCACGTCGTTCCTCAACTACGGGACGATCCCGCTCGGGGCGCTGCTGGGCGGCGCGCTCGGCGCCGAGCTCGGTCCGCGCGCCGCGATGTGGATCACCACGGCGGGCATCCCGCTGGCCGCGCTGATCCTGGTCTTCTCACCGATCGGGCGGTCCAGGGACCTGCCGACATCGCGCCGCCGACCGGAGCCAGAATCGAACGGACCGCGGTATTCGGCGCGCGAACCGGTCTCGCCCCCGCACTGAACGGGCGTTCCCCGCGCCCTCCCGACGGGCTCGACGCCGCCCGGCCACCCCTTATGACCGGGAAGTTCGCCACCGTCCGGCGACCGCCGTGGAGCCGGAGAGCTTCGCCGCGGCACCGGAGCGGACACCTCCGCTACGACAGAATCACACAGGCTATGTTCGAATCCGGGCGATCACTGTGGAAAGCTGAGCCCGTGCTCTCCATGCCCATCCGGTCCACCGGAATCCTGGCTCTGTCCCTGGCGCTCATTACCGGCTGTTCCGCCGGCGCGTCCAAGTCCGCGCCCGAAACGCCTTCGAAGGCCGCCGAGCAGAGCGCGTCCGCGAAGTCCGGCGAAGATATCCGCCTGCCTCAGGCCAACGCCTCTTTCGACTACCAGATCGGCGGGCCGTACACGCCCCCGGACGGTGTTCAGGCGGTGTCCCGCGACCGAACGGCCAAACCGGCCAAGGGCCTCTACAACGTGTGCTACGTCAACGCCTATCAGACCCAGCCCGGCAAGGCGATCGACTGGTGGAAGGAGAACCACGACGACCTTCTCCTGCGCGACTCCCATAAGGAACTCGTCGTCGACGGCCCCTGGAAGGAACCGCTCCTCGATATCTCCACCCCGGAGAACCGCAAGGACCTCCTCGACATCGTCGGCCCCTGGATCGACGGCTGCGCCAGTGCCGGATTCGACGCCGTGGAACCCGACAACCTCGATTCCTACGAGCGCTCCCACGACCTGCTCACCGTGGAGGACGCCGCGGAATTCGCCAAGCTCCTGACCCGCCGGGCCCACGACAAGGGCCTGGCCATCGCCCAGAAGAACACCACCGACCTCCTTGAGCAGCACGAGGACATCGGCTTCGACTTCGCCGTCGCCGAGGAATGCGCGCACTACAAGGAGTGCCCGGACTTCATGGACGCCTATGACAACAAGGTCTTCGCCATCGAGTACGAGAAGGACGATTTCGCGGCCGCCTGCACGTCCTGGGGCAAGGATCTCTCCGTCAATCTGCGCGACCGCGATGTGGTTCCCGCCGGCAAGAAGGGATATGTCTCCAAGCGCTGCTGATGAAGCGCGCCACTGAATGAGCGATATTTTGCGTTACTGGCGATGAGTTGCGGACGAGGGGCGCTGCCGTGCGGCAGCGCCCCTCGTCCGCTGTTCGGGAGCCATCCGGCTCGCTCAGGATTCGTCGCGTTCGCCGCTCAACGAGTCCTTCACTCCGTCGGCGCGGTCCTTCAAGTCGTCGACCGCGCCCTTGGCCTTCCCCTTGGCCTGATCGGTCTTGCCCTCGGATTTCATGCGCTCGTTGCCGGTCGCGTTTCCGACGGCTTCCTTCGCCTTGCCCTTGATCTTGTCCATCGCGCTGTTCTCACCCACGGGAGACTCCTCACGGTCTTGGATCACTGACGAACCCAAAGTAGTACAAATGGCGCTATGAGGTCCATCGGAGACCTATGTCAGCTCTGCTCGCGACATCTGCCGTTCACGCCCCTTCGGGAGCATGCAGGTGCGGGTGCCCGGAATTCCGCCGCCCAACCGTCCTCATCCGAGGGCATGGGCCGGATCACCGCTGGTCGGGTCGGCGCCGGCCCCCGCAGGCGCGCGGCGACGGGCGCATGACCGGTGTATCGACCAGGCGGCTCCGCGGGTGCACCATCCCGACATCCGGGGCATGACTCAGCAACCTGACCGAAAGGCGTGGACATGGCCCTGCTGGACCCCCTGGCATCGGCGCTCCTGAGCGGTGCGGTGGAGGTGGTCGACCTCACGACCCCGCTGAGCGAGAGCACACCCGTCATCGAGCTGCCCCCCGAGCTGGGCCAGGCCCGGCCGTTCGAAAGGGAGCTGATCAGCCGGTACGACGCGAACGGGCCGGAGTTCTACTGGAACAACCTCCGGCTGTCGGAGCACACCGGCACCCACTTCGACGCCCCCGTCCACTGGCTCTCCGGCCGCGGCCTCGACGACGTCGCGTCCGTACCGCCGGCCCGGCTGGTGGGCCCCGCGGCCGTGCTCGACTTCCGCGCCCAGGCCGCCGCGGACCCGGACTACCTGCTCACCCGCGAAGACCTCGACGGCTGGGCCGAACGGCACGGTCCGCTGCCCGAGCACGGCTGGCTGCTGCTCCGTACGGGCTGGGACGCCCGCGCGGGCGACCGCGACCGGTTCCTCAACGGGGGCCACAGCCCCGGCATCGGCCCCGAATGCGCCCGCTGGCTGGCCGAGGAGACATCGGTGCTGGGCATCGGCGTGGAGACCGTCGGCATCGACGCGGGAGCCGCCGGGTCCTTCGCCGACCGGCCGTTCCCCTGCCACTGGCACCTCCTCGGCGCGGGGAAGTACGGGCTCACCCAGCTCCGCAACCTGGACCGGCTGCCCGTCACGGGCTCGATGGTGCTGGCAGCGCCGCTCCCCATCGTCGGCGGCTCCGGCAGCCCGGCCCGCGTCCTCGCCCTGGTCGAGAGGTCCGGGAAGGCCGAGGAAGCCGAGAGGTCCGAGAAGGCCGAGAAGGTCGGCGACGTCAAGAAGGTCGAGAAGGTCGAGAAGGTCGAGAAGGTCGAGAAGCCAGTCGATGAGCATGAGCGATGAGCAGATGAGCGATGACCCGGGGATGGAGCGCAGCCGCGAACTGCTGCGCCGCCACCAGGAACACACCACGCGCAGGCCCCGCACCTTCACCGCGCTGCGCAAGGAATGGGACGTCTTCCCCGGCGTCTTCTCCCCCGAATTCACCCCGGTGACGGCCATGTTCACCGCCTGGCTCCCCTATCCGCCCGGCGGCTCCTTCCTGGAGGTCGGCTGCGGCACCGGAGTCACGGCCGTCTGGGCGGCGCTGCGCGGCTGCCGCCGCGTCGTCGCCGTCGACATCAACCGCGCCGCGGTCGAGAACACCCGCGCCAACGCGCGCCGGCACGGCGTCGCCGACCGGCTCACCGCCGTCCACAGCGACCTGTTCGCCGCGCTGCCCCCGGACGCGGCGTTCGACGTCGTCTTCTGGAACTCCAACTACGTGGAGCCGCCGGCCGGTTTCCCCCTCGACACCATGCTCCACCACGCGTTCTTCGACCCCGGATACGCCGCGCACCAGCGCTTCCTCGCCGAGGCGCCGACCCGTCTGACCCCCGGCGGCCGGCTCCTGCTCGGCTTCAGCGACGTCGGCAACCACGAGCATCTGAGGGAGCTGTGCGATACGTACGGGCTGACTCTCTCCACACTCCGCTCCGAGGTCCGCGAGCTGCACACGACCGTGGAGTTCCAGCTCCTGGAGCTGACCCCGGCCCGTCGTCGGCGGTGATGCCGCGCCGCGTCACCCCATCGGGTCTCTTGACAGGCGTTTCGGCGCGAAAGCGCCGCGCGTCGGCGAATCTTGCCCGCGCCGGTCCGTCGGACCTCGGACCGGCGGACGGACCGGGATCACCGGTATCACTGGGGAAGGGAAATTCCACACTGTGAACTTTCGTAAGCGCGCCGCTGTCGGCCTGATGGCCGCGTCCCTGCTGGGCAGCGGCCTGGCCCTCGCTCCTGCGGCCTCCGCCGCCCCCGCCGCCTCGACCGCTTCAGCCGCCTCGGCCATCAACATCGCGGGCACCGCCCCGTCCTGCGTCAGGCGGGACGTCATCAAGCACAAGAAGTACGTGAAGGTCACCAACGGGTGCGGCCGTGCGATGCACCTGAAGGTCGTCATCGACTGGGGGCCCGACTCGCGGTGTCTGACGTACCAGAACGGCGAGCAGTGGCAGTGGCACTGGGGCCGCGGCTCGTACGGCAAGGTCGTCACCTGCTGAGCCCCTGCTCACCTCCACCGCGCTCATGAACGCGGCCGCGGCCCCCGGTGGCGTGCACCGGGGGCCGCGGCCGGCCTGGAGCCCGTACGGCCCGGCGGCGCCGATCAGAAGAAGCGCGAGCTGCCGACCGGTCCGGGCGAGCCGACCCGGGCGCGGGTGCCGGTCAGCCAGCCCGCCGCCGTGGCCGTCACGAACGCGGTGAACGCCTCGTCGGGATCGGGCGGCGTGTTCCCGTCCCCCGGATCGGGGGTCCCGTCGGCCCGTACGATCTCGGCCGCGATCTCCGCCTCCGGCCGGTCGTCGGCGGGCAGCCGCTCCGTACCGCTCTCGCCGGCGTGCAGCTTCTCCCCCCAGGGCTCGACGGCGAATTGGCAGAGCAGCCCGCTCATGTCGGCGCAGGCGACCGGGGGCTGCGTCCAGCAGGTCGCGTGCTCGTAGAGGACCTGGCCGTCCGCGCGCTCGCGGAGGGCGACGGCCGTCTCGTCGTCGAGTTCGCGGAGGTCGTAGGCGACGACGACCGTGTCCGTACGGCCGGGCGCGTACGGCTCGGCGGGCAGGCCGAGGACCTCGGCGGCGGCGAGGCCCAGGATGCGCTGGGACCGGCCCGGCAGCAGGGAGACCGTGCGCGGCTTCAGGCCGGTGGCGGCGAGGACCGCGGCCAGCCGATCGAGTCCGGCGCGGCACTGTTCGACGGTGTCCTGGACGTAGGCGTAGCGGCCTCTCATGCCGGACGTGAAGCCGTACGGCGAGAGGGCGCCCAGGTAGCCGCCGGTCAGGGCGTAGTGCCAGCCGCGCAGGTCCCGGCCGTCGAGCGGGCCGGCCGCCGCCGCGAGTCCGGCCCGGTGGAGCATGCTCCGGACGCGGTCGTGGGCCCATTCCCAGCGGGCGTCGTCCGGGGCCGGGAGCTGGGCCGCGGCGTCGCGCGCCCGGTCGAGCTCGCCCGCCAGCAGGGAGTTGAAGACCAGGAGGTAGCGCTCGGGCCAGGGGTGCAGTACGGCTTCGCGCTCCGCGAGCACGGCGACCGCTTCCCCGTGGCGGTGCTCGCGCTCCAGGGCCGAGACCAGTTCGGCGCGGAGTGCGCGCGACTCGGGGGCCTGCCGCAGCGCCTGGCGTAGGGCCGGTACGGCCAGGAAGGACACGCCGCGCTCGACGCAGGCGTAGCCGAAGTCGTAGAGCGCCTGCGGGTTTTCGGGTTTCTTCGTCAGGCCCTTCGCCGCCTTCGCGAGGTCGTCGAAGTCCGCCGCCGCGGCGAGCCGTCGCACCACTTCGGCCAGGTCGCGGAGCGGGGCCGTGTCGGCGAGGGGGCGCAGAGCCCGTACGGTCCCCGGAAGGTCGCCCGAGTCGAGGAGCTGACGGGCCTGTTCGAGTTCGTTCGTCATCAAAGGTGATCTTTGTCCGGGGCGCATCGCGACGCAACGGGTTTTCGCCCGGCTGTGCGCGGAGCGTTCCCCTCGCCCTTACTATCGCCCGGTCGCTCTCACCGCTCTCTCCCCTTCTCTCTCTTCTCTCCCTTTCCTCTTCCGTCTTCACAACTCTCCCTGGAGAAACTGTGATCGCACATATGGTCAACCGGAACGACAAGTTACCGATCACCGCCGCCGCATTCCTGGCCGCCGCCTCCCTGGTCGCGACCGCGGCGCCGTCGGCCGTCGCCGACCCGGCGCCCGCTCCCGCGCTCACGGCACTGCCGTTCCTGCCCGGCGACTGGTACAGCCAGCCGACCGGGCTGAACGAGGAGGGCGCGGTCTCGGGGTATTCGACCTCCCCCGACGGCATGTACCCCGCCAACTACCGTGACCGCGCGGTGCGCTGGGACTCCGACGACACCATCCACGCCCTGCCGCCGGCCCCCGGCGATCTGTACGGCAGGGCCACCGAGATCAACAACTCCGGTACGACGGCGGGGTACTCCTGGTCCGCGGGGACCTCGCAGTCCGCGCGGCAGGGACACGCCGTGCGCTGGAGCGGCACCGGCGACGTCACACCGCTCGCGCCCGTACCCGGCGACGCGTTCTCGCGACCCGCCGCCCTCAATGACGCGGGCGCCGTGGCGGGCACCTCCTGGACGGGCGACGTCTCGCCCGACGAGGGCCATGGGGTGGTCTGGAAGCCGGACGGCACGCTCGTCGCCCTGCCGCCGCTGCCCGGCGACGCCTACAGCGCGCCCGTAGCCATGAACGGCACGGGCGAGGCCGTCGGGTACTCCTGGAACGGCGGCCTCTCGACGCGGCACGCGGTGAAGTGGAGCCCCGGCGGCGCCGCCACCGACCTCGGCGCCCTCATCCGCGCCAAATGGCCGCAGCACGGCGCGAGTTCCGCCTTCGGCATCAACGACTCGGGCGCCGTCATCGGAACCGCCGCCCGGCCCGAACCGGCGGGTCCGGTCGAGCCGCACGCCGTCGAGTGGGGCGACGACGGCACCGTGAAGGACCTGGGACTGAACGCCTCCGCCACCTCGATCAGCGACCAGGGCATCGTGTCCGGCTCCCGGCGCACGGACATATCAGTCAAAGCGACCGCCGTGCGCTGGGCCCCCGACGGCACGGCAACCCCGCTGGCGCTGCCGGGCGACATGCGCGGCAACGGCAACGGCGCCCAGGTCAACGACGCGGGCACCGTCGTCGGTGACGCCTGGGACGGCATCCCGAGCCGCGAGAACAAGCGCGCCATGCGCTGGGGCGCCGACGGCAGCGCCGTCGATCTGGGGAGCGCACCCTCCGATCCGTACAGCTCGGCACTGTTCGTCAACTCGGACGGCGCCATCGCGGGGGTATCGATCCGCACTCCCCTTTACACCTATCTGGGCGGTACGCACCACGCGGTGGTGTGGCGTCCCTGAGGTTCCCGCAGGTCCTGCGGCGCGGAGTCAACGGCCGGGCCGGGCGCGGCGACCCCTGTCGAATCGACGCGGCGGATATCGATATGAAAGGGTGAAAACTGGCTGAAACCAACTCTGAAAGGAGGCGGCATGTCCTCGAAGCGACGCCGCAAGAAGAAGGCCCGCCGCAAGAACGGCGCCAACCACGGTAGCCGTCCTCAGTCCTGAGCTGACGGCCGCCTCGCGGTACGCCCGAGTCGCGCCGCACGGAAACGGCACACCACCGTCGCCCAGGCCGGCCCGCACGCCGCACCGACCGGCGGCCTCCCCCGCGGAGGCCGCCGGCGTCTTTTTTCTCCTCGCCACTTTGCTCGGCTCTCCCCCCGTTATCTTCTTCGCGGTCCTGCCCCTGCTCCCGACGCAGGGCGTCACCACCGGCCTCGCCGCGCGGCCGCGCACCTCGAAAGTCCTCCGCCTCCGAACAGGCCGCCTCTGACCTCTGAGCAGGCCGCCTCCGAGCGCACCAAGGCCAGCCCACACCGCACCCCCCCTCAAGCGTGGACTGCTCCCCGCTTCTTGGTACGCTCGCCGAACGTAAACGGGGAACAGTCCCCAAATGTTTGGGAGCCACCATGAGCATCGACTCGATAACCGAATTGACCTCGGCCTTTCCCGGTTTCCTCACCGACCCCCACCCCGCCTACCGGGCCCTGGGCGCCCAGGGCCCGGTGCACCGGGTGACGATGCCCGCCGGCGAGACGGTCTGGCTGGTCCTCGGGTACGACGCCGTGCGCACCGCGCTCGCCGACCCTCGGCTGCGCAACGACATCCGGCACTCGGCGGAGTTCAAGGACGACGGCGGTTTCGCGATCGGGCTCAACATGCTCCAGACCGACCCGCCCGACCACACCCGGCTCCGCACGCTCGTCGCCCGCGAGTTCACCGCCCGCCGCATCGCACGTCTGCGCCCGCGCATCGAGCACATCTGCGCCGAGCTCCTCGACGGCATGGCCGCCGCAGGCCGCGCCGATCTCGTGAGCGACTACGCCTTCCCGCTGCCCGTCACCGTCATCTGCGAGCTCCTCGGCGTCCCGGCCGCCGACCGCGCCGCCTTCCGCGGCTGGTCCGGCGACATCGTCGCCGTCGCCGACGCGGAGGCCGCGGGCGCCGCGGCGGTCGCCATGACCGGCTACCTCACCGGCCTCATCGAGGACAAGCGCCGCCAGGACCCGGACGAGGACGGCGACCTGCTGCACGCGCTCGTACGCACCCACGACCAGGACGAGGACCACCTCACCCCCGAGGAACTCCTCGGCATGGCCTTCCTGTTGCTCGTCGCCGGACACGAGACCACGGCCAACCTCATCTCCAGCGCCGTCCACCACC
The DNA here is from genome assembly GCF_040654795.1 of Streptomyces sp. NPDC050617. Lineage (NCBI taxonomy): Bacteria > Bacillati > Actinomycetota > Actinomycetes > Kitasatosporales > Streptomycetaceae > Streptomyces > Streptomyces sp. NPDC050617. Next base: position 69,210 of record NZ_JBFAIS010000015.1, on the reverse strand, counting down.
TCCTGGGTCACCCCGACCAACTCGCCGCGCTGCGCGCAGATCCGGCCCTCGTGGACGGCGCGGTCGAGGAGGCGCTGCGCTACGAGCCGCCCGCGCAGATCGCCGCCTACCGCTACACCGCCGAACCCATGACCCTGGCCGGCACCCCCATCGAGCAGGGCGAACGCGTCGTCCTCGCGCTCGGCGCCGCCAACCGCGACCCCGAGCGGTTCGCCGACCCCGACCGCTTCGACATCCACCGCGACCCCGCCGTCAACCGCGCGCAGATCGCGTTCAGCCACGGCATCCACCACTGCCTCGGCGCGCCCCTCGCCCGCCTCGAAACGGCCGTCGCCCTGCCCGCGCTCCTCCAGCGATTCCCGGGCCTCGCCCCCGACGACACGGCGGACGCCCCCGAGTGGCGCCCGAGCCTGCTGCGCGGGCTGCGCAACCTGCCCGTCCGCTGGTAGCCCGGCGTTCCCTCGCCGGTCCGCTTCCGGCGCCCGCGCGTATGCGGATGCGGATGCCGGATGCGGATGACGGATTCGGATGCCTGACCGGCCTGAGACGTCTGAGGCTCCCTTGCGGCTTCTGCGGTGTAACGATGCTTATGCGGACGGCGCGACGGGGGACGACCCTCGCGCCGCCGGTAACGGGGAGAAAGGCTCCCTCGTCAGAAGGGAAGAAACACCATGAGCATCCGCAACAACCGCAGCCGCAGCCGCATCACCGTCGTCGCCGCGGCACTCGCCGGGGCCGCCGCGATGTTCGCGGCGCCGGGCACGGCCAACGCGGACCCGGCCCAGTGGCCGTGCGACCCGTCGGAGTTCTGCGTCTACCACGACGCGCAGGGCGGCGGGAGCCACCTGTCGCTGTCGGACGGCGTCTACGACCTCGGCGGCGTGGCCGGGAACCTCAACGACCACGTGTACTCGGTGAAGAACATCTCCGGCGGCAACTGGTGCCTGTACCGGGACGCCGGGTACGAGAACCAGATCCAGCTCATCCCGGACGGCGCGGCCATCGACCTCAACGCCGACGTCGCCAACCAGGTCAGCTCCGTCAAGTCCTGCTGACCCCGGCCGGATTCCGTCCGGCGTGTGAAGCGCCCCGGCGCAGGCGGACCATGCCTGCGCCGGGGCGCACGGCCGCGCCCGGCGCCGAAGCGGCCGTCCCTCAAAGGTCGTCGGGCCACACGAGGGGCGGGAGACGGTCGGCGAGCCGGCGCTCCTGGGCGGTCAGCGGCACGTCGGCGCGGACCCGCTCGGGGTGGCCCGGCGGCGGTCCGGCCAGGGACGGCGGGGACTGCGGCGGGGACTGCGGGGGTGCGGAGTGTTCGGTACGTGCCACCGTGCGTACGGGCGGAGGCATTTGGCCGGTCACGTGCAGCGTGCCGAAGGCCACCAGGCCCTCCCACAGAGAACGCCACAGGGGACGCAGAAGTCGGCCGGCCACGCGGTGTCTGATCCCTGCGTTGGGCATGGCCGCAGGGTGCCAGCGGCCGGTCGAGGCGGGATGGTGTCCGGCTGGGGTGACGGCCGAAGCGGGTCGGCACGGCGGCGCGTCAGGACGGCAGGACGGCAGGGCGTCAGCGGGAACGACGGCCGATACGCGCCGGGGCGCCTTCTGCCCACGGCCTCGGCAGGACCACGACCGCCCCGGCCCGGCCCGGCTGATGTGGCGAGTGCGGTGCGCGTCAGGCGGCCGTGCGCCGCCGTCGGGCGTGCTTCTTGTGCGCGGACTGGCGGGACACGCCGAGCGGCTCGGCGATGTCGCCCCAGGCCCAGCCCAGTTCGCGGGCCCGGTCCACCTGCCGGGCCTCCATGTCCTCGACGAGGCGACGCAGCAGGCGAACGGCGGCCAGCCCCTCGCGGACCCCGCCGGATGCCGCGGCGGCCACGAGCCGGTTCACCTCTGCTTCATCCACTCCGTCCACTTCTTCCACGGCCGTCAACCTAGGCTGACTACCGAGGGTCGTCAAGCACTCACGAAGCCATAACCGGAATTGGGCTCACCGCCCCTGAGCCGCCGCTCAGCCGCCCCGGATAGGGGCCTTACGCGTCGATGCCGAACTCGGCCAGTACCGCCTCGGTGTGTTCGCCCAGCGCCGGCACGGCGTCCATCCGCGCCTCCGTGTCCGTGAAGGTGATCGCCGGGAGTACGGCCTCGACCGGGCCGACCGGGGTCTTCACCGTGCGCCAGCGGTCGCGGGCCGTCAGCTGCGGGTGGCCGGCCAGGCCGTGCACGGAGTTCAGCCGGGCGTTGCCGATGCCCGCGTCGTCCAGGGCCCGTACGAGCTCGGCGACGGACAGCCGCGCGGTCACCTCGCCGATGAGGCCGTCCACGGCCGCGCGGTGGCGGCAGCGTGCGACGTTGGTGGCGTAGTCCGGGTGCTCCGCCAGGTCGGGGCGGCCCAGCACCTCGGCGGCCAGGGCGCGCCACTGCCGGTCGTTCTGCACGCCGATCAGTACGTCCGTGCCGTCCGCCGTCGGGTACGCGTCGTAGGGGACGATCGCGGGGTGGCCCAGCGCGGCGCGCGGCGGCTGCGCACCGGTGTGCAGTGTGGTGTAGAGCGGGTGCCCCATCCACTCGGCGATCGCGTCGAACATCGACACCTCCACGCACGCTCCGCCGCCGCCCCGCTCCCGCCGCAGCAGGGCCGCCAGGACCGAGGAGAAGGCGTAGAGGCCGGCCCCGATGTCGGCCACCGGGATGCCGGTCTTCACTGCCTCCCCCGCGGTGCCGGTCACCGAGGCGAGGCCCGTCTCCCCCTGTACGAGCAGGTCGTAGGCGCGCTTGGTGTGCAGCGGGCCGCTGCTGCCGTAGCCGGACATCTCGACCACGACGAGGCCGGGGTGCGCGGCGCGCAGGGCGGCCGAGCCGAAGCCCAGCCGGTCAGCGGCGCCCGGCGCGAGGTTCTGGACGAAGACGTCGGCGTGCGTCAGCAGGGCGCCCAGCGCCCCACGGCCCCGCTCGGTCTTGAGGTCCAGGGCGACCGATTCCTTGCCCCGGTTGAGCCAGACGAAGTGCGAGGACATGCCGCGCACCGCCTCGTCGTAGCCGCGGGCGAAGTCGCCGCCGTCGGGCCGTTCGATCTTGATGACGCGGGCTCCGAGGTCGGCGAGATGGCGGGTGGCGATCGGGGCGGCCACCGCCTGCTCCAGGCTGACGATGGTGACGCCGTCGAGTGCGCGCATGGTTCCTCCGGAGGCGTGGCGAGGCGAGGGCGGTTCCGTACGAGCGGAGCGGTACGAGCAGAGCGGTACAAGCGGAGCGGTACGAGCGGTGGTCAGCGGTTCCGTACAAGCGGAGCGGTGATGCCGAACGACGGTCAGGCGGTGCGGTCGGGCGGTGCGGTCAGTACGAGCGCGGCAGGCCCATCACGTGCTGTGCGACGTAGTTGAGCACCATCTCCTGGCTGACCGGCGCCAGCCGCAGCAGCCGGGACTCCCGGAAATAGCGCTCCACGTGGTACTCCCGCGCATACCCCATACCCCCGAGCGTCTGCACCGCCCGGTCCGCCGCCTGGAAACCGGCGTCCGCGCAGAGCCACTTGGCCATGTTCGCCTCGCGTCCGCAGGCCAGCCCCCGGTCGTACCGCCAGGCTGCCTGACGGGCCATCAGCCGGGCGGCGTCCAGCCGGGTGAGGGCCTCCGCCAGCGGGAAGGCGATGCCCTGGTTCTGCCCGATGGGGCGGTCGAAGACGACGCGGTCCTTGGCGTAGCGGGTCGCCGCGTCCAGGGCGGCCCGGCCGAGCCCCAGCGCCTCGTGGGCGAGCAGGATGCGCTCCGGGTTGAGGCCGTCCAGCAGATAGCGGAACCCGTCGCCCTCCTCGCCGATCCGGGCGGACGCGGACACCCGGAGGCCGTCGATGAGGATCTCGTTGGAGGCCACCGCGTTGCGGCCCATCTTCGGGATGGGCCGGATGTCCATGGCGCGGCGGTCGACGTCGGCGAGGAAGACCGACAGGCCGTCCGTGGGCCGGGCCGCCTCGTCGCGCGGGGTCGTACGGGCGAGCAGGATCATCTTCTGCGCGTCCCCGGCCTTGGTGATCCATATCTTGCGTCCGTGGATCACGTAGTCGTCGCCGTCGTGCCGCGCGACGGTGGAGATGCGGGTGGTGTCGGTGCCGGCGTCGGGTTCGGTGACGGCGAAGCACACATGCAGTTCGCCAGTCGCGGCGTGCGGCAGCACCGCGCGGCGCAACTCCTCGCTGCCGTGCCGGGCCAGGACGTTGAGTCCGAAGATCGTCAGATGCATCGTGCTGCATCCGTTCATGCCGGCGCCGGACGCCGCCACTTCCTCCAGCAGCAGCGCCGCGTCCAGCACGCCGAGCCCGCCGCCCCCGTACTCCTCGGGGACGGCGATGCCCAGCCAGCCGGCCGCGGCGAAGGCGTCGTAGAACTTCCAGGGGAATTCGCCGCAGTCGTCGCGTTCGGCCCAGTACTCGGGCGGGAAGCTCCGGGCCAGGTCGCGGACGCCGGCCTGGATGTCCCGCTGCTGCTCGGTGAGTTCGAAATCCATGTGCCGCTCCGATCACCCGGTGCCGCTCCGGTCACTCGCGCCGTTCCCAGCGTTTATCCCTGGCGCTGTTCCTATATAAGGACGCGAGTTCGTAAGTAGGGAGGAACCTAGGTACGGGTGTGACCCCTGTCAAGGGATGGGGCCGCCCCGCGCGGGCTGCGACAATGACCGGCGACAACGGCGGCCGGGCAGCGGCGCGGACGAGCACGGAGGCGACGTGGCAGGTCACGACGGAGACGGGAACGCGCCGGGGGCGCAGGCCGCGGGCCCCCGGGCGGCGACGCCCAAGGAGCACCGGACGGTCACGCGGGTGACCACCATCCTGGAGACCGCCGCCGCCTCCGACGGCATCCGGCTGGCCGCGCTGTGCGCCGTGCTGGACGCCCCGAAATCCTCCGTGCACGGCCTCGTGCAGGGGCTCGTGGCCACCGGCTACCTCGCCGAGCGCGACAGCGGCTACGTGCTCGGCCCGGCCGCCGGGGCCCTGCTCGGGGCGGTCCGGCCCGCCCTGGCCGACCTCGCCCGCCCGGCGATGGAGCGGCTGCTGCGGGAGTTCGACGAGACGGTGATGCTCGGCGAGCCCGTCGGCGACTCGATCGTCTACGTCCAGGTCCTCGAGTCCACCCAGGTGATCCGCTACTCCGCTCCCCTGCGCACCCGCCGCCCGCTGTATCCGACCAGCACCGGCAAGGTGGCCCTGGCCCACCGCGACACGGCGCGCCGCAACGCCTACCTGCGGGCCCGCCTGCCGGACGAGCGCCGACGCGCACGGGCCCGCGAGGAGCTGGCGGCCGTCGTCGCCGAGGGCGTCGCCTTCAACCGCGGGGAGACCCTGCCCGACGTCAGCGCCACCGCGGCCGGGGTGTTCGCGGGCGGCGGCCGGCTCGTCGCCTGCCTGGCGGTCGCGGGCCCCACTCCCCGTACCGCCGAGCGGCTCGACACGGTCGCGGACGCCGTACGCGCCGCCGCCAAGGAGCTCTCGGCCACGCTCTCCCGGACGGGCGGCGCGCCGGCCTGACTCCGCCGCCGGGCCTCCCGGCCGGGACGGTTCCGGAACCGTACGGCCTCCGCGGGGCGACCCCCGATGCCCCGCGCCGCCGCGGCTGACGATGATGGGAGGCGTACAGCAGCACGGCACGCAGCAGCGGAGGACGGCGCATGGACCAGCACAATCACCCCATCGGCAGCAGGCCCGGCGCAGCCGGCGACTTCGCCCGCGCACTGGCCGAGGCGCTGCCCGAGGGCCGCGTCCTGACGGGGCCGGAGACCATGGACGGCTACCGGCACGACGAGGCGGAGTGGGCCCCGTACGGACAGCCGCTCGCCGTGGTCCGGCCCCGGTCCACGGCCGAGGTGCGCACCCTGGTGCGGTGGTGCCTGGAGCACCGGGTGCCGCTGGTGCCGCGCGGCGCGGGCACCGGGCTGTCCGGCGGCGCGAACGCCCTGGACGGCTCCGTCGTGGTGTCCTTCGAGGCCATGGACCAGGTGCTGGAGATCGACGCGGGCGAGCGGCTGGCCGTGGTGCAGCCCGGCGTCGTCAACGACGACCTGCGCCGGGCCTGCGCCGAGCACGGGCTGTGGTACCCGCCGGACCCGGCCAGCTCCCCCTGGTCGACGATAGGCGGCAACGTCGCCACCAACGCCGGCGGGATGTGCTGCGTCAAGTACGGCGTCACCCGCGACTACGTGCTGGGGCTGGAGGTCGTCACCGGCGGCGGCGAGGTGGTCCGGCTGGGACGGCGCACCGCCAAGGGCGTGGCCGGTTACGACCTGTGCTCGCTGCTGGTCGGCTCGGAGGGAACCCTCGGGGTGATCACCGAGGTGACGGTGCGGCTGCGGGCTCAGCGTCCGCCCGAGCGTACGGTGGTGGGCCATTTCGACTCGGCCGTCGCGGCGGGCGAGGCGGTCGCCGCCGTGGCCGCCGCCGGGGTGGCCCCGTCCGCGTTGGAACTCGTCGACCGGCACTGCCTGGCCGCCGTCGACGCCTGGAAGAACATGGGGCTCTCCGCCGAGGCCGACACGGTGCTGCTGGGGCGGCTGGACACGCCGGGGGCGGCCGGGGACGCCGAGGCGGACCTGATGATCGACTGCTTCCGCAAGGCCGGGGCGACCTGGGCGGCGGTCTCGACCGACCAGCTGGAGGCCGACGCCCTGTTCGAGGCCCGCCGCCTGGCCTACCCGGCGCTGGAGCGGCTCGGTCCGGTGCTCACCGAGGACGTCTGCGTGCCGCGGGCGAAGGTGCCGGAGATGCTGGCCCGCATCGACCGGACCGCCGCCGCGCACGATCTGCTGATCGCCAACATCGCGCATGCCGGGGACGGCAATCTGCACCCCCTGATCATCACGCCGCCCGGCGACGACGAGGCGCGCGCCCGCGCGCAACGCGCCTTCGAGGCGATCCTCGACGACGCGCTGGCGCTGGGCGGCACGGTCACCGGCGAACACGGCGTCGGGCTCCTCAAGCGGCCCGGCATGGACCGCGAGCTGGGGCCGGAGGTGCTGGCCCTGCACCACGCCGTCAAGGCCGCGCTGGATCCGCACGGCATCCTCAATCCGGGGAAGGTCGTCGACCTGGGCGGGGCCGTCGGGGGGCGTCGAGGGGTAGGCGGGCGGGACGACGGCCGAGGCGTTCGACGCGGGGTTCGGCGCGGGATTCGGTGAAGGAGCGGGCCGGGGCGGCGGAATCGGCGGGACACGGCCCGAGGCGGTGCCGGTGCCGGCCAGTTTCGGTGCCGGTGCCGGTGCCGGTGCCGATGTCGGTGCCGGTTCCGGTTCCGGTGTCGGTGTCGGTGTCGGTGTCGGCTTCAGTCGGCGAGGAGGGGGCATGAGCGACGCGGCCCGCTTCGGTTCCAGCTCGCCGCAGGTCAGTCCGGACAACGGCTCCGGACTGACCTGACGCCGGTAAAGGTCAGCGGTTCGACCCGGGCTTGAGGGTTTCGCGCGTACCGGCCTTGTGTCCTCGCCCGCGGGCGGCGAAAAGTCTCCGGGGTGGATCCAACGGAACACTTGAAGGCATGAAGGCGCAATGGCCGATACCGGCCTCATCGCCTCATCGCCCGCAAGGGATCCCCATCGGAAGGGAAATGGACTATGGGCCGCATTCGGGAAACCGCCGCCGTGGTCGACGGTTTCGTACCGGTCATCGATCTGTCCGGCAGAGGAAGCGCGCACGGACGCGGCCTCATAGCCGACGCGATCGGCAAAGCGTGCGCGAGTTCCGGGTTCTTCACCATCGTGGGGCACGGCGTGCCGCGCGAGCTGATCGACCGTATGCACGCGACGACGAACGCCTTCTTCGCATTGCCGGACGCGGAGAAGGACCTGGTGGCGAACCGCCCCGGCGTCGCCGGATTCCGGCGCTTCGGAGGCGTATCGGCGTTGAGCCTCGGCCAGGAGACCCCGCCCGACCTGTGCGAAGTCTTCGCATCACACGTGACGGGGGAGCTGAGCGAGGAGGAGCGCGACTGCCTCGGCGACTACTGGGCTCCGTGGAAGATGGCGAACATCTGGCCCGGTGCGCCGGCCGGCTTCCAGGACACGTGGCACGAGTACATGAGCGTCATGACGGAACTCTCCAGCGACATCATGCGCTTGTTCGCGGGGGCGCTCGGGCTGGCCGAGGATTTCTGGGACGACAGGTTCGACCGCCACACGTCGGCGCTCATCGCGAACTACTACTACCCGCAGCTCCAGCCGCCCCTGCCGGGGCAGTTGCGGCGCGGCGCGCACACCGACTGGGGCAGTCTGACGGTCCTGCACCAGGAGGACGGGCTCGGCGGCCTGCAAGTTCTCCAGGCCGCCGGGGACACGGCCGAATGGCGTGACGTACCGGCCGTTCCCGGCAGTTTCGTCGTCAACATCGGCGATCTGATGGCCCTGTGGACCAGCGGACGGTGGGTTTCGACCATGCACCGCGTGCTCAATCCGGAGCGGGGGAACCGCTCCTCGCGCCTGTCCATCCCCTTCTTCCACCAGCCCAATCACGACGCCCCCGTCGAACCGATCGCCGCCCTCGCGACCGACGACTACGAGCGCCCGCCCACGGACGGTATGACCAGCGGTGAGTGGATTTCGACGAAGATGGTCAAGACGTTCTCGACGGAGCCGTAGGACAAGGCCAGGCCCGGAGTCCAGGCCCCAGGGTCCAGGTCAGGCCCGGGGAGCAGCCCCTTCTGGCGGGGGCGCGAATTGCGGGGGCGGACCGTAGCGACCATGATCGCGAGGAGGGGCGGGGCCGTCCCTGAGGCAGCCCCGCCATACGTCCGAAAACCGCCCGAAAGCCCCCGTCAAATCGCCCGTAAACCACCCGAGAACCGTCCGTCCGGAGGAGAAGACCATGGAGCGCCACGACATCGGGCCGCGGATGATCGGCGGGCACCTCGCGTACCACCGGGCTGTGGTCGTGGAGGAGCCGCGCCGCTGGCTGCTGCTCTCCGGCCACGAGGCCCGCGACGACCAGGGGCGCATCGCCCACCGCGGCGACATCCGCGGGCAGATCGAGCTGACCTGCCGACGCCTCGGCGAGACGCTGGACGAGGTGGGGTTCGCCTTCTCCGACGTCGTCCAGATCCGCGTCTTCACCGTCGATCTGCCGGCCATGACCGCCAACTACGACGCGCTCACCGCCGAACTCGAACGCCGCGGCTGCGGGCCGACCAGCCTGCTCGCCGGGGTGAGCGCCCTCTCGGATCCGGACATGCTGGTGGAGATCGAGGCCGTCGCCGCCCAGTGACCCGCCCGTCCCCCCGCCCGCCGGTACGGGCGGCGCACGGATCTCCCGCACCGCCGCCCGTACGCAGGACTCGCTTCAGTCCGCCTTCGCCGCGGCGACCGCGGCCTCCACCACCGACAGCGACGAGGCGGTGGGGTGGATGCGGATCATCGTCAGCCCCGCCTCCGTCAGCAGCCGCCGGAAGTCGTCCGCGCCGCGCTCCCGGCCGGGCAGCGACGTCATCATCAGCACGTCGAGGCTCTTGCCGTGGTGCGGGGCGTTGTCCCGCGGGAGCACGGCGTCGATCACCAGCAGCCGGCTGTCCTCGGTCATCGCGGCCCGGCAGGCGCGCAGGATGCGCAGGCAGTCCTCGTCGTCCCAGTCGTGCAGGACGCGTTTGACGAGGTAGACGTCGGCAGCCGGTGCGGACGTGAAGAAGTCGCCGCTCTCCACCCGCCAGCGCCCGGCCAGTTCCGGCCCCTCCAGCGCGTGCCCGCGTACCACGGCCGCCCGGTCGTACAGGACGCCGGTGAGCTTCCGGCCGCGCAGCAGCACCTCGCGCAGCAGCCCGCCGCGACCGCCGCCGACGTCGGCGACCACTCCGGTGGCGGGGAGGGGACAGGCGGCGGCGATGGCGGAGTTCTCGCCGTCCGAGAGGGCGGCCATGCCCGTATCGAAGGCGGCGCCCAGCTCCTCGGAACTGGCCAGATAGTCGAAGAACGAGGCGCCGAAGATGTCGTCGAAGACGGTGCGCCCGGCGCGTACCGTCTCCTCCAGCCGGCCGGCGGGCCGCCAGAACGTGTCGTCCGACAGCATGCTCACCGCCTCCCGCATGGACCTCGGCACGTCCGAGCGGAGCAGTTCGGCCAGCGGGGTCAGGGCGAAGGCGCCCGTCTCGTCTTCGCGGAAGACGTCGCGGGTCGCCAGCAGGCGCAGGGCGCGGCGCAGATGACCGGCGTCCGCGCCGGTCAGGGCTGCGAGCTGGTCGGGGGTGCGCGGGCCGTCGGCGAGGTGATCGGCCACGCCGAGGCGGGCGGCGGCCCGCAGCGTCGCGGAGTGGAGATAGGCCAGAGCGTGCTCGCTCAGTTTCAGGACGAGCGCGTTCCGGTCGTCGGGGGCGGGGCGGGCCGGGTCCACGGCTGCCTCCTTGTCCATCACTGTCTCCTCTTTGTCGCGGGCCGTGGCGGTAGCGGGGCGTACGGACGGTAGCGGGGCGTACGGGCGTGGGTGCGGGTACGGGCGTGAGCGCTGTTACGCACGCAGGTACGGGTCGGGGGGCGGCGCTTGGGGGCGGTGTGCCGCCGCCGGCCTCCACAATGGCCAGGAATCCACGGGCCCACCAGGGGGCGTCGCCGTGGGAGCGGGCCTCCGGATCGCGAATTCCGCCCGAATGCCGCCTTGTTGTGGCGGTCCGGACGCGCGTTACATCAGAGGTACGGGTGGGCGGGTGCCGGGAGCGGTTCGGGGGCGGCAGCGCGTACCGGGCGGCGGGGCGTCAACCGTCCCCTCCGCCGGGGCGTCCCTTTCACCGCGGACGGAGTACCGGAGGACCGGGCGGCGGCAGCGCCGTACGGGCCCGTCCGCCGCACTGCGGCGGCCCACCCGCCACGGGGGTGCGGGTGGGCCGCTCGCGTGCGCCGGTGCGCCGGTGCACCGGTCCCGCCGACAGGGGCCGGGTCGCCGGACGCCCAGGAGGGCCGGGGGCACAGACGCGCCCGGGAGCCGGGACGCGGGCGGGTCCGGGAGCCGAGCCGCGGTCGGGGCCGGGCGCGGCGTCCGATCAGGCGCAGGCCGCCGTGGGGCACAGCCGCCACGGCTCCCAGCTGCCGCCAGGGGTCAGCTCGGTGGTCTGCCAGGTCCGGTCGCGGTTCCATTCGCGGGCGCCGACCCGCAGGCGGCCGTCGGCGAGTTCGGTGAGGCTGCCCGGCGCGCCGAGCCCCACATTGGCGTCGGGGACCTTACCCATGGACCGCACCGGTCCCCACGCGCCGGACGGGCCGCCCTGGCTCCGTACGTTCATCGAGGACGTACCGGCGGCGCTGGACGCGAAGGCGTGCAGCCGCCCGTCGCGCGTCGCGAACAGCACCACGCCGCCGTGGTACGGGGCCGGGTTCAGGCCGAAGTCCGCGGCCGGGCTCCAGTCCTCCGCGTCCGGGGCGGCCTGCGCGGTGTGGCAGAAGACGCCGTACGAGGGGAAGAACGCCTCCAGCCGTCCGTCGGCGTCCTCGGCCGCGCTCGCGTACGAGATCTTCGGGCCGATGGGCACGGCGCTGACGCGCTCCCAGTCGCCGTAGGCGCCGCCCGGCTCGTCCTGGGCGCGGTGCCACAGGAACCAGGGCAGTCCCTGGGTCACCGAGTCGTCCGCGAAGTACTGGAACTGCTCGACGCGCCCGTCGCGGCGCGGCACCGACACCAGGCTGCCGTCCAGGGGCCGGCTGGCCAGCCCCGCGGCTTCCGTGTTCGGGCGGCAGGCGGCGGCCGGTACGGCGGCGGAGGCCCGTACGGAAGCGGAGGCCCCTACAGCAGAGCGGTCTCGTACGGCAGAGGGGGCTCGTACGGAGGCGGGAGAGACGTGTGCGGAGGGAACGGCGTGGGCGGGCGCGGCCACCGCCGCGCCCGCCCAGATCACCGCACCTCCCATGGCCCACACCGCACGTCGTAACGGTCTGCGGAACACGATCAGCACACCTCCATGGCAGAGTCCCTGCGCCCTCGTGGTCATCCTCGCCCGCCACAGCGGCCACGGCCAGAGCGCGGAACCCCAACGCCCCCATGCATACGGAGACTTGACCGAATCAGGGGCGCCGGTCCCTCCGGGGCTCACCCCTGGGGGCCGGTACCCGACTGGAGGGCGCCGACGGTGAAGGTGTCGCCGCACACCCGCAGGCCCGAGGTCCGGGCGGTCATCGCGTCCTTGGAGCCGGGCGCGTACGCCTTGACGATCTTCCCCGTCTTCCAGCACGGGGCGTCCTTGAGGCCGTCGTTGATCGTGCGCAGCGCGGCGTACGCGCTTTTGCCCGGAGCCAGCCGTACGACGTGGCCCTTGTCGCCCTCGCGCTTCGCGGGCGAGCCCACCGTCTGGCCGTCCCCCGCCAGCAGCGACACTCCGGGGTATCCACCCAGGGAACAGGTCTTCTTGCCCGTGTTCGTGAACACCAGCGGGTAGTTGATGTTGCCGGCCCCCGCATCGCCGCGGCCCAGGCGCAGCGACATGTCGGCGGCCTCACAGCGGTCCGAGGCGGACTGCGGGGACAGGTTGGACGCGGCGGCGGCCGTGCTCCCCTTGCCGTGGCCGCTGCCGCCGGCCGTACCGGCCGCGGCGGAGCCGGAGCCGGAAGCCGAACCGGAGCCGGAGTCCGACCCGGACGCTCCGCCCGACCCGGAACCGTCGGCGGAGGATACGGACGACGAACCGTTCGACCCGCCCGCCTTGTCGTCCCCGCCCCCGCAGGCGGAGAGCGACAGAGCCGCGACGGCGACCAGCGAGAGCGCGGCGGCGGAACGAGCACGGCGGGCGACGAGAGTGGCAGGCGACATGAGAAAGCCCCTTACGAATACGTCAGATCGAACGCTTACGTCTCCACTCTCCCCCCGCCCGCTCACGATCCGCTAACACCGCACTAACGCCCGTACGGAAAGCGGCGGATAAGCCCCCGGACGCACAATCGTCCCCGGCATGACTCAGCCCCGCCGCAACGCGACGGGGCCGGTCGACGCACTCGTTCGGATTCCGGGTCAGGAAACCTGCTTCACGGTGGGCTTCGCCTTGCTGCCGGCGGTCTCGAACTTCAGCTTCGCCTTGTCCGACACAACGGATTTCTCAGCGGATCCACCGCCATTGGGGACGACTCGCACATTGACCGGCGTTCCCTTCGCCGGTGACACGGTGAAGGTCTTCGTCTGTCCCTTGCGGACGTCGGACTGGCAGGTCCCGCCCAGGTTGTCGGTGACGCAGATCGCCGCCGTGTAATTCCCCTGCTGCGTGACCTGGACCGTCACCTTCGCGGCCGCTTGCGCATTACCGCCCGAAACCGCCCCGGCCGCCGGTGAAAGCCCGAACCCCAGCCCCGTGGTAATTCCCACAGCCGCCAGCAATGTCACCGCGCGCCGCCCGTGCCTGACTCGCGAGGAAATTCCCATAGCCATTTCGCCCCCTGGCAAAATCACCCTGATCGGCGTTCCGGATGCCGATCCGGACTCCGGATGTCTTCCGGTCACAGCGAAATACGCGCCGACGCCGGGAGGCGTTCAAAGCCGCTTCGAAAAATCCTCGGCCGGATCTGTGAAGCACACCACAGGGCCCTGAACGGCTCCCCGGCGCCCCGCTCCCGGAGGGCCGGCGGGCCTCGGCGCAGGTCGGGCAGGGGTACCGGCGATGTGTATACAGCATATGGGATACCCTCGCTCGACATAAGCCAAGGCTTACCTAAGTAGGCCGCTGGGTCGTCAGATCGTCGTCGCGTCGTCAGAGTCGCCAGAGACAGCCGGAGCCTGTATGTCCCCTTCCCCCGCCGTCACCGCACCGACCTCCGCGCCCCGGCTCCCGCGCCGGGTCCTCGATCTCGTCGGCGGCGTCTTCATCCCGCTCATCCCCGCGCTCACGGGCTGCGGGCTGCTCGCCGGGCTGACCGGGCTGCTCGCCAACCTCGTCCATACCGGCCATATGGAGTGGGCCGCCGGGATCGTCACCGTGCTGCTGCCGCTGAGCAACGGGTTCACCGCGGTGCTGTCGGTGTTCGTCGGGTACAGCGCGGCGCGGGCGCTCGGGGGTACGCCCGTGCTCGGCGGGGCGACCGCGGCGGTGATGCTGCATCCGAAGGTCGCGGCCATCCACTACAGCCTGCCGCTCATCGGGCACGTCTCCCCCAGCCACAACGAAGGGGGGCCGCTGACCGCGCTGGCCATCGGCCTGGTCACCGCCTGGCTGGAGCGGCGGCTGCGGCGCGTTGTGCCGGCCAGTGTGGACGAGTTGTTCACGCCGCTGCTCACGGTGCTGACGGCGGGGCTGGCCACCGTTCTCGTGCTCATGCCGCTGGGCGGTGCGGCCGCCTCGGCGACCGGGACGCTCGCCTCCTGGGCGCTCGGCATCAACGGGGCCGTCGGCGGCGCGATCCTCGGCGGGGTCTTCATACCCGGCCTGCACCAGGCGCTGATCGGCGTCACCAGCACGCTCATCCAGCAGCACGGCTCCTCCGCCCTGCTGCCCATCATGGACATGGCCGGCGCCGGGCAGGTCGGCGCCGCGCTCGCCGTGTACCTGCGGGCCCGGCGCGGCAACCCCCTGCGCCATGCCATCCGCGCGACCGGTCCGGCGGCGCTGCTCGGCGTCGGCGAGCCCATGTACTACACCGTCACCCTCCCCCTCGGCCGCGTCTATGTGATGGGCTGCCTCGGCGGCGCGGCGGGCGGCGCGTTCCTCGGGGCGTTCAACCAGCTCGGCTACACGGTCGGCGCGGTCGCCCAGGGCAAGGCGGGCTGGTCGCTGCTGCCGCTGCTGACCGGCAACCACGGCACCGCCGCCGCGATGGGCCTGTACGCCGCCGGCCTGGTCCTGGGCACGGTGGTCGGCCTCGCCGCGGCCCTGGCGTCGCTGCGCGGCGACCGCGCCGCCGCCCTCCTCGAACGGACTCCCCCGGTGCGGGCCGGAGCCGAGCCGGCGCACGTCCCGGCCCGCCCGGCGCCCGCCGTCGCGGACGTCGGCCTCGTCAAGGAAAGCGTCTGAGGCTCGTACCGACGGCCCGGCGGTGAACAGCCGCCCCCGACGGCCTGCCCGCCTCGTGCCCGCCGGTCACGCGTCGCGGGTCAGGCCCTCCCAGTGGTCAGCCAGCGCCGTCAGCTCCGCCAGCAGGGCTGTCCGCTCGCCGGGCCCGTACGGCTCCAGCAGCCGTTCATCGAGCAGCCGGGCCCGCCGGTCGGCCTCCGCCAGCGCCTCCTCCCCCGCCTCCGTCAGGAACAGCAGCTTGCGGCGTCCGTCGTCGGGAGCCGTGCGCCGCACCAGCAGCCCCCGCCCCTCCAGCCGCCGCGCCACATCCGCCATCGTCGACGTGTCCAGCGCCACCGCCGACGCCATCGACGACTGATCCCGCCCCGGCGCAGCCCCCACCGCCGTCAACACCGCGAACTGCGGACCCGTCAACGCCGGATCCACCAACCGCACCCACGCCGCCACATACGCCTGGTACAACCGCCGCACCTGATACCCAGGAGCGGCCGAAAGAGCTGTGGGCGGCGTGTCCGCGCCCGTGTCGGGAGGTGTCGTCTCAGCCATGACCACACCTAAACACGGCCCTCGGCGGCGCCCTCGGCCGGTCCGGGAACCGCGTCGCCGCACGACGGCCCCGACGGCTCCTGCGCCGAACGAGTGGAGAGCGCAACAGGTGGGTTTCATCCGCCCCGAGGCGGGGGACCCGACCACGGTGCCGAGGGGGGCTTCCAGTGAAAGGTGTGGCACGTGGTACCGCACACCGCGCAGCATCCCCCGGCCGTCTCCGCGGTCACCCTCCATGTCAACGGCGTCCCGCACCGGTTGACCCTGGACAACCGCACGACGGTGCTCGACGCGCTGCGCGAACACCTCCGCCTGACCGGTTCGAAGAAGGGCTGCGACCACGGGCAGTGCGGCGCCTGCACGGTGCTCATCGAGGGCCGCCGCACCAACAGCTGCCTGAAACTCGCGGTCTCCTGTGACGGCGCGGAGATCACCACGGTGGAGGGGCTGGCCGACGGGGAGAACCCGCATCCGGTGCAGCGGGCGTTCCTCGACCGGGACGGCTTCCAGTGCGGCTACTGCACACCGGGACAGATCTGCTCCGCCGTCGGCGTCCTCGCCGAGGCCGCGCACGGCCACCCCTCGCACGTGACGCCCGTGCCCCATGGCGGCTCGGAGGCCGCCCCGGAGCCGGTGCCGCTCACCCCCGAGGAGATCCGCGAGCGCATGAGCGGCAACCTGTGCCGCTGCGGCGCGTACGCCAATATCGTCGCCGCCATCGAGGACGTGGCCGGGTGAAGTCCTTCTCCTACGTGCGCCCCAGCGACGTCGACACCGCCATCGCCGCCGTCGCCGCCGACCCCGCGGGCAGCTACCTCGGGGGCGGTACGAACCTGGTCGACCTGATGAAGCTCGGCGTGGCGGCGCCGGGGCTGCTCGTCGACGTCTCCGGGCTGCCGCTGACCGACGTGGCGCGGACCCCGGACGGCGGCCTGTCGATCGGCGCGAACGTCCGCAACAGCGACCTCGCGGCGCACCCGCTCGTCCGCGCCCGGTACCCCGTGCTGTCCCAGGCCCTGCTGGCCGGGGCCTCGGGCCAGCTCCGCAACGCGGCGACCACCGGCGGGAACCTGCTCCAGCGCACGCGCTGCCTCTACTTCCAGGACGTCGGCAAACCGTGCAACAAGCGGGAGCCCGGCACCGGCTGCCCCGCCCGCGAAGGGGTGCACCGGGATCTGGCGGTGCTCGGCCACTCCGCGCACTGCGTCGCCACGCACCCCTCGGACATGGCCGTCGCCCTCGCCGCCCTGGACGCCGTCGTCCGGCTGCGCGGCCCCGACGGCGAACGGGCGGTGCCCGTGACGGACTTCCACCGGCTGCCCGGCGACCGGCCGGAGCAGGACACCGTCATCGGCCACGGCGAACTGATCACCACCGTGGAGCTGCCCGCCCCCGCCCCGGGGCGCTCCGCCTACCGCAAGGCCCGCGACCGCGCCTCGTACGCCTTCGCCCTCGTCTCCGTCGCCGCCGCCCTGGATGTGCGGGGCGGTACGGTCCGCGCCGCGCGCCTGGCCTTCGGCGGGCTGGCGCACAAGCCGTGGCGCGCCCGCACGGCCGAAGAGGCGCTGCTGGGCGCGGAGGCCACGGAGGAGTCCTTCGGCCGGGCGGCCGACGCCGAGCTGTCGGCGGCCGAGCCGCTGCGGGACAACGCGTTCAAGGTGGAGCTCGCTCGCAATCTGGCGGTCCGAGTGCTCGCGGGGCTGGCCGGCGAGGCGGCCTCCGATCCCCGGTCCCCCGGCCCGTACACCGGCAGTTGAGGAGCGTTGGGATGGTTCGTACGCATAGCGCAGGTCAGGCCCTCGGCGCGCCGGTCGGCCGGCTGGAGGGCATGGAGAAGGTCACCGGCACCGCCCGGTACGCGGCCGAGCACACCCCGGCGGGCACCGTGTACGCCTGGCCGGTGCCCGCCGCCGTGCCCTGCGGCAGGGTGACCGCGGTGCACGTGGAGGAGGCGCTGGCCGAGCTCGGGGCCGTCGCCGTCCTCACGCATGAGAACGCGCCGCGCCTCGGCGAGTGCGACGACCCGATCCTGTGGGTCCTCCAGGACGACCAGGTGCCGCACCGCGGCTGGTACGTGGCCCTCGCCGTCGCCGCCACCCCGGAGGCGGCGCGTGCCATGGCCGCCGCCGTCCGCGTCGACTATGAGACGCGGGACCACGACGTCGTGCTCACCGCCGACCACCCGGGGCTGTACGCGTGCGAGGAGGCCAACGGCGGGGCCGAGGGGACCCGGGTGCGGGGCGACTTCGACGCCTCGTACGGGTCCGCTCCGGTGCGCGTCGACGCCACGTACACGATGTCCGGCCTGCACAACCACCCCATGGAGCCGCACGCCGCGACGGCCGAGTGGGACGGCGGCCGGCTGGCGGTGCACGATTCCAGTCAGGGCGCGACGACCGTGCAGCGCACGCTGGCCGCGCTGTTCGGGCTGGCCGAGGAGCGGATCACGGTCGTCTCGGAGCATGTCGGGGGCGGTTTCGGCGCCAAGGGCACGCCGCGGCCCCAGGTGGTGCTGGCCGCGATGGCGGCGCTGCACACCGGGCGCCCGGTCAAGCTGGCGCTGCCGCGCGCGCAGTTGGCGGCGGTCGTGGGCCATCGCGCGCCGACGATCCAGCGGGTGCGGCTCGGGGCGGGCGAGGACGGGGTGATCACCGCGCTCGCGCAGGAGGTCGTCACGCAGACCTCCACCGTCAAGGAGTTCGTGGAGCAGGCCGCGGTCCCGGCGCGCGTCATGTACACCTCGCCGAACAGCCGCACCACGCACCGGGTCGCGGCGCTGGACGTGCCGAGCCCGTCGTGGATGCGGGCGCCGGGCGAGGCGTCGGGCATGTACGCGCTGGAGTCGGCCATGGACGAGCTCGCCGAGCGGGCCGGGCTGGACCCGGTGGAGCTGCGGGTCCGCAACGAGCCGGCCGTGGAGCCCGACACCGGGAAGCCGTTCAGCAGCCGGCACCTCGTCGGGGCGCTGCACGACGGGGCGCGGCGGTTCGGCTGGTACGAGCGCGATCCGCGCCCCCGGTCCCGGCGGGAGGGGCGGCTGCTGATCGGGAGCGGCGTCGCGTCGTCCACGTATCCGGTGCTGATGATGGCCTCGCGGGCCGAGGCGCGGACCGAGCCGGGCGGCCTCTTCCGGGTCCGCGTCAACGCCACGGACATCGGTACGGGCGCCCGTACGGTGCTGGCGCAGATCGCGGCCGACGCGCTCGGGGCGCCCTTGGACCGGGTGGGCATCGACATCGGCAGTACCGCGCTGCCGGCCGCGCCGCTCGCCGGGGGCTCGTCCGGCACGGCGTCCTGGGGGTGGGCGGTGGACAAGGCGTGCCGTGCGCTGCGGGCGCGGCTGGACGAGCACGGGGGCGAGGTCCCGGCGGCGGGGCTCGTCGCGGCGGCGGACACGGCGGCGGAGATGGAGAAGGAGGCGGCGTCCCCGTACGCGAAGCACTCTTTCGGGGCACAGTTCGCCGAGGTGCAGGTCGACGTCGACACCGGGGAGACGCGGGTGCGCCGGCTGCTGGGCGTCTTCGCGGCGGGCCGGATCCTCAACTCCCGTACGGCGCGCGGGCAGTTCATCGGCGCGATGACGATGGGGCTGGGGATGGCGCTGCTGGAGGGGAGCACGATGGACCCGGTTTTCGGGGACTTCGCCGAGCGCGATCTGGCTTCGTACCATGTGCCCGCTTGCGCGGACCTGCCGCGGATCGAGGCGCACTGGCTCGACGAGGACGACGGGCGGCTGAACCCGATGGGCAGCAAGGGGATCGGCGAGATCGGCATCGTGGGGACGGCGGCGGCCATCGGCAACGCCGTGTACCACGCGACGGGCGTCCGGTTCCGTGAGCTGCCGCTGCATCCGGACAGAATCCTCGCCGGTCTCGGCCGCTTCGCCTGAGCGCGCGGGGGCGGCGGGCATAGACTGAATGCGCCCTTTGGGCGGAAAGATATGAGGTGTCCGGTGTGACGGCTGGGTGTATGACAGGCGCCCCGTGCTGGGTCAGCCTGATGGCGCGGAGTCTCGACGGGGCGGCGGACTTCTACGGTCCGCTGCTCGGGTGGCGGTTTGTGACGGGGCCCGAGCCGTGGGGTCGCTATCTGCGGGCCTTCGCCGGGGACACGGAGGTCGCGGGCGTGGGCGAGGTGGCCCGCGACTGGGAGTACCCGGTGACGTGGACGACGTATTTCGGCACGGAGAACGCGAATGAGACCGCCGCGTCGATCCGTGAGCGCGGCGGGACGGTGGCGGTGGGCCCGCTGGAGTTCGAGGCGGGGCGGATCGCGCTGGTCGCCGACCCGGCCGGGGCGGCGTTCGGCATCTGGGAGGCGACCGGCAGCGCGGGGAGCTCCCTGCGGTCGGGGGTGGCCTCGGCCTGGACGGAGTTGCGGACGCGGGACGCCTTCGACGCGGCGATCTTCTACGGCAACGTCTTCGGCTGGGACGACCGGGACCCGGCCCGCTACGAGGTGCGCTGGGAGTACGACCATGTGGTGCTGCACGTCGACGGGCGCAGCGTCGCGGCCCTGCACGGCGGCGGCACCGAGGCGGCGGTGGACCCCCGGATCCGGCCCCGGTGGCATGTCTTCTTCCCCGTGGCGGACGTCGACGAGACGGTGCGCAGGGCGGAGAAGCTGGGCGGCGAGCTGATGGACGCGCCTCAGGAGTCCATGCACGGGCGGGTGGCCGGGCTGCGCGATCCGGACGGCGCGCTGTTCTCCGTGATCAGCGGAGCACCCTGAAAAGCCTTCCAGCGGTGGCTTTCTGACGGTTGATCACGTCGCGTCGCCGTCGGGGAGCTTCTCCAGGAGCGTGCGGGACGCCTGAAGCATGAGGCGGCAGACGTCCTCGGGGTCGGCGCTCGCGATCGGGTCCTTGCCGATCACGCTGCGGGTGAGCCCGATGCCGAGCAGCCAGGCGAGGATGAGATCGGAGCGCAGCTCGGCGTCGTCGGCGTCGGTGAGGGTGGCGAGGACGCTCGTGTACTCCCGGCCGAGGAGGAGGCGGGTCTCGCTGCGCGCCTCGCCGGTGCCGGTGGAGCGCAGATACACCTCCAATGTCCGGTCGCGGTGGCCCTCGCCGGGTTCGAGGAGGCCGCGCAGCGCGACTTCCAGCAGCCGTTCCGGCGGGGTGTCGCGCACCTGCCGCCACCCCTGACGGGTCACCACCTCGCTGAAGAGGGCCTTCTTGGAGCCGAAGTAGCGGAAGAGCAGGGCCTGGTTGAAGCCCGCGCGGGCGGCGATGTCGCGCACCGTGGTGCGTTCGTAGCCCCGTTCGGTGAACAGCGCGGTCGCCGCGTCGATGAGCGCTCGCCTGGTCGCCTCGGCGTCCCGTCTGCGCTCCGGCCGGTCTTCCGTCATCCCGCGAGCCTCCCGAGAAATGGCCGTCAGCATAGCCCGGTTTTGAACTGACGGGCCGTTGACCGCTCCCGCCGCCGGACCTACGGTATGTAAGCACGTGCTTACAACGGCTTACAACGGAAGACGGAAGGGGCACAGGTGACCGCCACCGACATCGAACCCGCGGCTTATCCGTTCAACGAAGCGACCGCGCTGACGCTCTCGGATCTCTACGAGGACGCGCGCAGCCGGGAAGGGCTGCTGCGGGTCCGCCTGCCGTACGGCGATCCCGCGTGGCTGGCGACCCGCTACGCCGACGCCCGGCTCGTACTCGGCGACCGCCGGTTCAGCCGCGCCGACGCCGCGAACCACGACGAGCCGCGGCAGTCCGAGGCCCAGACCACCACCGGCATCCTCAGCATGGACCCGCCCGACCACACCCGGCTCCGCAAGCTCTCGGCCAAGGCGTTCACGGTGCATCAGGTCGAGAAGTTGCGGACGGACGTGCGGGCGCTCGCCGAGGGCCTGATCGACGACATGATCGCGGCCGGGCAGCCCGCCGACCTCGTCGAGGACTACGCGCTGCCGATCCCCGTCGGCGTCATCTGCCGCATGCTCGGGGTGCCCACCGAGGACCGCCCGCGCTTCCGGGTCTGGAGCGACAACGCGCTGTCCACGAGCTCCCTGACGGCCGACGAGTTCCACGCCAGCCGGGAGGAACTGCGCGACTACATGCGGGGGTTGATCGACCAGCACCGCGTCCACCCGGCCGACGACCTGATGACCTCCCTGATCGAGGCGCGCGACGTGGGCGACCGGCTCTCCGAGCTGGAGCTG
The DNA here is from genome assembly GCF_040654795.1 of Streptomyces sp. NPDC050617. Classification (NCBI taxonomy): domain Bacteria; kingdom Bacillati; phylum Actinomycetota; class Actinomycetes; order Kitasatosporales; family Streptomycetaceae; genus Streptomyces; species Streptomyces sp. NPDC050617. The sequence continues at coordinate 47,563 of NZ_JBFAIS010000015.1, read as the reverse complement.
GTCGATCTCTGCGTCGGCATCCTGGTGGCCGGGCACGAGACCACCGCCTCGCAGATCCCCAACTTCGTCTACACCCTGCTCGACCACCCCGAGCAGCTCGCCCTGCTGCGCGAGGACCCGGACCTCATCCCCGCCGCCGTCGAGGAGCTGCTGCGCTTCGTGCCGCTGGGCATCGGCGCCAGCCAGGCCCGGTACGCCACCGAGGACATCGAGGTGGGCGGCACGCTGGTACGCGCCGGGGAGCCCGTCGTGGTGGCCGTCGGCGCGGCCAACCGGGACGCGCTGCGCTTCACCGAGGCCGGCACGCTCGACGTGCGGCGGGAGAGCAACGGCCACCTCGGGTTCGGCCACGGCGCGCACCACTGCCTGGGCGCGCCGCTGGCCCGGCTCGAACTCCAGGAGGCGCTGCGGGCCCTGATCCTGCGGATGCCCGGACTGCACCTCGCCGGGGACATCGTGTGGAAGACGGAAATGCTGGTGCGCGGACCGCGCTCGATGCCGGTGGGGTGGTGAGCGATGACCTGGCACATCGACGTGGACCGGAGCGTGTGCATCGGTTCGGGGATCTGCGCGGGGACCGCGCCTGAGCTGTTCCGGCTGGAAGGCGAGCGGGCCCGCGCGGTCCAGGAGGACATAGAGCCGCAGGAGGGCGCGCTGGACGTCGCGGACTCCTGCCCGGCGCTGGCGATCACCATCACGGAGGGGACGGAGGTCCTCGCGCCGCGCGATTAGCCGCAGCGCGATTAGCCGCAGCGCGCCCGGTGGGGCGGCCTGTACCGGGTACGGGCCGCCCCGCCATTCCACGGGTCGGGGTCCGCCGCTCCCGGCGGAACGGCTCAGTCGGGCCTCGGCGCCTCCCGTTCGCTCGCGTAGCGCTGGAAGCCGCGGCGCTCGTAGTTGCGCAGCGCGTGCGGGTGGTCGCGGGTCGAGGTGTGCAGCCAGACCCGGCGCACCGCGGGGGCGTCCAGCGGCGGCTGGTCCCACGCCTGCCGGACGGCGAGCGTCAGGGCGTGCCCGCCGTACCCCCGCCCGACATAGCGCGGCAGCAGGCCGAACGTGTCGATCTCCACCTCGCCGCCCGCCGCCCCGCGCACGCTCAGCACGCCCGCGACCTCGCCGTCCACCCGTATCAGCCAGTGCCGCATCCGCTCGTCGTGGCGTCGGGCGCGCCACCCGCCGGACCATTGGTGCGGCGCGCCCACCGCGGCCTGCGTCTCGACCAGCGCCTCGGAGCCGGCCGGCGTCTCCTCCAGCGCGACCCCCTCGGCGGGCCGTGCGGGGCGCAGTTGGGCGCGCTCGGTCATCTCCAGGTACGTGACCACGTGTTCTGTCGACATGCCGCCATGCTGCCAGCCGCCCGCGGCGGTCCCCAGGGCCCCTGGAGCCCCGTCCGTACGGGCGTCAGGCGCCCGGCGCCACATCCGTACGGGCGGCGGCGTCCCTCGGGACCGCCCGCGGTTCCGCCGGGTGGTCGGGGGCGCGGCGGGCGAGGCGGCGGGCCAGGGCCGTGCAGACCATCAGCTGCAGCGTGTGGTAGAGCATCAACGGCAGGATCACCAGGCCGACTTCGTCGCCCGCGAAGAGCACGGTGGCGATCGGCAGGCCGCTGGCGAGGCTCTTGGTCGAGGCGCAGAAGACCGCGGTCACCCGGTCCTCCCGCTCGAAGCCCAGCAGCCGCGCCCCCTTCGCGGCGACCGTCAGTATCAGCGCCAGCAGCGCCCCGCACAGGGCGAGGAGGACGAGCAGCCGCCCCACGGAGGTGCGCTGCCAGATGCCGGCCGTCATCCCCTTGCTGAACGCGGCGTACACGACGAGCAGGATCGAGCCGCGGTCGCACACCAGGGTCAGCATGCGGTGCCGGGTGACCAGGTCCACGAGCAGCGGGCGGGCCAACTGCCCGGCCAGGAAGGGCAGCAGGAGCTGCACCACGATGTCGGTGATCTGCCCCAGGGAGAAGGGGACGGCGCCGCTCGCGCCGCCGCTCAGCAGCAGGGCGGCGAGCAGCGGGGTGAGGACCACGCCGAGGAGGGTGGAGAAGGAGGCCGAGCAGATGGCGGCGGCCACGTTGCCGCGCGCCATCGAGGTGAGGGCGACGGAGGACTGCACCGTGGAGGGCAGCAGGCACAGGAAGAGGATGCCGGTGGCCTGTTCCGCGCCCAGCACGGACTCGGGGAGCTGCCGGAGGGCGAGGCCCAGCAGCGGGAAGAGCGCGAAGGTGCAGAGCAGGATGGGCAGGTGCAGCCGCCAGTGGCCGAGCCCGCCCAGCGCCGCCCGCGGCGAGAGCCGGACGCCGTAGAGGAAGAACAGCAGTCCCACGGCGATCTTGGTGGCGACGCCGAGGGCCTCGGCGGGGGCGCCGTCGGCGGGCAGCAGCGCGGCCAGGCCGACCGTGGCGAGCAGCGCGACGATGTACCAGTCGACGCGGCCGCGCGCCAGGGCGCGCAGCCTGCGGGATAGGAGCGACAGCGGCATTCGGGGGTTCCTCTTCCTTCCTGATGGGCCGCCGGGGGCGGTGCGGGAGGCGGCGGCTCCCGGACAGCGCGGCACGGCCCGGAGCGCGGCGGTCCGGCCCGTACGCCGGGCGGCTCACCGGGCGGGCCGCGTACGGGCGCGGGGCAGGGGGGAGGCCCCGGTCGCGCGGACCGGGGCCTCCCTTTTCGCGATGGCCGCGGGCCGCACGGGCCCGCGCCGGATCAGAGCGCGGCGCCGGCCGGGGCGTGGTTCCTGCTGATGTTCCGCTCCAGCAGGGCCAGCGACTCGGCGACCCCGACGCTCTCCGCGGTGAACTGCGGCAGCCGCCCCTCGGCCTTCTTCAGCTCCGAGAGCGCCTGGTCGATGGCGGTCTGGGCCGCGAACAGGCACGGCGTGCTGTAGATCGCCACGTCGACGCCGAGCTCGCTGAGCTCGGGCAGCGAGAGCCGCGGCGACTTGCCGCCCGCTATCTGGTTGAACAGCAGCGGCTTGTCGCCGATGACCTCGCGGACCTTGCGGATCCAGTCGACGCTGCGCACCCCGTCGACCAGGATCACGTCGGCGTCCGTGGCGGCCAGGGCTTCGGCGCGGCGCAGTATCTCGCCCTCTTCCGTGGCGTCCGTACGGGCGACGACCACCAGGTCGCGGCGGGCGGAGAGGACCATCTCCAGCTTCTCGAGGTACGCCTCCAGCGGGAGTACCTGCTTACCGTCGACGTGGCCGCAGCGCCGGGGTCGCTGCTGGTCCTCAAGGATCACGCCGGAGGCGCCAATCGCCTCCAGGTGCTGGACGACGTGGCAGGCCGTCTCCGGGTCGACGTAGCCGTCGTCGATGTCGACGAGCAGGTGCTGCCGGGGGAAGGCGAGCCGCAGCCGCTGGACGAAGGCGACGATATCGGGCCACGCGATGAATCCGATGTCCGGCAGCCCGTAGTGCGACGCGGCGAATCCGAATCCGGAGACGAACATGCCGTCGTAGTGCTGGGCCGCCACGGAGGCGGAGAACATGTCGAATACGCCGATCAGTGGCGTCGTCTCTTCTTGGGCAATGGCGTCACGGAGCCGATTCGGATATTCCATGGAAACCCTCCAGCGTTGGTCGCGTCGATGCAGTTCCACCGGCGGCGGCCCGCCGAGCACAGGCGGCCGGTCATGAGGGGTGGCACTCGTGGCCCACACGGGCCGCTGACGACCCCTCACCCACAGTTAAACCAAGGAATGGTCATGCGACAACATGACGATAGTAAAGTCGCCTGATGAGAGGCATCTTTGCGCCGATCTTCGGCGCGCAGGGAAAGATCTCCCCCAACTCCTCGGCGGACAAAGGCGACACATGTTCGGTACGCCCAGTTCAGCGGCGCGCGGCGACTGGGGCTTGTTCGAGTCTTGTTCGCAAAAGATCCTCTTGACGGCGAACGGCCGCCATGTGACGTCTCCGCAGGGCCGCACGGAATGGCCCCGTGGAATGTTGAATAAGAAACGGCGGCATGCGCGCATCTGACGCCCAGTGAAATTGCGTGTAAACGCGGCGAGCCGATCGGGACACTGCGAACGGCGCGGCGGGGCGGCCGATGCGACCGGTTCAGGCGGGTCCGGAATGTTCCCTTATGTCACTGGAGTGAACCAAGAAGACCTTGGGAGTCAAGGGCTTAAAGTAACGCCTCTCCGGAGTTAGGGTCTGCCCTGCCAGACCCCCTCTCACGTGAGGATTCCCATGTCGGACCTATCCCGCAGGCGGTTCGCCGCGTCGTCGCTCGTACCTCTGGGGGCCGCGCTGCTGCCGGCCGCGCCGGCGCTCGCGGCGGAGAACCAGCAGGCGGAGAACCAGCAGACGGCGCATCCCCAGCCCGCACCCGGCGCGGAACCGCGGACCACCGAGTTCCGGCACGGCCTCCACGACCTCCTCGACCTGCGCGGACTGCCGGCGACCGCCGAGCCGCCGGGCGACAACCCGCTCAACGTCTTCGCGGACCTGGGCGCCTGGCACGCGTACGGCATCCCCTCCCCCTCCGACCACGACGCACTCGGCGGATTCAGCGGCCCCCTGTACATGGCGGAGGAGTACCCCTGGTACCTCAGCCGGTCGTTCTCCCGGTTCGCCCTCCTCGACACGCGCTCGCACCGGACCGTCGCGCTGTCCGACGACCGCTCCCCCACCGTGGAGTCCGCGCCCGGCCTCCTCCTCCAGTCGTTCCACGTCGACGGGTTGCGGATCACCCTGACGCTGCGTTACGCCAGCAACCGCACGGCGTTCGTCGAGGCGAAGGTGCACAACACCGGCGGACGGGCCCGCACGCTGCGGGCCTCCTGGTCCGGGACGCTGCTGCGGCACACCGAGGAGCCGATCCGCAGCGCGCCCCGGCTGCGGGCGACCCGTACAGGCGTGGCGGTCGGCTTCGCGCGGGTCCGCTCGTACACGGACTACCTCACCACCAACGCGGCCCGGTTCGAGGTCGAGCACGCCGGGGCGGTGCACACCTCGGTCCACGGCGACGGGTACCGCACCGTCGCGCGCGAGCCGGTGACCGTACGGCCGGGCAGGACGGCGACGTTCGTGTGGAGCGAGTCGTACACGTTCACCGAGGCCGAGCGCCGCAAGGACCGGCAGGCCGTACGGGAGGCGCTCACGCACCCGGACCGGGTCGCGGCCCGCGGGGACGAGCGCTGGCGGGAGTACCTGTCCCGCGCGCTGCACGGCGTGACGCCGGACCGCCGCCGCACAGCGGCCAAGGCGGTGCAGACCCTGGTGACCAACTGGCGCAGCCCGGCCGGCGCGCTGCGCTCGGACGGCATCACGCCCTCGCTCACCAACAAGGACTTCGCCGGCGGCTTCTGGGCGTGGGACTCGTGGAAGGAGGCCGCCTCGACGGCGCTGTTCGCGCCCCGGCTCGCCGCCTCCGCCATCGAGTCGATGTTCGACTACCAGATCACGGCATCCTCCGAGGACCGCCCGCAGGACGCCGGGATGGTCCCGGACGCGGTGTTCTACAACAAGGCCGGCACCGGCGGTCAGAACTGGAACGAGCGCAACTCCAAGCCGCCGCTGGCCGCTTGGGCGGTCTGGCTGGTGTACGAGCGCGGCGGGGACCGGGAGTTCCTGCGCCGGATGTATCCGAAGCTGACGGCGTATCACGCGTGGTGGTACCGGAACCGGGACCACGACCACAACGGCCTGGCGGAGTACGGGGCCACCGTCGACCCGGCCAACGACAGCACCAAGGAGCGCAGGCTGGCCGCGGCCTGGGAGAGCGGGATGGACAACGCGCCCCGCTTCGACGGCGCGGGCGTCGACACCAACACCGACCGCCGGGGACGTACGGTCGGCTACTCGCTGGCGCAGGAGTCGGTGGACCTCAACGCCTATCTGTACGCGGAGAAGCGCTATCTGGCGCGGGCCGCGAACGCCCTCGGGCGGCACGCGGAGTCGGCGGACTGGCACCGGCAGGCGGACCGGCTCAAGCGCCGGATCCAGGAGCGCATGTACGACCCGGCCGACGGCTTCTTCCACGACTACGGCACGGACGGCCGCGGGCCGCTCACCAAGGCGGGCAAGGGCATCGAGGGCGCCATCCCGCTGTGGGCGGGCGTCGCGACGGGCCGGCAGGCGGCGTCGGTCCGGGCCGCGCTCGTCGACCCGGCGCAGTTCGCGACCCATATGCCGCTGCCGACGGTGGCGCGGAACAACCCGAAGTTCGACCCGACCGGGTACTGGCGCGGGCTGGTCTGGCTGGACCAGGCGTACTTCGCGATCCTCGGTCTGCGCGAGTACGGCTACCACCGGGACGCGGGGGCCACCACGGAGCATCTGCTCTTCCACGCCCGCGGCCTGCTGGGCGACGGGCCGATTCACGAGAACTACCACCCGCTGACCGGCGTGGGCCGCAACTCCTCGAACTTCTCGTGGTCGGCGGCGGCGGTCCTGGAGCTGCTGCGCCGGTGACGGCGGCGCGCCCCGGCCGGTTCCGGCCGGGGCGCGCGTGTTCCGCGGTGCGTGCTCAGCGGATCGGCATGCCCGAGACGGTGCGGGCGATGACCAGGCGCTGGATCTCGCTGGTGCCTTCGAAGATGGTGTAGATGGCGGCGTCCCGGTGCATGCGCTCGACCGGGTACTCGCGGGTGAAGCCGTTGCCGCCGAGGATCTGGACGGCCTGGGCGGTGACCTTCTTGGCGGTCTCGCTGGCGTAGAGCTTCGACATGGAGCCCTCGGCGGAGGTGAAGGGTTTGCCGGTGGCGGCCATCCAGGAGGCGCGCCAGACCAGGAGCCGGGCCGCGTCGATCTGGGTCCGCATGTCGGCCAGTTGGAAGGCGACGCCCTGGTTGTCGATGATGGGCCGGCCGAACTGGGTACGGGTCCTGGCGTATTCGAGGGCTTCCTCGTAGGCGGCGCGGGCGGTGCCGACCGCCATGGCGCCGACGGCCGGGCGGGACGCCTCGAAGGTGGCCATGGCGGCGTTCTTGACGCGTTCGCCGCCGCTCTTCGCGCGCTCGCGGGCGCGGGCGAGGCGCTCGTCGAGTTTGTCCTTCCCGCCGAGCAGGCAGTGGCCGGGGACGCGGACGTCCTCCAGGACGACCTCGGCGGTGTGCGAGGCGCGGATGCCGTGCTTCTTGAACTTCTGGCCCTGGGAGAGTCCGGGGGTGTCCGGCGGGACGATGAAGGAGGCGTGGCCCTTGGAGCCGAGCTCGGGGTCGACGACGGCGACGACGACGTGGACGTTGGCGATGCCCCCGTTGGTCGCCCACGTCTTGGTGCCGTTGAGCACCCATTCGTCCTTGGCCGCGTCGTAGACGGCGCGGGTGCGCATCGCGGCGACGTCGGAGCCGGCGTCGGGCTCGGAGGAGCAGAAGGCGGCGACCTTGACGTCGTCGGCGTCGCCGTACATCTGGGGGATCCAGGTGCCGATCTGCTCCTCGGTGCCGTTGGCGAGGACGCCGACGGCGGCGAGGCCGGTGCCGACGATGGACAGGCCGATGCCCGCGTCGCCCCAGAAGAGCTCCTCCATGGCCATGGGGATGCCGAGCCCGGTGGGGTCGAAGAACTGCTGGGCGTAGAAGTCGAGCGAGTAGATGCCGATCTTGGCCGCCTCCTGGATGACGGGCCAGGGGGTCTCCTCGCGCTCGTCCCATTCGGCCGCCGCGGGGCGCATCACCTCGGCGGCGAAGCCGTGGATCCAGTCGCGCACCTCCCTCTGGTCCTCGTTCAGCTCCATGGTGAACTCGGCCATGACCCCTCCAAGCATTTGTTACTAGCGGTAACAAGAGTGTGTTACTCGCCAGTAAGGGCTGTCAACCTCGGATGCCGCCCCGATCCGCTGAGTGGACCGGGTGTTACGTTGCGCATGCGTCAAGAGTCACGGGGGCGGGGAGGCACACATGGTGGAGACCAGTCAGCGCGAAGATCAGCAGCGAGCCGCACAGGCGCGGCGCAAGGAGCTGCTGGAGGCCGCGGACCGGGTGGTGATGCGGGACGGGCCGGGGGCGTCGATGAACGCCATCGCCGCCGAGGCGGGGATCACCAAACCGATCCTGTACCGGCACTTCGGCGACAAGGGCGGGCTCTACCGCGCGCTCGCCGTGCGCCACACCGACGCCCTGCTGGACGGGTTGCGCGCGGCCCTCGACTCCCCCGTCCCCCGCCGCGACCGCGTCGAGGCGACGCTGGACACGTACCTGGTGGCCATCGAGACCCGGCCCCAGGTGTACCGCTTCCTGATGCACCCCGCCGACGAGGAGCAGTCCTCGGAGCAGGGGTTCGACGTCGGCCGGCACTCCGCGCCGCTGCTGCGACGGCTCGGCGAGGAGCTGGCCCAGGTGATAGCCGAGCGGGTCGACCTCGGTCCGGGCGGCGAGCAGCTGGCGCGGGCCTGGGGCCACGGCATCGTCGGCATGATGCACGCGGCGGGCGACTGGTGGCTGCGCGAGCGCCCGTTCCCCCGCGCCGAGTTGGTACGCCACCTCGCCGACCTCCTGTGGGGGCGGCTGGCCGCGGCGGGCGACCGGCTGGACGGCCCCGGCTTCTGAGAGCCTGCGTCATACTCCTGGCCGGGCGCCCGACGCCTGGCACACAGGCTCTGAGCGGGGCGCGCCGTCAGGACGCGGCGGGCGCCGACCACGGCGCCCGCCGGGCCGCCCGCAGCGCCCGGCGCCGCCGCAGCCCCGTCAGCCGGTCGGTGAACAGGCCCCCGTCGAGGTGGTCGCTCTCGTGCTGGAGGCAGCGGGCGAAGAAGCCCGTGCCCTCCACCCGGACCGGCGCGCCGTCCATGGTCGTGCCCTCGACGACGGCGCGGTCGAAGCGGGGCGTGCCGGCCTCGACGCCGGGGAGCGAGAGGCAGCCTTCCGGCCCGCGCACCCGCACGCCGTCGGCCTCGACGAGCCGGGGGTTGACGACGTGGCCGAGGTGGCGGCGGTCCTCGTCGTCGGGGCAGTCGTAGACGAAGACCCGCAGCGGCACGCCGATCTGATTGGCCGCGAGCCCGACGCCGCGGGCCGCGTACATGGTCGCGTACATGTCCTCGATGAGCGTCGCGAGGCCCGGACCGTACTCCTCCACCTCGGCGCAGGGCGCGCCGAGGACCGGGTCCCCGAGCAGCCGCATCGGCCGTATGAGTCCGCGGCTGCCGGGGATCGTGCCGTTTCGCATGCGTCAAAGCGTACGGTCCGCGGCGGCAGGTTCGGGCCTGCGGCCGGATCTCGATAGGCTGATCCCTGACCGATGCCTCCCGGCTGGCGATTCGGCGCGGAGGGGGCGTCCCGCCGGCGGACCACGAGGCGGCGCGGCGCCGGATGCAAGGAGGATCTAGGACGATGGCAGGGAACACGGAGCCGCTGTCCCCGCGGGCCAAGCTGGCCGTGACGGCGGGCAAGGCCGCGGCGGCGGTATCGCGGGCCGCGGGCCGCGGCAGCGGATCGGTGATCGGCGGCAAGGTAGCGCTCAGGCTCGACCCCGACCTGCTGGCCCGGCTGGCGACGCACTTGGACGTGGTCCTGGTGTCGGCCACCAACGGCAAGACGACGACGACCCGGCTGATCGCCGAGGCGCTGCGGGCCAGCGGAGTGGTGGTCTCGAACGCGCTGGGCGCCAACATGCCCGCGGGCATCACCTCCGCGCTGGCCGGCGGGTCCGACGCGCGGTACGGCGTGATCGAGGTGGACGAGAAGTACCTGGCGGGGGTCGCGCGCGATGTGGAGCCCAAGGCGATCGCGCTGCTGAACCTCTCCCGCGACCAGCTCGACCGCGCCGCGGAGACCCGCATGCTGGCCGAGAAGTGGCGCGAGGGCCTGGCCGGCACCAAGGCCGTGGTGATCGCGAACGCGGACGACCCGCTCATCGTGTGGGCGGCCTCCTCCTCGCCGAACGTGGTGTGGGTGGCGGCCGGCCAGGAGTGGAAGGACGACGCCTGGTCGTGCCCGTCGTGCGGCGGCGTGATGCAGCGCCCCGGCGACGACTGGTTCTGCGCCGAGTGCGGCTTCCGGCGGCCCACCCCGAGCTGGGCGCTCTCCGGCGACTACGTCCTGGACCCGCACGGCAGCGCGTGGCCGATCCACCTCCAGCTGCCGGGCCGGGCGAACAAGGCGAACGCCACCACCTCCGCGGCCGTCGCCGCCGCCTTCGGCGTGCCGCCGCAGGTGGCGCTGGAGCGGATGTACCAGGTCCAGGCGGTCGCCGGGCGGTATGACGTGGTGACGTATCTGGAGCGGGAGCTGCGGCTGCTGCTGGCGAAGAACCCGGCCGGCTGGCTGGAGACGTTCTCGCTGATCGACCCGCCGCCCACGCCGGTGATCCTCGGCGTCAACGCGCGCGGCGCGGACGGCACGGACACCTCCTGGCTGTGGGACGTGGACTACACCCGTCTCGCGGGCCACCCGATCCTCGTCATCGGCGACCGCAAGCTGGACCTGGCGGTGCGCCTGGAGGTCGCGGGGCTGGACTTCCGGGTGTGCGAGGACGTGGACGAGGCCGTGCGGATGTCGCCGCCCGGCCGGATCGAGGTCATCGCGAACTACACCGCGTTCCAGGACGTACGCCGCCGCGTCGGCAACTGACACCCGCAGAAGGAGCCTTAACCCATGAGCCAGAGCAGTCTGCGCCTGGTGTGGATCTACCCCGACCTGCTGAGCACGTACGGGGACCAGGGCAACGCCCTGGTGGTGGAGCGGCGTGCGCGCCAGCGCCGGCTGGACGTCCAGCGCCTGGACGTCCGCTCCGACCAGCAGATCCCGACCTCGGGGGACATCTATCTGATCGGCGGCGGCGAGGACCGGCCGCAGCGGCTGGCGGCCGAGCGGCTGCGCCGCGACGGCGGACTGAACCGGGCGGTGGCCAACGGCGCGATCGTCTTCTCGGTGTGCGCCGGGTACCAGATCCTGGGCCATGAGTTCATCAACGACCTCGGCCAGCGCGAGCAGGGCCTGGGGCTGCTGGACGTGGTCAGCACGCGCGGCGAGGCCGAGCGGTGCGTCGGCGACGTGCTGGGCGACATCGACGAGCGGCTGGGGCTGCCGCCGCTGACCGGTTTCGAGAACCACCAGGGCGTCACGCACCTGGGGCCCACCGCCCGGCCGCTGGCGCGGGTCCGGTTCGGCAACGGCAACGGCACGGGCGACGGCACCGAGGGCGCGTTCAACGACACCGTCTTCGGCACGTACATGCACGGCCCGGTGCTGGCCCGCAATCCGCTGATCGCGGACCTGCTGCTGAAGCTGGCGCTCGATGTGAACGCGCTGCCGCCGGTGGACGAGCAGTGGTACGAGGCGCTGCGCGCGGAGCGGATCGCGGCGGCGTCGCAGCCCGCGTGACGGCGGCGCGGCCCCGCGCGGCCAAGTGGCCCGTATGACGGACGGATCGGTGCCCCGCCACCCGCGCTTGTAGGGTGGCGGGGATGATCCAGCCGGACGACGGGGTCCGGTCATCCGGCCCTGTTGCAAAGGTTTTCGTGCCATGCGAATTGGTGTGCTCACATCCGGCGGCGACTGCCCCGGCCTGAACGCCGTCATCCGGTCCGTCGTGCACCGCGCGGTCGTCGACCACGGTGATGAGGTCATCGGCTTCCACGACGGGTGGAAGGGGCTCCTGGAGTGCGACTACCGCAAGCTGGACCTCGACGCGGTGGGCGGCATTCTGGCCCGTGGCGGCACGATTCTCGGCTCCTCCCGCGTGCAGCCCGCGCATCTGCGCGACGGGGTGGAGCGGGCCCGCGGCCACGTCCGCGACCTGGGGCTGGACGCGATCATCCCGATCGGCGGCGAGGGCACGCTCAAGGCGGCGCGGCTGCTGTCCGACGCGGGGCTGCCGATCGTCGGGGTGCCCAAGACCATCGACAACGACATCGCGTCGACTGATGTGACCTTCGGCTTCGACACCGCGGTCGGCGTCGCGACCGAGGCCCTGGACCGGCTCAAGACGACGGCGGAGTCGCATCAGCGGGTGCTGATCGTCGAGGTGATGGGGCGGCACACCGGCTGGATCGCCCTGCATTCGGGCATGGCGGCGGGCGCGCACGCCATCGTGGTGCCGGAGCGGCCGTTCGACATCGGCGAGTTGACCGCGCTGGTCGGCAAGCGCTTCGAGGCGGGCAAGAAGTTCGCGATCGTGGTGGTCGCGGAGGGCGCGAAGCCGCGCGAGGGGTCGATGGACTTCGACATCGGCTCCACCGACGTCTACGGGCACGAGCGGTTCGCGGGCGTCGCCCGGCAGCTGGCGACCGAGCTGGAGCAGCGCCTGGAGAAGGAGGCGCGCCCGGTGATCCTGGGCCATGTGCAGCGGGGCGGCACGCCGACCGCGTACGACCGGGTGCTCGCGACCCGGTTCGGCTGGCACGCGGTGGAGACGGCGCACCGGGGCGAGTTCGGGATGATGACGGCGCTGCGCGGCACGGACATCACGCTGGTGCCGCTGGCGGAGGCCGTCGAGACGCTCAAGACGGTGCCCGCCGAGCGGTACGGCGAGGCGGAGTGCGTGCTGTGAGCCGATCTTTTCGGCCGTTCTCCCACGGCGCCCGCCCGTAACGCGATCGGCGCCGAAAGCCGCCCCCGGCCGGAACTCCGGCCGGGGGCGGTTCTACTCTGGTGCGGGCGCATTGGTACGAAGTAGGAGAGAGCGGATGGACCACGGCGGTCACGGCATGATGATGATGGATCTGCCGCCGTTCACGCTGGGACGGGGCCTGGAGTTCAGCGGCGACGCTTTCTTCGTGATCGGCTGCTTGCTGGGGCTCGCGCTCTACGGCTGGGCCGTGGTGCGGCTGCGGCGGCGCGGGGACGCGTGGCCGGTGGGGCGCACGGTCTCGTACGTCATCGGCGTGCTGACGGTGGCGCTGGTGATGTGCACCAAGCTCAACGACTACGGCATGGTCATGTTCAGCGTGCACATGGTGCAGCACATGGTCATCAGCATGCTCTCCCCCATTCTGATCCTGCTGGGGGCGCCGGTGACGCTGGCGCTGCGGGCGCTGCCGACGGCGGCGCGCGGCCGGAAGGGGCCGCGCGAATTGCTGGTGTCGCTGCTGCACAGCCGGTATATGCGGGTCATCACGCACCCGGTGTTCACGATTCCGCTGTTCATCGCGAGCCTTTACGGGCTGTATTTCACGCCGATCTTCGACTTCCTGATGGAGAGCAGGGCGGGGCACATCGCGATGATGGTGCACTTCCTCGCGGTGGGCCTGGTGTTCTTCTGGCCGATCATGGGCGTCGATCCGGGTCCGCACCGGCCGGGATATGTGATGCGGATGCTGGAGCTGTTCGCGGGCATGCCGTTCCACGCGTTCTTCGGCATCGCGCTGATGATGGCGTCGGAGCCGATGATCAGCACGTATATGCATCCGGCGGCCTCGCTCGGCGTCGATCCGCTCTCGGACCAGATGGCGGCGGGCGGCATCGCGTGGGCGTTCAGCGAGATCCCCTCGGTGGTCGTGCTGATCGCGCTGGTCTTCCAGTGGTACAAGTCCGAGCAGCGGCAGGCGCGGCGCTCGGACCGGCTGGAGGCGCGCAGCGGCGACCAGGAGCTCGCGGCGTACAACGCGTATCTCGCGACGCTTCAGGCGCGCGGCGGCCAGTAGCCGTCTGGCGGTGAGGACCGCGGCGGGGTGACGATGGTCCCCTGACCGCGGTCCTCGCGTTATGCGGCCGGGCCGCCTTAGGGAGGTGCGGGACATGCCCGGATCTGCACGGATGATGGCGGGGATGACGGTGGGCGGCCTGGTCGCGGTGACCGGCTACAGCGTGGCGCTGGGCAGCAACGGCTGGCTGTGGTTCACCTGGGTGGTGCTGGGGCTGCTGACGGTGGGGGTGGTGGTGGCGCGGGGGAACTGAGGCCGGCGCCGGAGCCGGCCCGCGGTACGGGCGGGCGCCCGGCCCCTCCCCCGCCGCCCGCCGCGGGACTACTCTGCGTCGGCACCGGGACGAGGGGGAAGGCGGCCGCCGTGTTCTATCAGCTGCTCAAATATGTGTTTCTGGGGCCACCGATCCGGCTGTTGTTCCGGCCGAGAATCGAGGGGATCGACCATATTCCGGCCGAGGGCGCGGCGATCGTCGCGGGAAATCACCTGTCGTTCTCCGACCACTTCCTGATGCCGGTGATCCTGCCGCGCAGAATCACCTTCCTGGCGAAGTCGGAGTACTTCACGGGCCGGGGCGTGCGGGGGCGGCTCACGGCGGCCTTCTTCCGCGGGGCCGGGCAGATCCCGGTGGACCGCTCCGGCGGCAAGGCGTCCCAGGGCGCACTGCGCTCGGGCCTGGCGGTGCTGCGCAAGGGCCGGCTGCTGGGCGTCTACCCGGAGGGCACCCGGTCGCACGACGGGCGGCTGTACAAGGGGCGTACGGGCGTCGCGGCGATGGCCCTGCGGGGGCAGGTGCCGGTGGTGCCGTGCGCGATGGTCGGCACCTTCGAGATCCAGCCGCCGGGCCGGTCGATGCCGCGGATCAGGCCGGTGACGATCCGGTTCGGGGAACCGCTGGACTTCTCGCGGTTCGCGGGGCTGAGCGACGAGCGGGTGGCGCTGCGGGCCGTGACCGACGAGATCATGTACGCGATCCTGCGGCTCTCCGGGCAGGAGTACGTGGACCAGTACGCGACCGAGGCGAAGAAGGCCGACCAGGCCCGGCGCTCCGCGCGCCCGTTGCGCTGACGGCCGATCGGCGCACGGCGCGGGAGAGCGGGCGCGCCGTCACGGAGGGCCGTCACGGAGCGCCGTCAACGCCATTCGCGCCAGGGCCACTTGAAGTTCCGCATGAGCCGCACATGGCCGAAGACGGAGCGTCCGGTGATGCGTACCACTGGGCCGTCCGGGCCTCCCTCGGGGGTCTTGCCGGGGAGGGAGCGCTTGCCGAAGAGGGCGGTGCCGGTGTCGTAGACGCGGGCCTCGTCGGGGAGGAGGATCTCGATCTTGCCGCAGAAGGAGTTGGCCTCGATGACGACCTCGCGGCGGGTGAAGACGGCGTGCCGCAGGTCGAGGACGACCGCGCCGAAGCGGGCGTGCACGACGGAGTGCGGGGGTACGGGCAGTTGGCCGCCGCGCCGGATCTTGCTGAAGAGGGCGGTGACGGGCTCGGGGCCGGCGGGGTCGGCGAGGGCGCGGCCGGGTTCCGGGGCGGGCAGGTCCGCGGTGAGCGGGACGAGTTCGGCGCGGGTGCGCGCCTGGTAGACGGCTTCCAGGCGGTCGGAGTGCTCGTCGGCGGAGATGCGGCCGAGGGCGAGCGCGTCGGAGAGGAGGGCCGCTGCGGCGTCGCGCTCCTGGTCGGAGGCGCGGACGGCGGGAGCCTGGGCGGCAGGGGCCTGGGCCGCCTCGACCGGGGCGGCGGGGCGGTCGGGCTCGCGGAGGGGCTCCGGGGCGGCGGCGTGATCGGGCATGGGCGGTCTCCTCGGCGATACGGACCCAACTGCCCACTCACGCTATATCGCGACACTGCGGGGCGGCAAGGCGGTGAACACGCCACGACCGCCGGGCCGTCGGCTCATTCGCGACGCTCCCGAAGCGGCCGGGGCGCACCGCCTCACCCGGCGGCCTTGGCGTTCCTGCGCACCTCGTCCGCCTCCGCCGCCTTCAGCAGCGTCGGCAGCAGGCCGGGAAAGCGCTCCTCGACGTCCGCGCTCCGCAGGGAGATGTAGCGCTCGCGCCCGATACGCCGGGTATGGGTCCAGCCCGCCTGGCGCAGGATGCGGAAGTGGTACGAGCCGGTGGCCCGCGTCACGGGCAGTTCGATGTCGCCGCAGCCCACCTCCCCCTCCGCGGCCAGCCGTCGGACGATCAGCTGCCGCAAAGGCTCGCTGAACGCCGTGAGCAAGCCGCCGAGGCAGAGATCGGCGGCGTCGGGCTGGTCGGCGTCGGCCGGCGGCGAGTCGGTGGGCGACGAGCCGGCGGGCGGGGCGGCCGGGGTACGCACGGAGGGGGACATTTAGAGATCTCTCAAACTGAGTGCTAGCGTGCGGATTGTCATTTCGATGATCCTGTAAATGTTCTGGCGGTGCAACGCTGTGCCCCGTGGTGCCCCTCGCCCTCATCGGCCGGGCCGCCTGGCACGCGGCCGCCCCCGCACAGCGCTCCCCGGGGCGCTCCCCACAGAGACGGAACACCGCCGTGCACGACGCCACCCATGCCTCCCCCACCTCAGCGCCCGCGGCCGGCGGGCCGGAGCAGGACGGCGGCGCGCCGCTGCGGACGCTCTTCTGCATCGCCGTCACCCAGGAGTTCTTCAACGCCGGAGACGACGAGCGCGCCGAGGTGGCCGCCGCGATCACGCCCGCCTTCGACCGGCTCGCCGAACGCTTCGGCATCACGGTGCTCGGCACCCTCGACGACGACCAGCTGATGGTCGGCGCGACGCCCGGCTGGCCCTGGACCTCCTACATCCTCGCCGACGTGCCGGACGTGGCCACCGCCGCCGAGGTCTGCGGCATCGTCCGCGAGACGCCGGTCGGCGAGAGCCGGCTCTGGCGCTACCTGCGCGTCGAGGCGCGCGTCGGCCGCCCGCTGTTCTTCGGCACCCGCTGACGGGTCCCGCGCCCGCAGACCGCCCCTCACCGGACGCGTGGCACCACTCCCCCGCGTCCTTCCCGCATCTCGAAGCCGCATCTCCCGCATCCGCATCTCCCGAAAGGTCCCGCCCCATGCTCTCCACCGGCCTCGCCGGACGCACCGTCCTGATCACCGGTTCCGCCCAAGGACTCGGGGCCGCCCTGGTGCGCGCGTACTACGACGAGGGCGCGCGGGTCGCGGCGCTCGACGTCGACGACGAGCGCAACCGCGCGCTGGCCGCCGAGCTGGACCCCAGCGGCGACCGCGTCCTCGCGATCCGCACCGATCTGCGCGACCTCGACGCCCTGGCCGCCGGCTACCGCGCCGCGAGCGAGTGGGGACCGGTGGACGTACTCGTCAACAACGCGGCCCGGCCGCTGGTCAAGTCGCTCTGGGACATCACGCCCGAGGAGTGGGACGACGTGTTCGCGGTCAATCTGCGGGCCGCGTTCTTCCTCACGCGCATGGTCGCCGCCGACATGCGGGAGCGGGGGTTCGGGCGCATCGTCAACATGTCCTCGATCGCGGGCCAGGCGCCCCGGCCCACCGGCGCCGCCTACGGCACGACCAAGGCGGGCCTGATCTCGCTGACCCGCGTCTTCGCCGCCGAACTGGCCCCCCACGGCATCAACGTCAACGCCGTCGCGCCTGCGATGATCGACACCCCCATGGTCCGCTCCGTCTCCCCGGAGACCCTCGCCGAGATGACCGCGCAGGTGCCGCTCGGCCGCATCGCCACCCCGGAGGACGTCGCCCGCCTCGCCGTGTTCCTCTCCGCCGAGGACTCCTTCATCACCGGCGCGACGTACGACATCAACGGCGGCGCCCTCATGCGCTGACCCGCCGCCCCCGCGCGTACGCCGTGGCCCGGAGGCGTACGCGCGGGTTACGGGCCTCAGCCGGCGGTCGCCGACAGCGCCGGGTAGTCCGTGTAGCCGCGGTGGTCGCCGCCGTAGAAGGTGGTGCCGTCCGGCTCGTTGAGCGGCGCCCCGGTCCGCCAGCGGCGGATGAGGTCGGGGTTGGCGATGAAGGCCCGCCCGACGGCGACGAGGTCGGCCCGGCCGCTCTCGACGAGGTCGCGCGCGGCGGTCAGGTCGGTGACGGGGTCCCAGCCGTTGCTGACGATGCGGGAGCCCGCGAAGCGGTCGGCGAGGTCCTTCAGCAGCGGGGTTCCGGGGGCGCCGATGGTGTGCAGGTAGGCCAGGCCCATGGTCGAGAGCGCGTCGACGAGGGTGCGGTACGTGACGGCGGTGTCCTCCGCGTCGTCCTCCAGCGCCCCGTGGAGGTTGATGGCGGGAGAGACGCGGATGCCGACCCGTTCGGCGCCGATGGCGTCGGCCACGCCCTGGGCGACCTCGATGACGAACCGGGCGCGGGCCCGCGGGGTGCCTCCGTAGGCGTCGGTGCGGTGGTTGGTGGAGGGGGCGAGGAACTGGTGGAGGAGGTAGCCGTTGGCCCCGTGCAGTTCGACGCCGTCGAGGCCGGCGTCGATCGCGGCGCGCGCGGCCCGGGCGTACTCCTCGACGACGGAGGGGATCTCCTCGGTGCGCAGTGCGCGCGGGGTGGGGTGGGGCCGGCGGCCCGCGGCGGTGAACATCTCGCCCGGTGCGGCGATCGCGCTGGGGGCGACGGTCTCGGCCTGGTGCTTGTTGTCGGGGTGCGAGATGCGCCCCGCGTGCATGAGCTGCGCGACGATGCGGCCCCCGCCGCGGTGCACGGCGTCGGCGACGGCACGCCAGCCCTCGATCTGTGCGGGGGTGTGCAGGCCGGGCGAGTTCATATAGCCCTGGCCCGCCGCGCTGGGCTGCACGCCCTCGGTGATGATCAGCCCGGCGGCGGCGCGCTGCCCGTAGTACGCGGCCATGAGGTCGGTGGGCAGGCCGTCGGGGGTGGCGCGGTTGCGGGTCATGGGGGCCATGGCGACGCGGTTGTCCAGCGTCCACTTGCCGACGGTCACCGGCTCGAAGAGATCCGACATGGGGGGTGCTCCTTCTGGTGGGGTGGCGGCTGCGTCGGCGAACGCGGCCGAAGAGTGGTGGCCGGGATTCAGGCGGCGGGCGGCGCGTCGGCGGCGGGCGTCCGGGAGGTCTTCACCAGGGCGGTGAGGACGAGGAACGCGGCGGCCAGGAGTGCGCCCGCGACGATGAACGCGACGCGGTAGCCGTGGAGGAACGCCTCCATCCGCACGGCGTGCGAGATCCCGCCCGTACCCGCCGGGCGGGCGGCGAGGTAGCCGCTGACGGCGGAGATGTAGAGGGTGTTGAGGAGGGCCGGGCCCAGCGCCGCGCCGATCTGCTGGCTGGTGCTGAGCGCGGCGCTGGCGACACCGGCGTCGCGCGGGTCGACGGCGGACAGGGCCGCGTTGGGCCCGGCGAGGAAGAACAGTCCCACGCCCACGCTGACCAGGATCTGCGTCGGCAGGACCTCGCCCAGGTAGCCGGAGCCGGTGTCCAGGCGGGTGAGCCAGAACATGCCCGCCGTGGCCAGCGCCGTGCCGCCGGCCATCAGGGGCTTGGGGCCGAGGCGGGTGACGAGGGGCGCGGCCAGCGTGGTGGTGGCGATGATGCCGACGCTGAACGGCAGGAACGCGCAGCCCGCCAGCAGCGGCGGGTAGCCGAGGTTGACCTGGAGGAAGTAGGTCATGAAGAGGTTCATGCCGAACATGCCGGCGCCGAGGAGGAGGTTGCCCAGGAACACTCCGGCGCGGTTGCGTTCGAGGACCACCCGCAGGGGCAGCAGGGGGTGCGCGGTGCGGCGTTCGACGAGGACGAAGGCGGCGAGGAGGAGCACGGCCGCGGCCAGGAGCAGCAGGGTCGCGGGGGCCGTCCAGCCGTCGCCGTCGGCGGCCTGGGCGAAGCCGTAGACGAGGGCGACGAGGCCGCCGGTCACGAGGAAGGCGCCGGGGATGTCGTAGTGGCGGTCGCCGGCGGCGCGGCTCTCGCGGACGAAGCGCCGGGCGGCCACCGCCGCGGCCAGGGCGATGGGGATGTTGATGTACATGCACCAGCGCCAGCCGGCGTACTCGGTGAGGACGCCGCCGAGCAGCAGTCCGACCGCGCCTCCCCCGCCCTGGAAAGCGCCGAAGATCCCGAACGCCTTCGCGCGTTCCCTCTCGTCGGTGAAGGCGACCGTGACGATGGAGAGCGCCGCGGGCGCCAGGAGCGCGGCGAAGCCGCCTTGCAGGGCCCGTGCGGCGAACAGGGTGCCGGGGTTGGGCGCGATGCCGCCGAGCATGGAGGCCGCGGCGAATCCGACGAGGCCGATGAGCAGGGTCCTTCTGCGGCCCGCGAAGTCGGCGACGCGCCCGCCGAGCAGCAGCGGGCCGCCGAAGGCCAGGGCGTAGGCGGTGATCATCCACTGGCGGTTCGTGTCGTTCATGCCCAGGTCGCTCTGGGCCCGCGGGAGGGCGATGTTCACGATGGACACGTCCAGGACGACCATCAGCGTCGCGACCGACGCCACGGTCAGCGCCATCCATCTGTACGGATCCGGGGCGTGCGGTTCCGCCGCTGTCCCGGCGGTCCGGGCGGGGCTGGTCATGGGGGCTCTCCTGAGCGGTAGTCGAGGGGGACCGGCGAGCGGCGGGCCGCTCGCGTCGCCCGGAGAGTGCGGCCGGATCCGGCGGAGTTGCAAAGCCTCATGCCGTTTCGGCAAGGTGGGGGCATGGACGGAATCGATCAGGCGCTGACGGCCATCGGCCCCCGGCTGCGGGAACTGCGCAGGCGGCGCGACATCACGCTGGCCTCGGTGGCGCGGTCCACCGGCATCTCCGAGAGCACGCTCTCGCGCCTGGAAGGCGGGGGCCGCAAGCCCAACCTGGAGCTGCTCCTGCCGCTGGCCCGTGCCTACGGCGTCTCGCTGGACGAGCTCGTCGGCGCTCCCGAGACGGGCGACCCCCGGGTGCATCTGCGGCCGGTCACGCAGGACCGCATGACCTATGTGCCGCTGAGCCGCCGGCCGGGCGGGCTGCACGCGCACAAGCTCGTCATCCACCCCAGCACCTGCGAACCCTCGCTGAAGACGCACGAGGGGTACGAGTGGCTCTATGTGCTCGACGGGAAGCTGCGGCTGCATCTGGGCGAGCGGTCCCTGTCCCTGACGCCCGGTGAGGTGGCGGAGTTCGACACGCACGTACCGCACTGGCTCGGGCCGGACGACGACCGGCCCGTCGAACTGCTCGTCATCTTCGGCAAGCAGGGCGAACGCGCCCACCTCCGCGCCCGCCCCGCCTCCCCCTCCTGACCTGCCTGGTTCGGCTGGTCCGCCGCACGGTCACAGGCCCCGCGAGGCCGTCACGCCTCACGGGGCCCTCAAGACCCGCGGGATCGTCAGGACTCGTCGGACGGGGTCGACGCCAGCAGCGAGTCGACGCCGTGCCGCCGGTCGCCCAGGACCCGCTCGCAGACCGCCGCCTCGTCGGCGGCGCTGAAGACCGTAGTGAAGTCGACGCCGACGGCGCTGTCGCCCGCGGCCGCGCGGCGGCGGGCCACCGCCTCGTCCGCGTCGGCGTTCACCAGGTCGGCGTTGATCGCCGCGGCGGCCGTCATACCGCCGGCCTGGGCCATGGGGACGCTCCCCATCGGATCGGTGACGTTGCCCGCCGCCCACACGCCGGGGACGTCGGTCGCGCCGCTCGCGTCGGACGGTACGTACGTCCCCATGCCCGTGGGGTGCTCCGCCGTTCCGATGCCCAGCCCCGACAGGAACTCGCCGCGCGCGGCCAGCCTCGGGGCCACGGCCAGCGCCCGCACGGGGACGCGCGGCCCGGAGGCCAGCCGCACACCGGTCAGCGCGTCATCCGTGACGTCCAGACCGGCCACCTCCCCCTCCACGACCTCGATGCCGAGGGCGGCCAGCCGCTCCCACTGCTCCTCGCCGGGTTCGGGGCCGGTGTGCAGGAACAGCGTGATCTTCCGTGACCACTGGTGGAACAGCAGCGCCTGGTGGACCGAGGCGGCGCTCGTCCCCAGCACTCCGATCGGGGTGTCGCGGACCTCCCAGCCATGGCAGTACGGGCAGTGCAGGACGTCCCGCCCCCACCGCTCGCGCAGCCCCGGAACCGGCGGCAGCTCGTCCACCAGCCCCGTCGTCACCAGCAGGCGCCGCGCGCCGTACACCTTTCCGCCGTCCGTCACGACGGCGAAGCCCTTCTCCGTACGGCGGGCGGCCGTGACGCGCGCGGACCGCAACTCCCCTCCGTAGCCCGCCACTTCGTCCCGTCCGGCGCGCAGCAGCTCCAGCGGGGCCACTCCGTCGCGCGACAGCAGGCCGTGGGCCGCGGCGGCCGGGGCGTTGCGGGGCTCGCCCGCGTCCACGACCAGGACGGACCGCCGGGCGCGCGCCAGGGTCAGCGCGCCCGAGAGGCCCGCCGTGCCGCCGCCGACGACGACCACGTCGAATTCACCGGATACTCGTTCATCGCTCATGCGGCACACCGTGCGCCGCTCTTCTCCCGCGGGCAACCAATCTTGCCGGTACGGCAAAGCCATCCTGCCGGGGAGCCGGCGCCGCACGAACGCACCGTGCCCCCGCACCCTCGTGGAGAGGGGCGGGGGCACGGTGTCAAGCGGTGCTACTTGGCCGCGGCGGCCTTCGGCTCGGGGGTGGCGTGCGGGGTGCACGTCACGTCCCTGTGGTCGGTCTTGCCGTCGACCAGGTAGGCGTCCACCTTGCTGTTGATGCAGGGGTTCAGCAGCCCGGTGACGCCGTGCGAGCCCGCGCCCTTCTCGATGACCATGCGGGAGCCCTTGAAGCGCTTGTGCAGCTCGACGGCGCCCGCGAACGGGGTCGCGGCGTCACGGGTGCTCTGCACGATGAGCACCGGCGGCAGGCCCTTGTGGGACGTGACGTTCACCGGGGTCTGCTGCGGGCCGCCCCAGGTGGCGCAGGGCAGGTTCATCCAGGCGTTGGCCCAGGTCATGAAGGGAGCCTTCTTGTCGACCCGGGTGTTGTCGCGGTTCCACTTGTTCCAGCTCGTCGGCCACTTGGCGTCGGCGCACTCGACGGCCGTGTAGACGGCGTTGCTGTTCTCCGCCGCGATGTTGCCGGCGGTGTCGGACATGTCGGGCCCGGCGGCCGCGACGAGCGGCTTCTCGTCGCCCGCGCGGTACTTGCTCCACGCCTCGGCGACGGGGATCCAGTACGAGTCGTAGTACGGGGCCTTCTGGAAGTAGCCGATGAGCTCGGACGGGCCGACGACCCCGCCGATCGGGTTCTTCTTGGCGGTGGCCCGCAGCTTCTCCCACTGGCGCTGGACCTTCGCCGCGGTGTCGCCGATGTGGTAGACGGAGTCGTGCTTGGCGACCCAGTCCTTCCAGTCGGCGAAGCGGCTCTCGAAGGCCACGTCCTGTTCCAGGTTGGCCTGGTACCAGATGTTCGACTGCGCCGGGTTGACGACGCTGTCCACGATCATGCGCCGGACGTGGTCCGGGAAGAGCGTGCCGTAGACGGCCCCGAGGTACGTGCCGTAGGAGACGCCCAGGTAGTTGAGCTTCTTCTCGCCGAGGGCGGCGCGGATCACGTCCAGGTCGCGGGCGGTGTTCGGCGTCGTCATGTACGGGAGCATCGCGCCGCTGCGCTCCTTGCAGCCGTCCGCGTACTCCTTGGCGAGCTTGCGCTGCGCGCGCTTGTCGGCCTCGCTGTCGGGGACCGGGTCGGCCTTGGGCGCCTTGACGAACTCCTGCGGGTCGACGCAGGAGATGGCGGCGGAGTGGCCGACGCCGCGCGGGTCGAAGCCGATGAAGTCGTACGCCTTGGAGGTCTTCGTCCAGAGCGGGTTCTTCTTCGTGACCCGGGCGGGGAACTGCATGCCGGAGCCGCCGGGGCCGCCGGGGTTGTAGACGAGGGAGCCCTGGCGCTCGCTCTTGTCGCCGGTGGCGCGGGCGCGGTCCACGGCTATCTTGATGGTGCGCCCGTGGGGCTTGGCGTAGTCGACGGGGACCGTCACATAGCCGCACTGGATGGGGGCCGCCAGGCCCCAGGAGGCGGGGCAGTCCTGCCACGTGACGCCCGACTTCGCCGCCGCGGCCGCGGCCACCCGCACGCCGTACGCCTCACGGGCGCCGTTGTGCGAGCGCTCGCCGGCGGCGGCCGTCGGCGCGGCCATGAACCCGGCTATCAGCGCGCCGGTCACCACGGTGCCGGTCGCACCGAGTATTGCTGTACGTCTCACGAAGGAACTCCCCCTGCTGGGTGCGCCGCCTCCGGGGACGGCGATGATCACGGAGCTGCGAGGGAATACTTTCGTCTCTGTCACCCATATGGACAGATCGCACAGGTGTTTCTTTACCAATCCATAAGATTCGCCGCCGCATCGAGGTAACGGCGCAGGCACAGAGCGTCCGGAGCGACGGCTGTGACCAGAGCGGCGGGTCCCGCCAAGGGGGTCAGTACGGCCGTTTCGCCCAGGAGCGTCCGTTCCACGGGGCGTTCCTCGAAGGCCGGGTCCACGACGATCAGCTGACCGACCGCCCGGTAGCCGCCGAGTACCGCGCCGCCGTCCCAGCCGGGCGCCCCCGGCCCGTACGCCAGTTCCTGGTCGAAGAGCGGACGGCCCGCGCGGCGCACGGTCAGCCGGGTGACGAGCCGCCCGGTGTCCTCGCCGGCCCGGCCCAGCACCTGCTCCTCCCGGAAGACCAGGCGGGCGCTCGGCGCGAGATCGACGCGGGTGGTCATCCGCAGATCGCTGCCGCCCGCGGAGATCAGCGGCTCGGGGAGCCAGCGCAGTACGGCGTCCTCCCCCACGTCGAGCCGGGTGTCGTACGCGGCGGGGGCGCCCGTGCGGCCGGGCAGCGCGATGGTGGCCGCGGTGGTGGTGAAGCGCAGGGCCGCCCGGTCGGCGACGGTGGCGGAGAGCGTGAGCGCGTCCCCGCCGAGCGGCGCGCTCATCGCCCCCACCAGGCAGGCGCGGGCCTCGCGGCCGGCCGGCCGCAGCCGGCGGAGGGCGAAGGGGCCCTCGCCCTCCAGCACGGGCAGGCCGGTGGAGCCGCGCCCGTCCGGCACGGCGACGACCCGCGCCGCGGCCCGCACCCCGAATCCGGTGGCGAGGGCCGCCGGGCGCGGGGCGGTCCGTACGGTCGTGGCGCTCACGCCGCCGACGTCTTCGCGGTCCAGGCCGCGAGACGCTCGCGCACCCAGTCGGAGACCGGCTTGACGCCGCCCTCGCCCTTGATGGCGGTGAAGACGACGGGGAGTTCGCCGCGCTGCGCCTTGGCGTCGCGGGCCATGCCCTCCAGGTCCACGCCGACGTACGGGGCGAGGTCGGTCTTGTTGACGACGAGGAGGTCGGCGGTGGTGACGCCGGGGCCGCCCTTGCGCGGGATGTCGTCGCCGCCCGCGACGTCGATGACGAAGATCTGGAAGTCGACGAGGCCGCGGGAGAAGGTGGCGGTGAGGTTGTCGCCGCCGGACTCCACCATGACCAGGTCGAGCGGTCCGACCTGGTCCTCCAGGTCCTCGACGGCTTCGAGGTTGGCGGAGATGTCGTCGCGGATGGCGGTGTGCGGGCAGGCGCCGGTCTCCACCGCGCTGATCCGCTCGGGCGGCAGCACGGCCTCGCGGAGCAGGAACTCGGCGTCCTCGCGGGTGTAGATGTCGTTGGTGACGACGGCGATGGAGAGTTCGTCGCGCAGCGCGCGGCAGAGCGCGGCGACGGTCGCGGTCTTGCCGGTGCCCACCGGGCCGCCGAGGCCGACGCGGAGCGCGCGCCGGGTGCCGTCGGGGCGGAACGCGTCGGCGCTGTGGGTGTGGCGCTCGGGGAAGTCGTCGCCATGGTCGAGGTGCATGTCGCTCCTGGTGTTCTCTGCGGGTGGTTCAGTCGGTGCGGTCGATGGTCATGAGGCGGTCACGAGGCGAAGAGCCGTACGGGCCAGGTCGCGTGCTGTTCGGCGGTGATGTCGAGCAGCGGCGCGGACGGCGCGGGGAGCGCCGCCGCCCCTTCCCGTACGGCCCGCGCGGCCGCCTCCGCCGCGGCCCCGGCGACCTGGTCGAGGTCGGCGGCGAGGTGCGCGAGCACGGCGGTGGCGTCGAAGGGGTCGAGGCTCAGCAGCCGCACGGTGGCGGTCGCCGGGCCGCTCACCGCCTCGTACGCGCTCGCGTGCGCCGCGTCGAGCGGGGTGAGCCCGGCGGCGCGGGCCGCGAGGCCGAGCACGATGGGCTGGTGCGCGCCGCGCGGCCGGGCCGCCGCGAGGGCGTCCAGCTCGGGCGAGGGCCAGGCGGCCCGCGCGGCGCGCATCATCTGCCGGCCGAGGCGGCGGGCGGCGGCCCGCAGCGCGGGCGCGGGGGTGCGGGCGTCGGCCGCCTCGTCGAGGACGAGCGGGTCGAGGCCCGCCGCGGCCGCGGCGGCGAGCGCCGCCGCCGTGAGACCTGCGGTGTGCAGCCTGCCCCGGCAGAACTCCTCCATCGTCGCGGCGTCCCGGATCCGGCCCGTCTTGACGGCCGGTTCGGCCCCGCCGGAGTGGGCGTGCCCGCCGGCCGGGAAGCGGCCGTCGGCGAGGACGAGCAGGGCGGCGCGGGTTCCCGTCGGCCGGGCGGCGCGGTTGTCGGAGGTCTCCCGAGGCCGTACCCGTACTCCCCCGGCGCCCGCCGCGCCCTGGGCGGGGCGGGTCGGGCGGCCGGTGAGCGGCACGGCGGTCGGGGCCGTGGAAACGTCGGCGGCCATATCAGAAGAGGAAGTAGCGCTGGGCCATGGGCAGTTCGGCGGCCGGCGCCGGCTCCACGGCGTCGCCGTCGATGGTGACCGTGAAGGTGTCCGGGTCGACCACGACGCGCGGCCGGGCGTCGTTGTTGCGCATATCGGCCTTGGAGACGCCGCGCGTGGAGCGGATCGGGACGAACCGCTTGCCGAGGCCGAGCCGCTCCGGGAGCCCGTCGTCCATCGCCGCCTGGGTGACGAAGTTGATGGAGTTGTCCGCCGGCGCCCGGCCGACCGCGCCGAACATGGGGCGCGGCAGGACCGGCTGCGGGGTGGGGATGGAGGCGTTGGCGTCGCCGAGCTGCGCGTACGCGATCTGCCCGCCCTTGATGACGAGCTGCGGACGGATGCCGAAGAACACCGGGTCCCACAGCACGAGGTCGGCGAGCTTGCCGGTCTCCACGGAGCCGATCTCGTGGTCGAGACCCTGGGCGGCGGCCGGGTTGATCGTGTACTTGGCGACGTAGCGGCGCGCGCGGTGGTTGTCGGCGCGGCCGTCGCCGGGCAGGGCGCCGCGGCGCTCCTTCATGACGTGCGCGGTCTGCCAGGTGCGCAGCACGACCTCGCCGATGCGGCCCATGGCCTGGGCGTCGGAGGAGAGGATCGAGATCGCGCCGAGGTCGTGCAGGAAGTCCTCGGCGGCGATGGTGCTGGGCCGGATGCGGGACTCGGCGAAGGCGAGGTCCTCGGGGACGGCCGGGTTGAGGTGGTGACAGACCATCAGCATGTCGAGGTGTTCCTCGACGGTGTTGACGGTGTGCGGCCGGGTCGGGTTGGTGGAGCTGGGCAGCACATTGGACTCGGAGACCACGGTGATGATGTCCGGTGCGTGGCCGCCGCCCGCGCCCTCGGTGTGGTACGCGTGGATGGAGCGCCCGCCGATGGCCGCGAGGGTGTCGCCGACGAACCCGGCCTCGTTGAGGGTGTCCGTGTGGATGGCGAGCTGGGCGCCGCTCTCCTCGCAGACGTTGAGGCAGGCGTCGATGACGGCGGGGGTCGCGCCCCAGTCCTCGTGGACCTTGAACCCCACGGCGCCCGCGCGCAGTTGGTCGCGCATCGAGTCGTACGACATCGTGTTGCCCTTGCCGAGCAGCCCGATGTTGATGGGGTACGCCTCCAGCCCCTCGAACATCCGGGCCAGGTGCCAGGAGCCGGGGGTGATGGTGGTGGCCTTGCTGCCCTCGGCGGGGCCGGTGCCGCCGCCGACCAGCGTGGTGATGCCGGAGGCGAGAGCCTCGTGCACGGCGTCCGGGCAGATGAAGTGGACGTGGGTGTCGATGGCGCCGGCGGTGAGGATCTTCCCGTTGCCGGCGATGATCTCGGTCTCGGGGCCGATGACGAGGTCGGGGTGGACGCCGTCCATGGTGTCGGGGTTGCCGGCCTTGCCGATGCCGGTGATCCGGCCGTCGCGCAGGCCGATGTCGGCCTTGACGATGCCCCAGTGGTCGAGGATGACGGCGCCGGTGATCACGGTGTCGGGGGCGCCCTCCGCGCGGGTGGCGCGGGACTGCCCCATCGACTCGCGGATCACCTTGCCGCCGCCGAAGACCGCTTCGTCGCCGGAGTGTCCGGGGCCGCCGGAGCGGTCCTCCTCGATCTCCACGACGAGGGAGGTGTCGGCGAGCCGGATGCGGTCGCCCGCGGTCGGGCCGAAGAGGTCGGCGTAGGCGGGGCGGGTGAGCTCAGACATCGAGGGGTCCTCCGGTCTCGCCGCGCAGGCCCTCGACGATCCGCTTGCCGGTGATGGGCACGAGGTCGACCTCGACGGGGATGCCCGGTTCGAAGCGGACGGCGGTGCCGGCGGCGATGTCGAGCCGCTTGCCGTACGCGGCCGCGCGGTCGAAGTCGAGGCCGGGGTTGGCCTCGGCGAAGTGGTAGTGGGAGCCGACCTGTACGGGCCGGTCGGCGGCGTTCAGCACGGTGAGGCTGATGTGCGGGAGGCCCTCGTTGAAACGTACGGGCTCGTCGGCGAAGAGGATCTCTCCGGGGATCATGCGGTGCGCTCCCCCTGCCAGGCGATGGGCTCGTGCACGGTGACGAGCTTGGTGCCGTCCGGGAAGGTGGCCTCGACCTGCACGTCGTGGATCATCTCGGGGATGCCGTCCATGACCTCGTCGCGGGAGAGCACCTTGCGCCCGGAGGCCATCAGCTCGGCGACGCTGTGGCCGTCGCGGGCGCCTTCGAGGATGTGCGCGGTGATGAGTGCGACCGCTTCGGGGTAGTTGAGCCGCAGCCCGCGGTTCCTGCGCCGCTCGGCGACGTCGGCCGCCACATGGATGAGCAGTCGTTCTTGTTCGTGCGGGGAAAGTTGCACGCGTCCCACCTCACTGTCGTTCCTTCCTCCGCTCACAATTGGGCAGGAGGAACCAGCGTTCCGGCCGGTAGGCGAGTGGTGCGCGGACCGCGTCGTTCCGACTGGACGCAGATGGACCATATCGGTCGAGAATCCGGACTTGACCTGCGGTTCTCCGTCTCGCGACCTGTATTGCACGTTAATACTCAAGCTTTTCCACCGCGTTAACTGACGCTTTGCGCATCCATAGCCAAAGCTGGAGGAGCGCGATGACATCGATGTCATGGACGCGCGCATCCGGGCGCGAGCGCGGCTCCCCGAGGGCCCCGCCGCCATCCGGAGCAAGCGTCGGACGCCGACCACCGCCCGCCCGACCAGAACCGCACCGACAGCGGAGCGCCCCGCCCCCGGGCCGGCGGGGGCGGGGCGCGCGGATCCCCGCACAGTCGGCCCTACGTGACACGGACCCCGGATCCCGCTGGGTCACGCCCCTTTCCGTGGCGCCGTACCGCCGCGCCGCGGCAGCCACGCGGCGCTCGTCTTGTCGCCCGCCAGTCCGCCGATCGCGCCCTTGAGGACGGACAGGGCGGCCGGCAGCGCCGCGACCGCGGCGGCCTTCACGGCGGAGAGGCTGGTGAGGTCGAAGCCGTCGGCGAGGAGCAGGCCGAGGAGCGTCGTCACATAGGCGGCGACGGTGCGCTCGGCGATGTCGAGGAGGAGTCGGGGCAGTCGGTTCACGGGGAACTCACTTCCAGTAGAGCCCGCGGGCGCGGGCGGTGTGCAGCAGGGCGTGGCTGGTGTCGTCGGCGGCGTCCGGGCCGAAGCTGACTTCGAAGCGGACCGTCTCGCCCTTGCCGATGGAGCCGGCGTGGGCGAAGTCGACGAAGGACAGGCCGGGTGTGGTGAGCCGCTCGACGATCGGCCCGTCCCAGCGGGAGCCGTCCTTGCGCCGGTGGTAGAAGCGGCCTTGGACGGTGGCCCCGGCGGGCGCTTCGAGGGTCAGGTACACGGTGACCGTGTACGAACCGGCGCCGGCTATGAGGTCGGTGCGGCTGATGCTCAGGGTCTTCCAGGCGTTGGGTACCAGCTCCTGGCCCTGGTTGCTGATCTCGCCCAGGGTGTACGGCACGTCTCTCCTCCTACGGTGTGGTGGTGGCCGCTTCCTACGGGGCGGCGGGGGCCGTTTCCGCGGCGCGCGCGAGGATCGCGGCCATCGGGAGCAGGCCGGGGTCGCCGTGGTCGTTCTCCGGTACGTGCTGGTGGCCGCAGTGCCCGCGGAAGGCGTTCCACTTCGCGGCCCCCATCCGCACGCCGTTGGCGCCGTACGAGGCGGGGTACGCCTTGAACACCACGTCGCCCGTCAGCGGCACCCCGTGCTCGTCGTGGGCCCACTTCGCGAAGGCGGCGAGGTCGCGCAGGGCCCAGTCGGGCAGCTCGGGGGTGTAGAGGTGGCGCGCGGTCCACTTGCCGTGGGCGGCCGGGTCGCACGTGCCGACGATCTCGACCTGACAGACGTTGAGGGTGTTGGTCTCGACGCCGCCCGGTTTGTTGACGAGCGCCCGCGACGATATGTCGAAGTCGAAGTGCTGGTACCAGGTCAGCCGCTGCGCGTCGAAGTCGGGGAGCGCGGTGAAGTTGGGCGCGGCCGAGCCGCCGGCGTAGTCCGGCAGGCCGGTGCCCTCGGTGGAGTGCCAGACGATGGTGTTGACCTCCATGGGGTCGCCGCCCCATCTGGACTGCCACCACTGGGCGGTGGACGCCCCTGGATATTTCTGCGGTCCTGTCGACATGACGGCCCCTTCGCTGTGGCCGGGTGCGGGCATGGCTGAGACGCGGCTGGCGCCGACGGGGGTCGGCGCGGGCGCGAGGATGGGTGCGGGGACGGGACCGGGGCCGTGCGGAGCCGGCTGGTCATGCCCGCATCACTGTCATACCCGCCTCGGGGGCCGCTCCACCGTCCGACCGCTGGTCAGGTGGCGGTTGTATCGCGGTCGTATCGAGGGGGGGCGGGGCCGCCGTCGGCGGCGGCCTTCATCCGCCCGCGCTCGCTCGCGCCCGCCCGCGGCCCTCGCGTCCGCTCCGCGGAACACGTTGTTCTTTAATCGCCCTTGACGGATCGCGGCGAACCTTAAATCCTCATGTCCGCATCAAATGCTCCGCACCACCCCCCACTTCAGTTACGGAGCCCTCTGTGTTCACTGTGTTCACTACGTTCGCCGCAGCCACAGCCACACCACGGCGCCGCGCGGCTCTCGCCGCCGGCACCTGCACCGCACTGGCCGCCGCCCTGCTGGGCCCGGCCGCCGTGGCCCAGGCATCATCGGCCCCCGCCCCCACGCGTACGCCCCAGGCCGCGCCCGACATCGACGGCGCCGCCGTCAAGGCCGACCTCGGCGAGCTGCAGAAGATAGCCGACGCCAACGGCGGCACCCGGGCGCACGGCACCGCCGGGTACAAGGCGTCGGTGGAGTTCATCAAGGCCAAGCTCGACGCGGCCGGGTTCACCACCAAGCTCCAGGAGTTCACCAGCGGCGGCGCCAAGGGCTACAACGTCATCGCGGACTGGCCCGGCGGCGACTCCGGCGAGGTCGTCATGGCGGGAGCGCACCTGGACTCGGTCGACGCCGGGCCGGGCATCAATGACAACGGGTCCGGCTCGGCCGGGATACTGGAGGTCGCGCTCGCGGTCGCCAAGGCGGACCTCAAGCCCGCCAAGCACCTGCGGTTCGCGTGGTGGGGCGACGAGGAGGCCGGGATGGTCGGCTCCTCGCACTACGTCGACGACCTGGG
Organism: Streptomyces sp. NPDC050617; assembly: GCF_040654795.1. Taxonomy (NCBI): domain Bacteria; kingdom Bacillati; phylum Actinomycetota; class Actinomycetes; order Kitasatosporales; family Streptomycetaceae; genus Streptomyces; species Streptomyces sp. NPDC050617. The sequence continues at coordinate 16,309 of NZ_JBFAIS010000015.1, read as the reverse complement.
CGCGGACGGCCTGTCGAAGATCGACGGCTATCTCAACTTCGACATGATCGGCTCGCCCAACCCCGGCTACTTCGTGTACGACGACGACACCCGGCTGGAGAAGGTCTTCACCGACTGGTTCGCGGCCAAGAAGATCGCGACCGAGCCGGAGACGGAGGGCGACGGCCGCTCCGACCACGCCCCGTTCAAGGACCGGGGCGTGAAGGTCGGCGGGCTGTACTCGGGCGGCGAGCGGACCAAGACGCAGCAGCAGGCCGAGCAGTGGGGCGGTAGCGCCGGCGAGGAGTTCGACGCCTGCTACCACCGCTCCTGCGACACCCTGAAGAACGTCGACGACAAGGCGCTCGACACCAACACGGACGCGATCGCCAACGCCGTATGGGAGCTCAGTTCCTGACGCTCCCCCAGCGCGCCGTCACCTCTCGCGGCCCGGACGCCGGTCACCGGTGTCCGGGCCGCGGTGCTCTGCCGCGATGCCGAAGCGCCGCCGTTCGCCCGGAGCGGACTCCAGGGGGCGCATCACCGACACCGTGCTGACCACCTGCTCCTCCGCCGCGCTCTCCTCCTGCTCAAGTCGTTGCAGGTCAGCGGCGGAAACCAGGGCGACCAGGGGTTTGCCGTGGCGCGTCACGACGACGCGTTCGCCGCCGTAGACGACTCGGTTGATCAGTTCCGCCAGTTCCGCTCGGGCTTGCGTCACCGGAATCTCGTGGGCCATGCTCCCCATCATAGAGATGTACGTCCTGTACATTTTTTACAGGTGTCGTACGACCCGCAGTGCGCGGAGAGCGCTGATGAGAGGTGCACCGATGAGCCGACCCACCGCCCGCCATGTCCTGCCCGAATTCACCGAGCGCACGAGCTCCGGCCAGCGGACCATGGACCCCTACTCCAAGCTGCTGTCCGAGCGGATCGTCTTCCTCGGCGCCCCGATCGACGACACCTCGGCCAACGATGTGATCGCGCAGTTCATGCACCTCGAACACGCCGCGCCCGACCAGGACATCTCGCTCTACATCAACTCCCCCGGCGGCTCGTTCTCCGCCATGACCTCCATCTACGACACGATGCGCTACGTGTCGTGCGACATCGAGACGGGCTGCCTGGGCCAGGCGGCGTCCAGCGCCGCCGTACTGCTGGCCGCGGGCACCCCCGGCAAGCGGTTCGCGCTGCCGAACGCGCGCGTCCTGATCCACCAGCCGTTCTTCAGCGAGCCGATCCAGGGGCAGACCTCGGACCTCCAGATCCACGCCAGGGAACTGCTGCGCACGCGCGAGCAGCTGGAGGAGATGCTCGTACGGCACACCGGGCAGAGCGCCGGGCGCGTCAGCTCGGACATCGAGCGCGACAAGGTCTTCGACGCCGCGGGCGCCGTGGCGTACGGGCTGGTGGACCACCTGGTCAGCAGCCGCAAGGCCAACGGCGCCGCGCCGGGCGCCGGCTCGCCCGGCGCCCGGTGAGCTCCGGTGCTGCCGCCCGAACTGCCGCCGCTGCCGCCGCTCACGCGCGCGGAGAGCGAGCTCGTCGACCGCTATCTGGAGGCGGTCGACCTGCTGGGCCGCGTCAACCCGGCGCGCGGCCACGACACTTACGCCGCGCTGCGGGCGGCTCAGGCGCTGGCCGCCAAGGCCGCGGGGCTGCGCGACGCGCTGGCCGTGATGCACGAGCGCGGCGAGAGCGAGCTGCACGCGCCCACGCTGGAACGTGCCATGCGGGTACTGGACGGGGAGCGGCGGACGGGCCGGGTGACGATGCCATCGGGTCCGGTGAGTTGACCCGCAGGTAGCTCAATGCCCATCCCCCGATAGGCGTATACGGGCCTGGACGATTCGCAGTGATCAACTTGCGCGATGCGCGCGGGTACTGGTCGGGCGGCGATACCGCACCGCTGGTGCGGGGCTGCGTACGGTTCGGGACGCGGAACGAAATCTCCGCGCGTCCACCCGAACAGGTCAGTCGTGACCAGCCTCACATAAGGCGATTTCGGCTCGGAATTCGTACCAGGGATGCGTCAAGATCCCTGAGACGACAAGCCCCCGCCTCCGCGGGGCGGTCCGGGCGGACGCCGAGTCCTGCCGCCGTGCCGGGCGTCTGGTCGACAAGAGTGCATCGGCAGGAGTGGAGGACCCGAGCACGGCGGGGGCCGCCTGATCGACGAAGTGCGACAGGCGGTCCCCTCGGGGTGAAGCCGCGGACGCGGCCGGGCAACTTCGCCAGCCCGAACCCGACAGGTCATCCTTCACAGGCGGTTGACGAAGGGTCGCGCATGACAGCGCACACACGCCCCCGACTGCTGTCCAGGACCGGCGCCGCCTCCGTACTCACCCTGGCCGCCTTCGGCGCCGCCGCTCTCCTGCCGAGCGGCGCCCCCGAGGCCGAGGCCGCCACGGCGTCCACCAAGGCGCTGCGCGTAGCGGCGTCGAAGAAGGGCTCCCCTTACCGCTACGGGGCGTCCGGCCCCTACCGCTTCGACTGCTCGGGCCTGACCCTCTACTCCTTCAAGCGCGCCGGCAAGCGGCTGCCGCGCACGGCCGCCGCGCAGTACAACCGCGCCCGGCATGTCTCGGCTTCCTCCCGCAAGGGCGGCGACCTGGTCTTCTTCCACTCCCGCGGCGGCGTCTACCACGTGGGCATCTACGCCGGCAGGGGCCGGATCTGGCACGCTCCGAAGAGCGGGACGGTGGTGCGCCTGGAGAAGATCTGGTCGCGGAGCGTCAGTTACGGGCGCGTGGGCTGACGGGCCGCCGGGCACCCGGCGATGTCAGTGACCGAGGGTAGTTCGAGCGCGCCAGGACAGCGCCCGTACGTCCCTTGAGGAGTCACATGCCGTTTCCCGGTCCGAGGGTGGGATGACCCCGCTCGCCTCGTTGCTCACCGACCTGGCGAAGGGGGTCTTCCCGCCCTGCACCACCACCGCGACGCCGTCCGGGCGTGGACGCACCCCGGCAGCACGGCCCCGGCCGACGCCTCGCGACGGCGGTCCGCCATCAGGTCCCGGCCGGCGGGCCCCGGGGCGGTCGTCCGGCCAGGTCACAGAGCCCGTGGGCTCGTCCAGGGCAGGGTGATCCATACGGTCTTGCCGCCGTCGGGGGCGGGGGTGATGGTGAGGGTGCCGCCGAGTTCCTTGGTGAGGGTGCGGACGATGACCATGCCGCGGCCGTTGTCCTGCTGGACGGCGGCGGGGAGCCGCCTGGGGCGGCCCGGATGGCTGTCGGCGACGCCGATGCGCAGCAGTTCGCCCCGGTCGAGCTGGACGACCACGGTGAAGACGGGCGACCGCCCCCACGTGTGCTGGACCACGTTGGTGGCGAGCTCGGAGACGATCAGCCGGACGATGCCGCCCGCCTCGGTCCGCTCCGGCAGGCCCCATTCGGCGAGCACGTTCGTGACGTGGCTCCGGGCCGCGGAGACCGAGGCGGGCACGGTCGGCAGAGAGACGGATGCTTCCTGCAGGTCTGCCATGGCGGCGTTGTTCCTTTCCCACCCGGCCGGTTTCCGGGGCGTTGCGCGGTGAAGTGTGAGTGCCCCGGACGGCTCTCCGCGACAGATTGCCATCGATGGTGTCGCCCCCGCGGCAATCCAGCCGGATGTGCATATATCTGTCGCTCAAAGCGGTGAACTCTGCGACGGGAGACCGTATTTGCGCGGCACACTGGCGCATTGACACCGAGTGAAAGGAGTCATCATGGGGAACGGTCCTGCGGTGCGCCGCCGCAAACTCGGCGCGGAACTGCGGCGACAGCGCGAGACGGCCGGGCTCACGAGCCGTCAGGCAGCGGCGGCGGTGGGCTGGCACCAGTCGAAAGTCAGCCGTATCGAGACCGGTCGCAGTGGCGTGAAACCCGCCGACGTGGTGCGACTCCTGGACGCGTACGAGGTGGTGGACGCCGAACGGCGCGCCCTGCTGACGGCACTGTGCAGCCCCGGCCCCGCGGACCGGAACGGGGCGCGGAACACCTGGTGGTACGCGTACGGCGACCTGCTGCCCGCCGAGTACCGGGACTTCATCTCGCTGGAGACCGCGGCCTCACAGGCCCGCACGCTGGAGACGACCGTGGTGCCGGGGCTGCTCCAGACGCCCGAGTACGCGCGCGCGGTCACCCGGGCGGCGCTGGGCGACCCGCCCGACGAGCAGGTCGAGGAGTTGGTGGCGGTGCGGATGACCCGGCAGGCGGTGCTCCGGGGGGCGTCGCCGACGCGGCTGTGCGCGGTCCTCGACGAGGCCGTGCTGCGGCGCGCGGTGGGAGGCCCGGGGGTCATGACAGGGCAGTTGCGAAAGCTGCTGGAGTTCGGCGCGCTGCCCAATGTGAGCCTTCACGTGCTGCCGTTTACCCATGGCGGCCACATTGGCATTACCGGGCCTTTCGTAATCTTCTCCTTTTCGCCCATGGCCGATCTGGATGTGGTCGTTCTCGACCATTTGACGGGCAGCGTCTACCTTGAACGGAAAGAGGACCTCCAGGCGTACTGCACCGCGTTCGAAACCCTGCGGGCCCGCGCCCTGCCGCACGACGCATCGTTGAATTTCATCACCGAGATCAACGCCGAGATCAACGTCAAGGCCAACGCCGAGACCGACGTCGGCGCCTGAGGAGGCACCATGTCCACCACGCCATGCCCGCTGTCCGGTGATGCGGAGCTGCTCGGCACCGCCTGGCGCCGCAGCAGCCACAGCACCGGAATGAACAACTGCGTCGAGACCGCCGCCACCGGATCCGGCCTGCTCGTGCTCCGCGACTCGAAGGACCCGTCCGGTCCCGTCCTGCTGTTCTCCCCCGCCGCCTGGAACTCCTTCGTCGGGGCTGTCCGCGACGGCTCCCTCTGACGGTCCCGGCGGGCCGGGCAGCCCCTGCGCCCAGCCGTTCCGACGGCTTCGAGAACCACTGATCACGAGGGCGGCGCGGTCCCCACGACCGTGGCGACCGCCCGCTCCACCTGCTGCTCCGTCAGATCCGCCCGCGCGGTCAGCCGCAGCCGCGACACCCCGTCGGGCACCGACGGCGGCCGGAAACACCCCACGGCGAGCCCCGCCCCCCGGCAGTCCGCGGCCCACCGCACCGCCGCCTCGGGCGACGGGGCCCGTACGGAGACGACCGCCGCCGACGGCCGGGGCACCGCGAGCCCCGCCGCCGTCAGCCGCGCGTACAGCTCGTACGCGACCCTACGCACCCGCTCCGCCCGCCCCGGCTCCCCGGCCAGCAGCTCCAGCCCGGCCAGCGCCGCGCCCGCCGCGGCCGGGGCGAGGCCGGTGTCGAAGATGAACGTACGGGCGGCGTTGACCAGTTGGTCGATCACCTTGGCCGGGCCCAGCACCGCGCCGCCCTGGCTGCCCAGCGACTTGGACAGCGTCACGGTGGCCACCACGTCGCGCGCGCCCGCGAGCCCGGCCGCGTACACGGCGCCGCGCCCGCCCTCGCCCAGCACGCCCAGCCCGTGGGCGTCGTCGACCAGCAGCGCCGCGCCGCTCGCCCGGCAGGCGGCGGCCAGCGCGGGCAGCGGCGCCGCGTCGCCGTCCACGGAGAAGACGGAGTCCGTGACGGCCAGCGCCGGGCCGCCGTGCGCCGCGAGCGCCGCGCGGACGGCGTCGGGCGACGCGTGCGCGACGACCGCCGTCCCGGCCCGGGAGAGCCGGCAGCCGTCGATGAGCGAGGCGTGGTTGCCGGCGTCCGAGACGATGAGGGCGCCGGGGCCGGCGAGGGCGGTGACGGCGGCCAGGTTGGCGGTGTAACCGCAGGAGAAGACCAGTGCGGCCTCGAACCCGCAGAACCCGCGCAGCCGTTCTTCGAGCCGGGCGTGCAGCTCGGTGGTGCCCGTGACGAGCCGCGAGCCGGTCGCTCCCGCGCCCCAGCGCCGCGCCGCGTCCGCGGCGGCCGCGGTGACCTCGGGATGCCGGGCCAGCCCGAGGTAGTCGTTCCCGGCCAGGTCGATGAGCGGGCAGTCGGCGGGGCGCGGCCGCAGGGTCCGTACGAGCCCCGCCCGCCGTCGCCGGCCGCGCTGCGCGTCGATCCATTCGAACGGGTCCTGCTGCATCGGCCGTCCCTCGTCGTTCTGTGGGGTTTGCATAGAACGTAGCCCTCGTGACGCGGGGTCAAGGTGCGGCAATACACACACCTCGCTCGACGGCTCTTGTATCAATCCTCCATAGTGCGAGGGTCGGGCCTGAGCGAGGATCAGCAGCATGGATCTTCTGCGCACATTGGTGGACAAGGGGCTGCGGCGGGAGCTGCCGACCCGTGAGGAAGCCCTCGCCGTCCTGTCGTCCGGCGACGACGAACTCCTCGACGTGGTGGCCGCGGCGGGCCGGGTGCGCCGCCACTGGTTCGGCCGCCGGGTGAAGCTCAACTACCTCGTCAACCTCAAGTCGGGGCTCTGCCCGGAGGACTGCTCGTACTGCTCGCAGCGGCTCGGTTCGCGGGCGGAGATCCTCAAGTACAGCTGGCTGAAGCCCGAGGACGCCTCGAAGGCCGCTGCCGCCGGGGTGGCGGGCGGCGCGAAACGGGTCTGCCTGGTGGCCAGCGGACGCGGGCCGAGCGACCGGGACGTGGACCGCGTCTCCCGCACGATCGAGGCCATCAAGGAGCGGCATGAGGGCGTCGAGGTGTGCGCGTGCCTCGGGCTGCTCTCGCGCGGGCAGGCCGAACGGCTGCGCGCCGCCGGCGCGGACGCGTACAACCACAACCTGAACACCTCCGAGGCGACGTACGGCGACATCTGCACCACCCATGACTTCTCCGACCGGGTCTCGACGGTCCAGCAGGCGCAGGCGGCGGGCATGTCGGCGTGCTCCGGGCTGATCGCGGGCATGGGCGAGAGCGACGCCGACCTGGTGGACGTCGTCTTCGCCCTCCGCGAGCTGGACCCCGACTCGGTTCCGGTCAACTTCCTCATCCCCATGGAGGGAACGCCGCTCGCCGGGGAGTGGAACCTCACGCCGCGGCGCGCGCTGCGGGTGCTCGCCATGGTGCGGTTCGTCTGCCCGGACGCGGAGGTGCGCCTCGCGGGCGGGCGCGAGGTGCACTTGCGCAGCCTCCAGCCGCTCGCGCTGCACCTCGTCAACTCGATCTTCCTGGGCGACTACCTGACCAGCGAGGGCCAGGAGGGCAGCGCGGACCTGGCGATGATCGAGGACGCGGGGTTCGAGGTGGAGGGCGCGGACACCACGACGCTGCCCGCGCACCGGGCGGACGCGCCCGCCGCGCCCGCCGCATCCGCCACATCCGCCACATCCGCTCACGCTCGTACGGACCGCTCCGACGCCGGTACGCGCCCTGACGCCCGTACGGACTCCGGCCCCCGTACGGACCTGGTCGCGGTGCGCCGGCGGGGCGCGGGCACGGATCTGCCGCCCAATGCCTGAGCCGCTCACCCCCGCCCGACTGCTGGCCCTGGACCGGCGGCACGTCTGGCACCCCTACGGTCCGATGCCGGGCCGCCAGGAGCCGCTGGTCGTGGAGTCCGCGGCCGGGGTGCGGCTGCGGCTCGCCCAGCCGGCCTGGGGAGCGGACGAGCTGATCGACGGGATGTCGTCGTGGTGGTCCGCGATCCACGGCTACGGCCACCCCGTGCTCGACGCGGCGGCGCGCGGCCAGTTGGAGCGGATGAGCCATGTGATGTTCGGCGGGCTCACGCACGAGCCCGCCGTGCGGCTCGCGGCCCGGCTGGTGGAGATCACCCCCGCCGGGCTGGAACACGTCTTCCTCGCCGACTCCGGATCGGTGTCCGTCGAGGTCGCCGTGAAGATGTGCCTCCAGTACTGGCGCTCGGTCGGCAGACCGCGCAAGCAGCGGCTGCTGACCTGGCGCGGCGGCTACCACGGGGACACCTGGCAGCCGATGTCCGTCTGCGATCCGGAGGGCGGCATGCACGGCCTGTGGCAGGGAGCGCTGCCCCGGCAGGTCTTCGCGGACGCGCCCCCGGCGGGGTTCGACGCGGAGCCGGACGCCGGGTACGCGGAGCATCTGCGGGGCCTGATCGCGCGTCACGCCGACGAACTGGCGGCGGTGATCGTCGAGCCGGTGGTGCAGGGGGCGGGCGGCATGCGCTTCCACTCCCCCGCGTATCTGCGGGTGCTGCGCGAGGCGTGCGACCGGCACGGCGTGCTGCTGGTGCTGGACGAGATCGCGACCGGGTTCGGCCGGACGGGCCGGCTGTTCGCGGCGGAGCATGCGGGGATCACGCCCGATGTGCTCTGCCTCGGCAAGGCGCTGACCGGCGGCTATCTGACGATGGCGGCGACGCTCTGCACGGCGCGGGTGGCGGAGGGCATCTCGCGGGGCGAGGTCCCGGTGCTCGCCCACGGGCCGACGTTCATGGCCAACCCCCTGGCGGCCGCCGTCGCCTGCGCCTCCGTCGAGCTGCTGCTCGCGCGGGACTGGCGGCGCGAGGTGGAGCGGATCGAGGCGGGGCTGCGCGAGGGACTGGCCCCGGCCGCGGGACTGCCGGGGGTACGGGACGTACGGGTGCTCGGCGCGATCGGCGTCGTCCAGCTCGACCATGAGGTGGACGTGGCGGCCGCCACGCGGGCGGCGGCGCGGGAGGGGGTGTGGCTGCGGCCCTTCCGGGACCTGCTCTACACCATGCCGCCGTACATCACCGATGAGCGGGACCTGGCCCGCATCGGCGCGGCCGTGTGCGCGGCCGCGCGTGCCGCCTGAGCGCGCGGGCGCCCGCAACAGCTTACTGATATGGGGAGTTGAGACATGTCGTCGGTGCTGGTCGTCACGGGGACGGGCACGGAGATCGGAAAGACGGTCGCCACCGCGGCGGTGGCCGCCGCGGCGCGGGCGCGGGGCCGGTCGGTGGCCGTGCTGAAGCCCGCGCAGACGGGTGTGGCGGCGGACGAGCCCGGGGACGTCGCGGAGGTGCTGCGCCTGGCCGGCCCGGTGACGGGGGTGGAACTCGCCCGCTTCCCCGAGCCGCTGGCCCCGGCGACCGCCGCCCGCCGGGCCGGACTCACGCCCGTACGCCCCGACGAGATCGCGCGGACGGCCCGGAAGCTGGCCGCCGAACACGACCTGGTGCTGGTGGAGGGCGCGGGCGGGCTGCTCGTACACCTCGACGAGTCGGGGGCCACGCTGGCCGACGCTGCGCGCCTGCTGGACGCGCCGGTACTGATCGTGGCGCCCGCCGGGCTCGGCACGCTCAACGCGACCGCCCTGACGGCCGAGGCGCTGCGGGCCCGCGGCCTCCGCTGCCGCGGTGTGGTCATCGGCAGCTGGCCGGGCGCGCCGGACCTGGCCGCCCGGTGCAATCTGGCGGACTTCCCGACGTGCGCCGGCGCGCCGCTGCTGGGGGCCCTCCCCGAGGGCGCGGCCGCGCTCGACCCGGCCGAATTCCGCGCGGCGGCGGCCGGTTGGCTCGCGCCGGAGCTGGACGGAACGTGGGACGCGAGGCGGTTCGGGGCGGAGCGGGGCTGACGGGGGCCGAGGGAGGCGGGGCGGGCGGCTTCCCCCTTCCGCCCAGTGGCCCATCGACGGCTGGAAGGGGCGCGGCGCGGGCAGAAAGCCCGTACAGCTGTACCTACGGGGAAGGGCCGTCGCCATGACCGGGCGCACCAGGAAAATCCCGCGTGATGCCGTGCATCACCCGCTCTTCGCGCGCGTCTACGAGAAGGTCGGCCCGATCGCCGACGAACGGGCGGGGGTGGGCGCGCGACGGCGGGAGCTGCTGGCGGGCGTGTCCGGGCGGGTGATCGAGATCGGGGCGGGCAGCGGGCTGAACTTCGCGCACTATCCGGGCACGGTCTCCGAGGTGGTGGCGATCGAGCCGGAGCGGCGGCTGCGGCAGGCCGCGCTCCAGGCGGGCCGGCGGGCCGGGGTCCCGGTGGACGTGGCGCCGGGGGCGGCGGAGGCGCTGCCGGTCAAGAGCGAGGCGTTCGACGCGGCGGTCACGTCGTTGGTGCTCTGTTCCGTGCGGGACGTCGGGCGGTCCCTGGCCGAGGTGATGCGGGTGCTGCGGCCGGGCGGGGAGCTGCGGTTCTTCGAGCACGGGCTGGCGCCGGGGCGGGTGCAGGCGGCGGTGCAGCGCGCTGTGGACCGTACGGTGTGGCCGCTGCTGTTCGGCGGCTGCCACACGTCGCGGGACGTGCTGGCGTCGATCGAGGCGGCGGGGTTCGAGGTCGTCTCGTACCGGCGGCTCCGGGTGCCGGAGGGCAGTACCCGCGTCCCCTCCTCGCCGTGCGTGCTGGGAACGGCCAGGCGCCCGCCGCTCTGACGCCGGTTTTCCCCAACGCCCTCTGGTGCGGGTGCGGCTGGGCACGTTCGTGCTCGGCTCGGCCTTTAACATGGGGCGCTGAAAGCTCAAAATAGGGGAGGAAACCGGATGGAAGGGGAAATTCCCTATCAAGGATGGCGAAGCCGTGAGGTGGAGATCAATCACACACCCGGGCAGCCAACACTTGTGGAAATACGCTCCCTGGGGTGGACCAGTTCATTCTTTGCATCTGGGGTCACCAAAATGCCGGAACGTGAAGTGCGAGGCCCTCTGGCGGTGTCGACGTGGGGAAGGAAGCCATACCGATTTCCACTTGAGCCGAAATACACCCACGTCCATGTCGAACGGAAGGCCGGCACGGAGCGTGGAGGTGGGATCTCTCGCTGGCGCCTGCGCGCATTGCCGGCCAACCTGGCGCGAACACTGTCAGGAACCATCAAAGGCGAAGCCGCAGATGTACTGCAGTGCCCTGCGGGGATTCATTCCATCGCGCATTCATTCGATCGGCGAACCGCAGATCAGGGGGTAGACATTGTCCATATTTCACGGACCGGGGAAAAGGTCACAGAGCTGCTGGATTCCGGATCCATTCGGGGAACCTTGAGAATCCCTGGGCCCGGGTATATACAGATCAGCACGGCCGGCCCGTGGGAAATATCGACATAACATAACGTCGGCAAGGCAAACCGATCCGCCCACCATTCGGTGGGCGGACTATGATGCCAAGACACCGAGCTGGAGAAGCCAGTGGCCCGAACTCTCCGTGCTGCCGTGGCCGAGATGAGGCCCGGCCGATGAACCGACGTCTGGCCGCTCGTGGTCACTGTTCTCCGCGGCACCGGCGGGTGTGGCTGGGGCGTGGGGTGTGGTGCGGGAGGCGCGCGGGGGTGGGGTGCCGCTACCGGTGTGGGGTGTGCGCTTCTTCCTTCGGATGTGTCCGGGGGTGGAGCCGTGTTCGGGGGTGCGGGCGGGTAGCCAGTCGCGGCACCGCGCGCGGCGTCCGGCTCGACGCGGCGCTCCTCGCACCGAGCGGCCAGCCCGCCCCCGCCCCGGAGCACGAGGCCCGGCTGCTCCTCGCGCTGGTCGACCACTCCCACCGCGGCCTCAACGCCGGGTGGGTGGAAGTGAAGAACCTCTCCCGGCACCCGGCGAACCTGCGCGGCTTCCCCCTGACCGACCAGCAGGGCAACCGCTGCCGCTTCGACCGCCTGCGCCTGGAGGGCCGCTTCGGCGTCACGGTCCACACCGGCCGTGGACACGGCGCTCGCCACGACGTCTGCCAGGGCCGCTGCGACTGCGTCTGGGACAACGACCACGACACCGCCACACTCCGCGACGCCCGCGGACACGTCCCGGATCGCGCAGCCTGGGGCCGTGGCCGCCACCGCCGCTGGCCCCACCCGCAACCTCAGCCCGGGCAGCCCCGCCCGCTCAGGCGCGGGGCTGCCCCGCGTTCACGCCACGGCCGATCCAGCTGCTGACCGACCGGAGCCGGGCGGCGCCGTATGCGGGCGAAGCCGGGCCGCAGACCGAGTTGTCCGGCTCGGTGCAGTTCCATTGCCGCGCGGCGGAGCGACAGCCCTTCTCCCCAGCCCGTCACGTCTCCTGCCGACGGATCAGGACTGATGCGGCGGGGCGTCCTCGAGGCCGGTCAGGCCTCCCCCCGCCCACTTCAGCAGCAGCGGCCGCGTACTCGTTCTTCGAGCAGGGTCTCGGCCTGCCCCTCCATCCGGTCTGCGCGGAGCCGCTCGCCTGCGGTGGGGCTCATATGACTGCTGCGGTTTGGGCAGGGTGACGGCATGGAGATGTGGGAGCACAAGTTCGTGATCTTCGAGCCGCGGTCCGTCTTCGTCGAGGGGGGATACGAAGCAGAGGTCAACTCGGCGCTTGAGCGGTACGGAAGGGAGGGGTGGCAGCTTGTGAGCCATGCGCCGCACCAAACGAACAGCAGCGGGTCGGTCAAGTCTCTGACGTTCACGTTCAAGCGGCCCAGGTGAACATTCGCTCTCCCCAGGATCCCATGCCGCCCCGAACGGGCAATTCAAGCAGCGGGTAAGGACGGCCGTGTCTGCTGGGGGGGGACGTCGAGCCCCGGCGTGAGACGAACGCGCCGGGGTTCGACGGCGGGCTCAGCGCGACGTGGGGGACAGCTGGAGCTTGGCCTTGCGGCCGGAGATCGACTTCACCCAGATCTTCAGGTTGTTGAGCTGGACGGTGCTGCCCGCGCTGGCGCTGCCGCCGAGCCGTGCTCCGGTCGTGGTGGTGGCCGACACGGTCACGGTCCGGGAGCTGATGCGCGTGATCTTGAACTGCTTGAACCCGAACGTGCGGCTGTCGACCTTGATGGTCTTGGGTGCCGACACCTTGGTCGTGCACCGCCCGTCGTAGCAGGGCCCGTGGCCGGCGGCAGACGCCACCGGTGTCATCAGGCCGCCCCCCAGTGTGCCCGCCAACGTCAGCGTCACGGCAGTCGTCGCGGCTCGTCGGCGCATACCCGTGCCCGTGCTCATCATGGACCTCCTGTTTCGGGGGAATTCCCGCCCGGCATTTCTAGTCCACTGGTTTCGGCCGCAGCAGGAGGTTTGAGTCATGTGGCAGAAACCAGGCTCCGGGCGGCTGGGGAAAATCGGAGGGCCCTCGAACGGCGGCAACCCTCAGCCCTCGCAGCCCATCGCGGCCCGCGGAAGCGCCACGGTGTCCGCGGCGGCTCGCTCTCCCGCGCTTCGTCCGCCTCTTCGCCGGCGTTTGCCACCTCGTCACGGGCCGCCCCAGGCGGGTGTGGGGCTGGTCAGTGCCCGGCCCGGAGCCTGGGGCTGCGTGCGGTGGCCGCTCTCGCCCGTGCGAGGGCGCGGGCGATCGTGGCACCGTGCTTGCTGCCCTGCGAGAGGGGAGCCAGGTCGATGCGCACGGTCATCAGTTCGCTTCCCATGACGCGGACGACGATCGCGTTCAGGGCGCGCAGTGGGTGGAAGCGGCCCATTCGCCGCTGCCGTGCGTACGGGTCGTCGTCGGGGAGCAGGTGGGCCGTGCCCTCGCGCCACGCGAAACGCCAGCCCTGGCGCAGCCTGACCCGCACCTGCGGGCAGCGCTGGATGTTGCGCACGTATCCGGCGCGCTGCCCGTGCTCGGCGACGATCCAGAAGGTGTCCTTGCGGCGGCCGTTGCCGACCGGTGTGGTGCGGGGCCGGCCGCTGCTGCGTCCCCGGGTCTCCAGCAGGGCGTAGCCGAGCGGCATCAGCCCCATGCGCAGGAGGAGGCGGACCGGCGGGTTGATCAGGTATCGCTGCACGGGGGTCACCAGGGCGCGTTTGAGGCGCGTACTGGCCAGCGTGAGGGGGATGTTGGCCGCGAGGGCGGCACTGACGACGGCGGGCAGGAGGGCGCCCTGCGGCGCGGTGGGGTCGATGAGCCACCACGCCCAGACCAGGCCCACCGCGACCCCGGTGACGGTGAACAGGCCGAGCGCCACATCTCGGCTACTTCCATAATGTCCCATACATTCGTATTGTACTCTCGTGAGTGAATCTCGACAGGAACAGCTGGCGGACGCGCTGCTGCACATCGCGGGCTCCCGCGGCCTCGACCAGGTCAGCGTCCGCGAGGTCGCCTCAACGGCGGGCGTATCCATCGGGGCGGTGCAGTACTACTTCTCGACCAAGGACGAGATGCTGGCCTTCGCCTTCCGACAGGTCGTGGAGCGCACCCGCGCCCGCATCGCCCGCCTCGACGCGACGGCCGAACCCCGCCAGTCGATACGAGCCGCCCTGCGCCAACTGCTGCCGCTCGACGCACGCCGCCTCGCGGAGTGCCGCGTCTACCTCGCCTTCGCGGCCCGCTCCCTCACCTCGCCCGTCCTCGCGGACATCCAGCGCGAAACGCTGAGCGCGATCCGCGACGAACTGCGGCTCGCGCTCGACGAGGCGCTCCCCGCGACGAGCGGACAGCCCGGCCCCGCCCCGGAACGCGAGGCCCGACTGCTCCTCGCGCTGGTCGACGGCCTCATGTTCGACGCGGTCACCGCCCCCGACGCGATGCCCCCGGCAGAAACGGCACAGGCGCTGGATACCTACCTGGAGCGGCTGCTGCCACCCGAACACTGAACGCCGCGGCGAGGCAAGCGGCCTGCCCGCATAGGGAATCGCTTCGCCGTACAGCGCGGTGAGCGCCCCGTCCGCGACGCCAGCATCGATACCGACGACGGGTACGGCACGGCGGACCGCATGCCCCTACCGACATGCACGGCCTTCCCGCCGCACCCCTTCGCAGCCGCCGTCGCGGGGCACCTCTGCGCACCCCGCCGCGACGCCGCCCTGGACGACATGGTCGTCCGGTCGGTTAGCTTGTTCCCTATGGCCCGAGTCAGTTTCATTCAGTGATGCTTTCTGGTCGCTTTACGGTCTTGCCCACGTCGCAGTGGGTGGCGGGTCGCCGGTTCTTCGAGCCAACTGGCCTTCCGGGGCAGGGCGTTGAGGGTTTGTGCGCACGGGCTGGACAGAGCAGGTGTGGGCGGAGGTTCCTGAACCCCCGGCGGACTCGGGCCGGGGTAAGCCGGCCGGTCGGTTTCTCCCACGGCCGTCTCAGGTCGGTGGCCGCCTGGCGGAGGAGGCGGAGGAGGCGGAGCTGAGTGTGGGCCGCGATGACGATCCAGATCCATCCAGCGTTCGCCGGCCTCGGGGGTGCGGAGCTTCGGCCGGGGCCAGCCCAGGGTCTGCTTCATCAGCCGGAACGTGTGCTCCAGGACGAAGCGCCTCAGGAACGTCTACCAGCGGACATCGACGTCCTCGCCGCTCAGGGCGATCGCCGACGACCAGAGCCAGAGGGGCAGCGGGTCCTGGCCCCGGGCAGGCGTCGACCTGGAAACTCGAAGACGATGAGGATGTCGCGGTCGCCGAAGTGCCAGCGACCCACCTCGATCAGGTCGGTGACCACCCGGCGGAGCTGGGCGGCGGTGGCCTCGGCGACATCGTCGGCGGGTCCGAGGCGGACAGCGTCCAGGAGCCGGCACCACGATGTCCGGCCCGATTCGAGGGCGGCGACGAAGGAGTACGACGGCCAGCCGGGGATGAATTGGTCCGAGGACCGGCCACTGCGGCCGTAGACGTGGCAGAACAGACGATCCGTGCTGGTCGGGGTGCCGGGACGGAGCCAGTTGCACACGTCGACGGCGAGGACCAGGCGCCCATCGGCTGCCTGAGGCAGGGGCAGGCCGGCCAGTACCTGCCGCAGCCGGGGCACGTCGATGGTCCCGTTGTTCAGCGCGTCGTACATCGCGCCGTGCCCCTCCGGTGCTCGGCCACCAGCGTTCTCACCGGTCCGTCCGCCGGTCGAGTCCGCGACCTGGGTATGGAGGCGCTACTCGGCCCGCCACCAGCCCTGTCCGACGTGCCAGTCCCTCACCCAGTGCAGGAAATCGCCCCCCGGCTGATCGGATGGGCGGTCGGCATAGGGTGCGGCGCATCCGTCTCTGAGCCACCACACCCGGCCGCGTTGCGGCCCGGTCACCACCAGCATCCAGTACTCACCGGGCCCGTCGCTGCCCAGCAGCACGGAGCCCCGCTGGTAGGTCTGGTGCAACAGAGACGAGTGGCGAGTGTGGTCGTAGTAGTCGTACTCCCACTGCCACTCCTCCTCAAGAGGGAAGGGCTGGCCGGGTACGCGTACGGCGGTGCCGTCGAACGGCTCCGGACTCATCCAGCAGTCCGCTTCCCAGACAGCCCAGCTTTCCGGTTTTTCTCCCAGCGGCAGCAGACCACCTTCGTCTGGCGGACCATCGTCGGTACCGTTCGCGATCTCGGTCACGAAAGTGCGATACGGCTCCGGCAGCACCACCCCGTGCCTGCACTCCCACACCCGAAGCTCGTCCCTGTCCAAAGGGCGGTGACGGACCTCTGCCGGAAAGGCTTCACGCAGGACGGCTATCGCACCCGAAATCGCATCTTCCACGCCCTATAGGTATCACCGGGCACTGACACTCTGGCCTCGGACCACTACACGCAGCAGGTTAAAAGACTTCCCAATCAGAAAGTCAAGCGACCATCGTGACTGGTGGTGCAGCTTGATAGCACGCTCCGTCGCGGATCATTGCCCACAGAACATT